>CAISPO010000025.1 GCA_903887415.1 uncultured Bacteroidota bacterium | reverse complement strand
TGCTATCTCACCTCTGTACTCGCAATTAAACTTATCCTTCACCAGCTCATAAGTCGTCTCTGAGATATTTATCTTCCCCGCTTCACTATTTTGCTCCATGCGAGCGGCGGTGTTCACGGTATCGCCCCATATGTCGTAGGCGAACTTCTTCACCCCCACTATGCCCGCCACTACACTGCCGCTGTGAATGCCTACGCGAATCTCAAAAGTTTTGTTTCCCAGCTTAACATGCCTGTCTTGCATAAAGCTTCTTATGTCCTTTGCTGCCTGCACTGCGTTTTCCGCATGCCTTGGGTCTGCTGCGGGCAGGCCGCATGCGGCAAGGTAGGCATCGCCTATAGTTTTTATCTTCTCAATGTTGTGCTTGCTGGTGATCTCGTCAAATGCTTTGAAACAGCTATCCAGTTCTTTTACCAATTCCTTTGGCGTAAGCCGTTCACTCGTTTCTGTAAAACTTACAAAATCTGTAAAGAGCACGGTTACATCATTAAACTGTCTTGCTTCCGATGCACCCGTTGATTTTAATTCTTCCGCCACTTCTGATGGCAGTATATTCAGCAGCAACCCATCTGATTTTTTTCTTTCATTTTCCGACTTGCTGCGCTCTTTTACAATGAAGAATGTGAAAGCCAGTAACATCAGTATGCCCGCCCCGCCAGCGTAAGTAAGTACGCGCTGCTTCTGCAATTTCAGCTCTGCCTTATGCGATGCTTTTTCGTATTCCATATCCAGCCCCATCTTCATGATCCTGTCCGTCTTATCTTTCGAGAAGATGGAGTCCCTGTTGGCTGTAAACATTTCAAAAGCATCCAGCGATCGCTTGTAGTCACCCTTTAGCTTGTATGCCTCGGCAAGATTTTTAAGGCATGGTTGAGTTATCTGAATGGAATGTTCATTCGTATCCGTACTTATTTTAAGCGCCTGTTGTATCAAGTCGATAGATTCATCCAGCAGTATATTCTTATCAGCAGGTATCGAAGAAATCTGGCCGCCTTTAATTGATGGATCTTTAACAATGGACAAATAACAAACACCAATGTCGAGCAGGTCCCAGTCCTTTACCCAGCGCAGGTTTATTTTATCGGCCAGTTTTAAAGACTTATTCAAATATGCTAACCCTAAAGGGACGTTCTTTTGGCACAGATATATCTCACCGATATTGTTGTTCACTGCGGTGATCCAGTACTCGTAATTAGAATCGGTGCCGATCTTTAATGCCTTATTAAAATACTCCATTGCTCTTGCATAATCGGGTGGGATTTGCTCTTTATAACAAATGCCGATATCATTATTCAGGCTGGCAATCTCATATTTATCTTCTGTCCGTTCATATTGCTTCAGGGCTTTCAGGTTATATTCCAGTGATTTCGGATAATCGCCGAAATTTGCGTAAGCATTGCCAATTACCTGGCACACATTAGCGGCAAAAAGACTATCTCCGTTTTCTTCGTACAGCTGCTCTGAATTGAAATAATATTCCAATGCTTTCGGGAAATTATCTTTAAAATAGTAATTCTGGCCTACGCAAAAAATGGCGCCTGCCATTCCTGCTTTCCATTTTAATTTTTCAGCCAGTTGCAGGGATTGCTGTCCGTATCTTATGCCTTCATCAGGATTAATGTGATGATTACCCGAAGACAACGCCCGCAGCAGGTTCACCTTGTTGCTATCTTCTTTTTGTTTGGGCAGCTCTTTAAGCAGGGAGTCAATGAGGGGTTGGCCCTGAAGCTGCGCATACAGAGAACCTGTACTTAATACAAGTATCAGAATCACGAAGCATCGTAAGATCACTTTCATTCCAAAATCATTTTACAATCAGGTTAATCTTTTAATCAGTTCCTTCCTGCAGTTCGTAGAGACGCAATGCATTGCGTCTCTAAGTAAAACCTCATATCTCACATCCTAAACCTTACGACTTACGACTAACCTACATAATACATCTTCATCATCCCCTTCGCCGCGATTCAGACTAACACACTCAACCAAAAGTATAAAAGCGATTTAAAGATTAACACCATTTACATATCAATAACAACGGCATGAATAGATTTTACAAAAGCCCAGATAGAATTTTCGTCTTGGGCCGCATCACTTTTCTTAAGACATTTGTGGTGCGATTCAACATTTTCCTCTCATTAAGATTTCGCCCTTCGCCTGCACCTATCGGAAAGGCACGTTCAGGCTGGCGTTTTTTATGTACGCACATATTTCTAACTGCCGGCTGAAAACTGCTAACTGAGCCATGGGGCATTTTGGGGCATAAAATGTAACACTCCGGTACGAACTACCTGCCAACTGCATACTGCCGCCTGCCAACTGAAAATGCCCCACGGTGTGGCAAAATGGGAAATGCAGAAAAAATATAATAAATACTGTAGAGCAGCCGCAGCAAAGGGTTTCAGCCAATCACCCCAAAACTAAAATGCCCCATATAATCACAGAAAAAATTTAAACCACATGGGACATTGCTCACCGAATTGCCAGGACGGCTTCGGAAACACATTGCAAACTGCCGACTGAAAGCTGTAAACTAAGAAAGTGGGGCATCACGGAAATCCTTTAATCAGGAAAATCTAGGTTCAGACTAATAAGGAGTATCCCTGTAGTCTCTCCTCCGCACCAGCTTCAGATCCTGCAGTATTGCCGACTTCACATTAATGGTAAATGTAAAGCTCTTCCTCGGCCCGAATGGAATGGTTTGCAGGTGCATGGCCCAGCAGTGCAGGTCACGGTACACGTCTATTGATGTCAGTGTAAGCTGGTGGTAACTAAAATTATACCCGCTGCTCGCATTAAGTTTCCAGCGCTTGGTGATCTGTAGCTCACCTTGGAATGTCAGCGACTGGCTCAGCACTATGGTATCCCGCTTAGAGAAATAAGAGTAGTTATTATTGGCAGATAACGAATAGCTGCAGTTGAAGCTCCACGGTATATTAAAGTCAACATAGTCGTTATAGCCCGCATTGCGCATAATGCGGCCATACTCCTCGCTGTTTGTAGGGTTATTGGCACCACCTGCAGGCTTCGAGTGAAAATTAGACCCAAGCGACATGGAGGCTGCAGAAAACCGCGCCAGCCCAAAACCTTTGTCTTCCATAGTCTCCGGCAGTCGCCTGCCTGCATCATAGTCAAAAGCATACGGGTCAAAATTCGCGTTGGAGCTGATATTTATCTTGTCCATCACATTTGTCCGGAAGTTCAGGCCTATGTTGCTCCACTGGAAAGAGTCGGCAGCGGGGTTATAGGAGATCGTAGCGCCCAGTGCATCTATCAGCGTCACATTCTTAAACCCGGTCACGGTATCCTTTGCGCTCCGCACCTTTATCTGCAGGTTATTGTTCACCCCGAAATTTACCTGGCCGGCCTTGCCTATGGGCGGCGAGCCCACTATCGAAGTAATAAACGGCGACTGGTAAGTATAGTTCTGGAAATTATTCGTAGAGTCAAGGCGCGTGCGGTAGTAATAGTTGAACGGCGATGCGGCAAAATCCGGGTGATACGTAAACCCGACCGAAGGCGTAAGCACATGGCGTATCCCTCTCAGTCCGCCATGCTTAAAGAGTTTCATACCGTAGATACGGGTAGAGAAGCTGACACCTGCATTAAAATCCCGTGCGGTATAGAATCCATGCTGGTCATTACTGTCCAGCTTGTTCAGTACGCTGTCATAAGTGCGGTACAGCTTGTCCGTGAGCCAGTATTCATTGTAGTTTACACTAAACGACATATTGATGTATCTGAATATAGTGTAGGAAGCGCTGATAGGAACGGAGTGGTGGAGGCCAGTCTGGAAACTGGACAACGAAATATTTGAAAGAAAGGGCCTGAAAAGGCTGTCGTAAAAAGTGGTACGATTGAGCATATCCACCGTATAGCTTGCGGTGATCTTATCATACCACTTGGCTTTGCCGCTTGCATTCTTTTTCTGGAAGGGGTTAATCTGCGATACATGAAAGTTTATATCCGGCAATGTTACATTCACCTGGTGGCTCTCCGTATTCTGGTTGTGCAGTGCGCTTATCGTTAACCCGAATGGTGTGCCCTGCCAGTTCTTCGAATAGCTGATGTTCGACTGGTATTGGTTTTGCAATATCTGGTTTACATCGAGGCTGTTATTGGAATAAAAAGAGGATGTACCCACCTGCACCGATGCGTTGAAGCTCTGCCCCGGTATAGATTTAGGATCCGACTGGTGGCGCCAGTTCACCATAAAATCTTTCGTTATAGATGCGTTTGGCTCAAAATCCTCACCGGTTTTATTATAGGCATAATTCAGGCTGAACAAGCCCTTGTAGTGGTATATATCACTGTAGTCGCATATCTCGCTGAAGGCATAACTGCCCTTTGTATAAACATTGGCCTGCGTCAGGAAGTCTATATGGTCATTCATATACCAGTAGTATCCGCCATTCAGCAACCCCAGCCCGCGCTGCTCCTCAATAGTGTAGGTAGGTATCACAAACCCGGATTTCTGCTTTTCAGATACCGGGAATATACCGAAAGGCAGCCATAGCGGCGTGGGTATCCCTTCAATAGATAAGTTGCACGGCCCGGATACGATCACTTTGCCGGGGATCACTTTGATCTTCTTGGCCAAAATGCCAAAGTGTGGTGTATCCAGCGCGCAGGTAGTATATATGCTGTGCGCGCCATAGATCGTCTGGTCGGGGTTTCGCTTCACCTGCTCGCTATACACAAACCCCTCGCCATATTGTGAGTGCACGTTTCGCACTATAGCTCGCTTGCTCTTAAAGTTATATTGCAGCGAGTCGTAAGTGAACTTTTCTTTGCCTTGTGTAAACGTCTGCTTCACACTGGTATCTTTCTCTTTCGCCGCTTCATATGGCGCGGCAGATACCAGGTTTGAAGACTGCTCATAAACTATCTGCCCGGCGTTGAGCTGCACATCCTGGTAATTCACCTGTGCATTTCCATACAGGTAAAAAAGATTGGTGTGCATGTCCAGTATCAGTGAGTCCTGGGCGGTAGCTTTTACAACATCAGGCAGTGCATCTTTTGATATTTTTATACCCAGCGACTTTTCAAGCGCCTTTCTCTTGGATGTGTCCGATGCGGCAGCAACCGAATCTTTTTTGAGGCTGTCATTTGCTATAAACCCAAGGTCTGCTTTTATACTATCATTTGTATGGCCCGCGGCATTCTTTGCAGTGTCAGAACCGGGGACTGCTGAAGAAATAATGTGTACATTGTCAGATTGGCAATAACCTCTATTTGTTATAAAGAATATAAAAATGGTCGCCATACAGTAAGTAAAGCAACGCAATGATGGGAATTTTGGAATAAATTTACCGCGCTCACTCATGGGCGTGACAAAAATAGCTATTTGAAAGTGAGGTTTTGACAGTTTGTATATTTAATCTTTTGTGAAACATATGATGCGCACCATATTATTTGCTGTATTTATAATGCTTCTTGCCCCTCAGTTGCTTATGGCAAAGGGCAAAAAAATAACCAAAATAGTGATCGATGCGGGCCACGGAGGCCAGAAAGACCCCGGCGCCCATGGATCCTTTTCTTACGAAAAAGACATAACACTCGCAGTAACGCTAAAGCTCGGGAAAATATTACAGGATAGCATGAAAGGCGTGGAGGTGATCTACACGCGCACCACAGATGTCTATCCCAGCCTGGTAGAAAGGCATGAAATAGCTAATAAGGCAAATGCCGACCTCTTTATCGCCATTCACGTTAACTCCACCCCATTCACCTACACCAAGGTGCTGGAAGGTTATAAGACAGTGAAGAAACACCACAAAACAGTGAAGCAGCCCATTTACCGCAAGATACAGCACCACGAAACAACAAGGAAGGGTGTGGAAACATACGTACTGGCGCTGCACCGCAACTCGCAGAAAGAAAAATCCATTGGCGAGTGGGGCGACAATCTGTCCGAGGAGCCCGGCCTGCTTAATATAAAAGACCCGCAGACAAGTATCATTCTCGCACAGTATTCACAGACATTTCTCAGTAAAAGCGTGACCCTTGGCACCCGGATACAGGAAGCGTTTGGCGCAGAGGGCAGGCCCGACCTTGGCGTGAAGCAACTGCCGCTGGAAGTGCTCGCCGGCAGCGCTATGCCGGGGGTGCTGGTAGAGATGGGGTTTATCACGAACATGCAGGAGGAAAAATACCTCAACTCGGAAGAAGGCCAGGAGGATGTTGCTATGGCAATATATAGGGGTATCAAGGCTTACAAGGCTGATGCTGAGCGTTAAAGCAAAGCTGGCATTAACCCAGAGTTATTGCTAGGGTCATATTTATTTTCTTCTTTGCCAGTTTTTGCATTTTTATAAGTTTTCTTTTATCTTTGAACGAATTAAACATTTTCATACCAATGAAAGCCCGCTTAAAAACAATAACCATTACCACACTGCTGTCGTTTTCGGTGTTTGCAGCAATCGTTTATTCATCCTGCAACAGGGACCAGTGCAAAACCATAGTATGCGCCTATGGAGGTGTTTGTAACAATGGTGTGTGCAACTGCCCGTCCGGGTATGAAGGCACAAACTGCGAAACCATCTCCCGCCAGAAATTTTTAGGCAACTGGTCGGTATTTGAGAAAGGAAGCGAAACTGAAGCGGCACAATATCCCGTTACCATCTCCGAGGGCACCGGGATCAGTGATGTGGTTATCACTAATTTCTACAATTATTTTACAGTTCCTGTTTATGCATCTATCATCCATGACAGCATTATTATACCAAACCAACAGTACCAGGGCAAAGTATTGGTAGGCGTTGGTTATGTGTACACTAATGTCACCTATGGGCAGTATGGCGCTATCAATATGCAGTACGAAATAGTGGATACTGCTACCCAGGCCGTTAATGATTTTGGATACAACCCCATCCTCGATCATAGCAGCGCTTCAGCATGGAATAAATAATACCTTCCTGCAAAATATTTACCAGGCCTCCTGAACAGGAGGCTTGTTTGCTTTCGCAGCATTGCCCCATGTGCTCAAGGAAGATTTAATGGGAACAAAAAGATAGCATTATATTTTGTTATCTTACCTACCTTTGCTTTATGTTGGCGCAGAAGATAATAATAGCTATTGACGGGTATTCATCCTGCGGTAAAAGTACGCTGGCTAAAGAGCTTGCTGCAAAGCTGAAATACAGTTACATAGACAGTGGCGCCATGTACCGGGCAATAACACTTTATTTCCTTCGCCACCATGTTGATTACAGCGACCACGGCAAGGTGCTGGATGCCATAGCAAACATCAATATATCGTTTGTCTATAATGAGCAAAGCCGGAACTCAGATATTCATTTGAACGACGAGAATATCGCCCCCTATATCCGCGATATGATCATTTCCGAAAAAGTAAGCGAGGTGGCGGCTATACGTGAGGTACGGTCATTTGCAGTGGCCCAGCAGAAACGTATGGGGAGAAAAAAGGGCATAGTAATGGACGGAAGGGATATAGGCACCGCTGTATTTCCTGATGCAGAACTGAAAATATTTATGACGGCAGACCCGGAGGTACGTGTAATGCGCCGCTTCAAGGAAATGTACGAGACGAACCCGCACATAACCATAGATGAGGTGCGCCACAACCTGGAACTACGCGACTATATAGACAGCACACGAGAAGAAAGCCCGCTGCACCGCGCAGATGATGCCATACTGCTGGATAACAGCGGCCTCACCCGTGAAGAGCAACTAGATATAGTGTTGGGTTGGGTACAAGAAAAAAGCCCGACCCCTAAAGGGGCTGCCCCTCAGTATTAAACATGATAATTACGCAATAAGATACAGGGGCCCGCTTTACAACGGGAGGGTTTGGGGTTTACAGCGATTTCAGCCATTTTACCACTTCGTCTCTCGTCTTGCCCAGTTTTTGTTGAAGGCGGCCATATAGCTCATCATCCTTCCCGTCTTCATATTCCAGGTCATCATCTGTAAAGTCAGCATGTTGCTGTTTTATCTTGCCTTTCAGCTCGTTCCATTTACCTTTTAATTCCAGCTTGTCCATAACGGTGTTTTTTTTTCTTTTATGCAGTAAAATCCGTGCCATTGGGGTCAAATGCAATCAAGCAAGGAGGAAAATCCTGAAGGGCTAAACAATAATACCTAATTTCGCACTTGTTAAAAAAATAGGCTTATGTATTTAAGAGCGCTGTGTATATTTCTTGCCGCTGCACTGATATCATCGTGTACCCAAACCCGCATCAAAGATCATACCGAATGGGGCAAATACTTTGAGCAAAACGGCATAAAGAATGCCTGCTTTATGCTGCGCGATAACAACCATGAATCTATACACTACTATAATAAAGAAAGGTGCCTGCAGCGTTTTCTGCCAGCCTCTACCTTTAAGATATTCAATTCGCTTGTGGCGCTTGAAACCGCAGTTGCCCCGGACGACCAGCTTATGATAAAATGGGATGGCATCGTGCGCTCCATGCCGGAATGGAATAAGGACATGACCATGCGCGAAGCTTTTAAGGTAAGCAATGTAGGCTACTACCAGGAAATAGCCCGCCGCGTAGGCCCGGCAAAAATGCAGCACTACCTGGACACCGTGAAGTATGGCAATATGACAATGGCCGGGAAGATAGATACCTTCTGGCTCAATAACTCCCTGCAGATATCGCCGGATGAGCAAACCGGCTTTGTAAAAAAACTGTACTTCGCAGAATTGCCTTTTTCTGAGCGCACACAGCGCATCGTAAAGACCATGATGCTGCAGGAGCAAACTCCCGGCTACAACCTTTATTACAAAACAGGCACCGGCCACGTGGGCGACAAATATGTGTATTGGGTGGTGGGCTTTGCCGAGCGGATAGAGCATGTAAAAGAACCGGAAGGGTCCATGAACAAAAGCGGCGAGCGCAACTATCCTTATTTCTTCGCAGAAAATTTTGAAATGCCCATTGCCGACACCACCAAAGATTGGTTCAGGGCACGCATCGACATCCTCCACGACATACTGAAAGACTACGGCGCAATACCAAAGTCCTAAGAGCCTGTTTCGGGTAATTTACTTATATTGAACTCACATTTTTCATTTCAAATCATACACAATGGAATTTACTGCAAAACAAATAGCCGGCATTTTGAACGGGCAGATAGAAGGGGATGCAGATGTGAAGATCACTAAATTATCAAAGATAGAAGAAGGTGAGCCCGGCTCGATATCCTTCCTGGCAAACCCTGCCTATACACAGTATATATACGGCACAAAAGCCTCGCTGGTTATTGTAAATAAAGACTTCGCCCCCACAGCGCCGGTATCGGCAACACTGATACGGGTGGAGAGTGCGGCAGCGGCCTTTGCAAAATTGCTGGCAATGTATAACCAGGTAAAGCTGAACAAAACCGGTGTATCGAAACACGCATATATTTCGGAAAGTGCAAAAATTGGCGAGAACCTTTACGCGGGTGAGTTTGCGGTGGTCAGCGATAATGCCCGCATAGGCAACAATGTAAAAATATATCCCCAGGTGTTTGTGGGCGACAATGTAACCATCGGCGACAATACCACCCTGTTTGCAGGTGTAAAAATATACTCAGATACCCAGATCGGCAAAGAATGCATCATACATTCGGGCACTGTCATCGGCAGCGATGGCTTCCGTTTCGAGCCGCAAAATGAGGGTAATAAAAAAGTGCCCCAGATAGGCAATGTGATCATTGAAGATGATGTGGAAATAGGCGCCAATTGTGCTATAGACCGCGCCACGCTCGGCTCCACCATACTGCGCAAAGGCGTTAAGTTTGATAACCTGGTGCACATAGCCCATAATGTGGAAATTGGCGAGAACAGCTATCTCGCAGCATGTAACGTAGTTGCCGGATCCACGAAGATCGGAAAGAACTGTATGTTCAGCGGACAGGTGGGTATAGTAGGCCATTTGAATATAGCAGACAACACGATCATAACTGCCCAGTCAGGCATATCGAAAAGCATTACAAAAGCAGGCGAAGTTTATATGGGCTCGCCGGCATTTGACGCCAACAAATACCGCAAAGCATATATCCACTTCCGCAACCTGGATGCGCTTGTGCAGCGCGTGGACAAGCTCGAAAAACAAAGTAAGTAACTGAGTCGTTTCTGCATATTTTTTATTTTTAATCCATAGCCTTTATAGTTATAACTATTTGTATTGCAAACAGTTAGGGGAAATCCGGCTTTTTTACCGGTGGCATGGTATTTTTCACACCATATTATTAGCCACAAATAACGTATTGTTAGCCACAAGTTTTTATAGGAAACAAGGCTGGTGAATTAAATTGCAAGGGCGTACAAGCACCCTATTTGGCAATGCTGAAAAAACTGCTAAGTGTAAAAATATCCTTCCTCTACCTGATCCCAGCAGTAGTAGTCGGTATGATCTTTTTTTTTCTTTTCAAAAAACAACCGGGCTCGGGCAACCAGGACGCGGATAGCAACGCAATAGTTCATGTAACTGCGGAAAACAACACAGTAGAATGTGGAGAGAACACCTTTCGGCTCAAGGGCTTTAAGTATATTAAACCATTGATCAATGAAGACCGCGAATGTGAGTCTTCCCGCTACTCGGCACTAAAAGAAAATCTCAAAAGCTTTATTGAAGACCAGACAAGGGCGGGTAACATCTCCTGTGCATCCGTTTATTTAAAGAATTTAGGCCCCGGCGAAGACTGGATATCTGTTTATCCGAAACTGGAATATCATCCTGCTTCCCTGGGGAAGGCACCTATCATGATCGCCTACCTGAAGAAATCAGAATCATTGCCTGGACTACTCGACAAAGAGATCCTTTACGTGAAAGATTCCAGAAAAATACCTTCTCAAAATTTTGTTTCCGACAGTATCCGGCCTGGCCATAAATACAAAATAAAGGAGCTTCTTTATCAAATGATCGCCAATTCCGACAATCATGCAACGCTGCTGCTCCAGGACAACATTGATTTTGCCAGCTTTAAAAAAACGATCACCGATCTTGGATTTGACAATAATAAGCTCATTGATACTAACTACAAGTTCAAAGCGAGGGAATATTCCATATTCCTGGAGGCGCTTTATAACGCCGGATACCTGAATATTACCTCATCAGAATACGCATCTTCGCTATTGGCACAATGCAAATTCAGAGATGGCATTTTGAAAAATCTGCCTGCCGATGTAAAGGCCATTCATAAATTTGGCGAGTACGCCGATGGTGATGATAAAGAACTCCATGAATCTGCGATCATCTACATCAACAACAACGCCTACCTGCTCACGATAATGACCAAGGGCCATGATTTTACAAAGCTTTCCAACCTCATGGGCCAGCTCTCTAAAATGATCTATGACTATATGAATACGAGTGCGTAATTGAAGCTATTACCTGTAAAACTCTACTAAATTCAATCCAAGCTCGTGTTCAAGAGCAGTGATAAAACTCAATTCATTAGGGTATGTTCTGAAATAATCCAAACACCTTTGGCTATCCCATCCTGCGTTTTCAAATGATTCTTTCAGCCTTTCTACATGATTCTTCCTGTCTTGATAAAGTGGGTGTTCATTAAATCCTAAAAAATCAATAAAATTTTTTGCTTCAATATCCATGGCATCTGTTTCTTCATAAACACCATCTACATAATGCACTCTTCTACTAAAATCGTCATTGTTCTGAAAGAATAAATTATCCAAGAAGCCTGCATTTCTATAAGTATTGTCTTTCTTGATTTTATACTCATTCGCTTTTCTCAAGACAGCATAATAATTATAGTAATCATCCCAATATTTAATTGCACTGTTAAAATGCTCTACTTCGGTTGAATCTAGGCCTTGTACATATTTTTCTGTATAGGCACAGAAATTCCTTTGTTCCGATAAAAGCAATTCAAGAAGTCTTTTATTATTTCTACTCCTGTTTTCCTGATAGGTCAGGCCCTCTGCTATGATTTCAGAATTAGGAGTTTTACCTAAAAGTTTCATCGCTACTTAAAATTATATTTTGTACCAATTTCACTGATCTCTTTTACCAGGGCTTCTTTCTCGTTCTCATCGGTTGTTTTTCTAAGTTTCTTCTTTAACTCTAAATATTCAACCCAGAATTCCTGTCCCTTCTTCCCCATAACATGGGCTAGTTTAAAGTCTTTCAACAAAATATCATTAGGGTCATCGCCCACCGGTGCAACTCCCTTAAAAGCCTGAACGTAACCATTATCATCCCAATCAAGTATCACCCGTTCATGAGGCTCAAACTGAGCGGCAATGATTGGGTTATGTGTCGCCATAAATAACTGCGTATTGTTCTCACCGTTTTTGTCTATTAACACTTTCTCGTAGATAGAGACCAAGTCAAATAAAAAATCAGGGAAAAGACTATTTTCCGGCTCATCAATTAGCACAAACCCTCTTTTAATTTCTCTATTAAAATATAAAGCGAAAATATGTCCCAGTCTGAAAATAAAATTTCTTATACCAGTGCTGAGGTTATTGTAATTTATCCTCTCTCTGGTTCTTTTCAAAACTATGTACGCCTTGAGGTTTTCATTGAGTTGTATTGGATTATCTGCTTTTTCTACATCGAACTCCAACCCAGCCTTATCTAAAATACTATTCCATAAATCCGCAATCTTATTTAAAATTTTAGGATTTATTTTTTCAAATTCAGCAATTAGCTGATTTTTAGTTTTATCTAAATTTTCAGGAATATTTTCAAATTGTTCACGTTCATTCTCTCTATTCTTTATTAGGAAAATTAATATTTTCCAAAACACTGCTACCGTGTCATTAGTAATGACATGTATAAATGGAAACGAATTTAAAAAAGCCAAGGCATCTCCAAGGCTAGCATAAGGAACATCGGAAATAGTTAGACCTGGATTTGTTATGCTTTCAGCCGGAGAATGTATTAATACATCGGTTGAATTGTCTTTTAGTCTTATTCCTGTGAGAAAGCCGACATCCGTTACTGAGTATTTTTCATGTATATCATGTTGTGCAACGGCATAATGATATGTATCAGACGAAGTTAAAATATTAAACCAGTCTGGATAACCATGATCAACGTTTTCATTAAATATTGTGGCCTCCGTAGAACATAAATAATAGTAGTATTTATTGTTGTTATAATCGAACTTAAAAACATAAAACCTATTTACAGGCACATTGCGTTCATAAGATGCTAGATTACCTAGTATGCCTGCTAAAATGTTTAATAATGTAGATTTACCGGTACCATTTTCACCAATAATACAAATTTTATTGGCGGGCTGACCTGTCTCAGGGTTCGTCAAATTAATAAAAGTGTCATTAAACTGTTGAAACCCTTTTATGCGTATGCTGTATATCTTCATATACTTTTTTGATGAGTGGTAAAGGTAATTATTAAATTACAATAGTATTTTAAGCGCCTTAACTTATCTTCCCCCAATGAGATTGCTTCGCCTGTTGTTTCAACATAAATCGTAAGGGTTGATTTTGCGGCAAGATTAATGACGGGTCATTGCCAAGCAGTTGCTGGGCGGCAATGCGTGTTTCTTCGAGTATTGCTCCGTCCAGCACTATATCTGCCAGCTTGAATTTCAGTACGCCGCTTTGCTTGGTGCCATACATATCGCCCGGCCCGCGCATGGCAAGATCCTCTTCGGCGATCTTAAAACCATCAGTTGTCGATACCATGATCCGTATTCGCTTGTAGCTTTCTTCAGATATTTTATTGCCGGTGAGCAGTATGCAGTAAGACTGGTCGGCACCACGCCCTACCCGGCCCCTAAGCTGGTGCATCTGCGACAGGCCAAAACGCTCCGCACTTTCTATAAGCATCACCGAGGCATTGGGTACATTCACACCCACCTCTATTACTGTGGTTGCAACCAGCACATTCGCTTCACCCTTCACAAAGCGTTGCATATTCCGTTCACGCTCACCTACTTCCTGCCGGCCATGCACCATGGCTATTTTATACTTGTTTTCGTTGAACCATATTTTCACCTGCTCATATCCCGCAACCAGGCTCTCATAATCCATCTTCTCAGACTCCTCTATCAGCGGATAAACGATATATGCCTGCCTGCCTTCATCCACCTGGCTGCGAATGAATTCCATTACCTTCATTCGTCCTGCGTCCTTTCGGTGCACGGTTTTTATCTCCTTCCTGCCAGGTGGCAGCTCATCAATTACTGAAACATCGAGGTCTCCATACATGGTCATAGCCAGTGTTCGCGGAATAGGCGTAGCTGTCATTACGAGCACATGCGGTGGCATCTCATTTTTCTTCCACAGCCGGGCACGCTGCCCCACCCCGAAACGGTGCTGCTCATCTATTACCGCCAGGCCAAGGTTTTTAAATTGTACGCTATCTTCAATAAGAGCATGAGTGCCTACAACTATTGGCGTGCTTCCATCTGCCAGCTCTGCCAGTATCTCTTTCCTGGCTTTGCCTTTAACATTGCCGGTCAGCAATCTCACCCGTATGCCCATATCAGCCAGCAACTCACCGATGCTGATATAGTGCTGCTGCGCCAGTATCTCGGTAGGCGCCATAATGCAGGCCTGGAAACCGTTGTCCAGCGCCAACAGCATAGACATAACGGCTACTATCGTTTTACCGCTACCCACATCGCCCTGCAGCAACCTATTCATTTGCTTGCCCCTTGCGGTGTCCTGCCTTATTTCTTTTAACACCCGCTTTTGCGCATTAGTAAGCTCGAACGGCAGATGCAGCCGGAAGAAGTCATTAAAATGATCACCGACTTTTTCAAACTTCCACCCTTGTTGTGCCGTATGCTGCAGCCGCAGCCTTGCAATCATCAATTGAGAGATAAACAGCTCCTCCCACTTCATCCTATGTCGCGCAAGCTGCTCATGCTCGTCATTATCAGGAAAGTGTATCCAGCGTATAGCGGCAAAGCGGCTGCAAAGGTTATATTGTTTTATTATTTCCGCTGGCAGCACTTCAGGAATATCTGCCGGGTTTAATTTTTCAAACAGCGCCTGTGTAATTTTTGCAAATGACCTATTGGTGATACCCTTCGCAATTAATTTGGTAGTACTGGAATATACTGGCTGCCTGCCAGCAATGGCTGTATCTGCATTCCATAACTCTATTTCAGGGTGGGAAATATTGTAATAACCATTGAACAAATTAACTTTCCCAAACACTATGTAGCGCTCATTTTCCTTTAGTGTTTTCTTCATCCACTGCGCGCCCTGGAACCATAGCAGTTCTATCCGCCCTGTATCATCATAAAGAGTAGCAATAAGCCTCTTTTTAAATCCCGTCCCTTCCTCGGTAATATTTACAAGTATTCCCGCTATTTGTACATACTCCGTAGTTGAATTAATAGCCGCGATTTTTGTGATCTGCGACCGGTCGAAATAGCGGTAGGGATAATGATACAGCAGGTCCTCAAAAGTGCTTATCTCCAGTTCCTGGCGTAATAGTTCACCGCGCTGGGGACCAACGCCTTTGAGGAATTCAATGGGTGATTCTAATATGGAAGATGGGTTGCTGATGGGGCAAAAATAGGCAGGAGAATCTTAAATGCCTAAAGGTGTGTATGGAACCTCACTTTAATTTCAGTTGCGCATATAAAGGATGCTCAGGATTTACTATAAGTTTCTGCCTTAGCGGATGAATCAAAACATCCATTTCGTCCAAAGGAATAGCACCCAATAACGGTTCTGAATCTCCGGGCAATACCATGGCGCCGCCGGTAAACCGGCGGTTTTTAAGGAGCAATACAATTGGGGCAACTACATCGCAATTGATAATTCGGTCATCTGCGGTCTGCGCTTTTTTAGAATCAACTACCGGCAACTGAAGATGTTCCTGTATAGCTTGTTAATGGCAAGCATGTATGAGCCTGTATCTACTAAAATATTAACCGGGAATCTTTTCAGCTCGTCTTCACCAATAGTATGGCGCCTTGCAGCTCCTTCGTCAAGGCCATTGATCAGTTCTACGTCTGCATATACCATTCACCTAGAAACTCTGATTACTGCAAATTAGTGTAATTCAACAACACACAAAATGGTTAACTTACATTTCGCAATTGATCTCACTAGAACTCCCACCCTATATCCTTCCTATAATACTTCCCTTCATACTCGATCAGGGCTGCGTTTTCATAAGATTTCTCTAATGCCTGTTTTATATTATCTCCATAAGAAGTAACAGCGATCACCCGCCCGCCATTTGTTACAATATGGCCGTCTTTGACCGTTGTGCCAGCATGAAACAATAAACTCCCCCTCGCTTTTTCAAAACCACTCATTACATTCCCTTTCTCATAATCTCCGGGGTAACCTGCTGACACCAACATCACCGCACCAGTAGCCTTTGAGCTGTGCCGCACCGTTACCTCATTGAGCTTGCCCTCCTGCATTTTCAGTATTAGTTCCACCAGGTCATTTTCAAGCCGGGGTATTACCACCTCGGTTTCCGGGTCGCCCATGCGGCAATTGTATTCTATTACATAAGGCTCATCTTTCACTTTTATCAGGCCAAAGAAAATAAAACCCTGGTACGTAATGCCTTCTCTCTTTAACCCTTTCACGGTTGGCTCAATGATACGTTCTGTCACCTTTTGCATAAACGTCTCATCTGCAAAAGGCACCGGTGAGATCGCACCCATGCCACCGGTGTTGGGGCCGGTATCGCCTGCTCCTATTCGCTTATAGTCCTTTGCCTCGGGCAGCAGCACATAATTTGTGCCGTCCGTAAACGCAAAGACAGAAAGCTCAATACCATCCAGGAATTGTTCTATCACCACATTTTTGCTTGCATCTCCAAACTGCCCGTTCATCACCATTGCCCGGAAAGCCTTTACCGCTTCTATTGTGTTTTGCGCTATCACCACACCTTTACCGGCCGCAAGCCCATCGGCCTTTATTACTATAGGCGGTTCGCTACGTTTAATATACGCGACCCCCTGTTCAAAGCTCCCCGCCGAAAACTCTTTATACGCAGCTGTAGGTATATTGTGTCGCTCCATAAATTTCTTCGACCATGCCTTGCTGCCTTCCAGTTGCGCACCCTCTCTTGATGGCCCTACAATAATGATATGCTTCAGCGCAGCATCGTTTTTGAAGAAATCATATATCCCTGCCACCAGCGGGTCTTCCGGCCCCGGTATCAGAATATCTATTTTGTACTCGATGCAGGCCTTTTTTATCCCTTCAAAATCATTGTAAGACACGGGCAGATTGATCCCGTATGCCTCCGTGCCTGCATTACCGGGGGCTATATAAAACTTACCGCAAAGTGGGCTATGGCTCAATTTCCACGCAAGCGCACACTCACGCCCACCAGAGCCAAGGAGCAATATATTTTTCATTTTCTGGAATTAGCTGCAAAAAAACTAAAAAAATGGCGCAACACTGATTATTTTATTTATTTTGGCACTTCAGTAAAATACAAATTCTTATTTATGAGTATAAACAATGAACAGGATCTCGAAACGTCGTTAGACATGCCTGTCAATATTGAATCATCGGGCAAGGGGCACCCTAAAGGATTATATGTCTTATTTGCTACGGAATTCTGGGAGCGTTTTAGCTACTATGGTATGCGCGCCATCTTCGCGCTGTACATGACCAAAATGCTTTTGCTGGACAAGGCGGCATCAAGTACTATATATGGTACCTATACCGGGCTCGTTTATCTCACACCACTTATTGGCGGCTATGTAGCAGACCGGTATTGGGGAAACAGAAAATCAATTTTTGTGGGTGGCCTGCTCATGGCCATGGGACAATTTCTGATGTTTTTTTCGGCATCACTATCACACGCTACCGATAAAGGCGCAGCGATCACCATGATGTGGGCAGGGTTAACATTCCTGATATTTGGCAATGGCTTCTTCAAGCCCAATATCTCTACCATGGTGGGCCAGCTTTACAAAGAAAATGATGAGCGTAAAGATGCGGCTTATACCATCTTCTACATGGGCATCAATGCAGGTGCATTTTTAGCGCCGTTTGTATGCGGTACTCTTGGCGAAAAATTTGATTACAAATGGGGATTCCTTTCTGCCGGCATAGGTATGCTGCTGAGCCTTGTTATCTTTTACTTTACAAAGAACAAATACGTTGTTGCGCCAGATGGCCGCCAGTTGGGAATAGGCCCCAATAAACTTACTGACACTTCCGCAACTAAGACGGAAGTAACCAGTACAAAAGGCGCAGGCGGATTCAGCCAGCAACAGCTTATCATCCTCATTGGAGGTATCGCTGCCGTTTTCTCGCTCATACATTTTGTTGCCGGCGTTGAT
This sequence comes from uncultured Bacteroidota bacterium, assembly GCA_903887415.1. Classification (GTDB taxonomy): domain Bacteria; phylum Bacteroidota; class Bacteroidia; order Chitinophagales; family Chitinophagaceae; genus Nemorincola. The sequence continues at coordinate 121,761 of CAISPO010000025.1, read as the reverse complement.
ATTTGGGGTTCGCTGATCTATGGCATGACCATTGTTGGGCCGATCGTCATTATCACTGATAAGTCGTTGTCGAAGATCGAAAAAGACAGGCTTTGGGTCATCATCCTTATTATGATTTTCGTGATCTTCTTCTGGATGTGTTTTGAGCAGGCAGGGGTTTCGCTGACCTTCTTTGCTGAAGAGCAGACAAACAGGCATATCTTCGGAATGGAGATGCCTGCAAGTTATTTCCAGAGCTTTAACGCTGGCTTCATAATCATACTTGCTCCGATCATCAGCGCCATATGGGTAGCACTGGCGCGCAAAGGAGTTAATGTTTCTGCACCCGTGAAACAATCGCTTGGCCTCGCCTTCCTCGCATCCGGGTTCCTGTTCATTGCATTTGGCTCTAATGCAATACCAAAGGAAGGCGCGAGTATTATGTTCCTTACCGGCTGTTATTTTCTTCACACGGTTGGTGAGTTGTGCCTCAGCCCCATTGGCCTGTCTATGGTAAATAAGCTGACTCCTGGCAGGTTTACATCGCTTATGATGGGTATCTGGTTCCTGGCAATTGCCACCGGTAACAAACTAGCGGGCTTTATGAGCTCTCTTTATCCTGATCCCACAGTTCCCGGGCATCCCCATTTCTTCTCCATGGAGATCACCGATCTGCACACCTACTTTATGATATTTGTTGGTTTCGCCGGTGCAGCAGCAGTAATGCTGTTCCTGCTCAGCCGCAAGCTGCAAAAGATGATGCACGGCATTTCCTAGATAATTCAAGAGCTTCACTTAAAAGCGGGAGCCACCTCCCGCTTTTTTTATGGGTTAAAAAAGGGGTGAATAAAAAATAAAGATTATTTTGCTAGTTCATTCAGCATATAAATGACAACAACTGCAACACCAGCTACGCAAACACTGGAAGAGATTCAAAATTTTAAAGGCAAGTACCCGAAACAGCTTTGGTATCTGTTTCTCTCGGAAATGTGGGAACGCTTTTCCTTTTATGGTATGCGTGGTATGCTCACCATTTTTATGGTGGACAAAGCGCAGCTTGCCATGAATGACCATGATGCGAACCTGCAATACGGAGCCACGCAGGCATTTGTATATACATTGGCTTTCGTGGGCGGTTTGTTTGCCGATAAGATCTTAGGCTTCCGCAAATCAATATTCTGGGGTGGTTTCCTTATGATCCTGGGCAGCTTCATACTGGCTATTGCCCCTAAAGAAATGTTTTACATCGGCATTAGTTTCACGATCGTGGGAACCGGCTTTTTTAAGCCCAACATATCTACAATGGTGGGCAGCCTGTATTCAAAAGATGATCACAGGAGAGATGCAGGTTTCGGTTTGTTCTACTCGGGAATTAATATCGGAGCGTTACTGGGCGGTGCAATATGTGTCTGGCTGGGTAAGCATTATTCCTGGAACGCAGCCTTCTCCTGTGCGGGTATTGTAATGACCATAAGCCTGCTTATATTCATTTTCACAAAGAAAACCCTGGGCCCCATCGGGCTGTCTCCCCTGGCAGGCAAATATACGCCTGCTAAGATCCGCATATACGACATGATGGTTTATGCGGGCTCGTTACTTGTCATACCGCTTATCCTGAAACTGGTTTCCGTATCGCAATATACAGACCTGTTCATGTATGTCGTTGGCCCGCTGACGCTTATTTACATCTTCTATGAAATGATGAAATACGATAAAGTGGAGCGGCAGAAATTAATGGCAGCCATGATTTTCATAATATTTTCCATATTCTTCTGGGCATTCTTTGAACAGGCGGGAGGCTCGCTCAATTTATTCGCAGAGCACAATCTCACTGATAAGGTTGCCGGATTAACTATTGATCCGAATGTTATCAATAATTCATCCAATTCATTGTTTGTGATCCTGTTCAGTCCACTAATCGGCCTGCTTTGGCTGTGGCTAAGCAAGAGAAAATTCGAGCCTAATACTGTTGTCAAGTTTGGGCTGGGTTTTCTGTTCCTGGGCCTGGCTTTTTACGTATTCTATTATACTCGCTTCTTCGCTGATAAAAACGGTATCACTTCGCTCAATGTATTTACGCTCGCTTACCTGGTTATCACTATAGGTGAACTATGCTTGTCTCCGATAGGTTTGTCGATTATGACCAAACTTTCTCCCAAGCCAATGCATGGTGTGATGATGGGTATGTGGTTCCTTGCGAGCGCCTATGGCCAGTATGCCGCGGGCCTGCTGGGTGCAGGAATGTCCACATCAAACCCAGATGCGCCCCTGCCTGAAAAACTGATAGCGTACACAGATGGTTACTGGCATCTCGCCATTTATGCATTTATAGCGGGCGTAGTATTAATTATTCTCTCTCCATTGATCAGAAAATTAATGCACGAGGTTCACTAGGCATGACTAAAATCAGCATTAATGAATAGCGTTTCTTCTAATTTCGCCTGGTAAAAAGATAACCCTGATGTCCACCCACTTCGAAAAGCATTTTAAAAACTCTGATCTCGTAACCGATGTAGTCATTGGTATGAGCGATGGGCTTACTGTCCCATTTGCATTGGCGGCGGGGCTTAGCGGGGCTGTTCATGATACCCATATAATTATTATCGCAGGGCTGGCTGAGGTAGCTGCAGGTTCTATAGCAATGGGCCTGGGTGGATACCTTGCCGGTAAAACAGAGATAGACCACTACTATGCCGAGCAGAAACGGGAAGAATGGGAAGTGGACAATGTGCCAGATAAAGAAAAAGAAGAGATACGCGAGATATTTGAAGATATGGGGCTCAGTGCTCAAACGCAGAAAATAGTGGTGGAGGAAATAGCGAAGGACAAAGAGAAGTGGGTGGAGTTTATGATGCGCAACGAACTGGGCCTCGAAAAACCTGATCCGAAAAGAGCGCGCAACAGCGCACTCAATATCGGGCTATCGTATATTGTAGGTGGCATGGTTCCCCTGTCTCCCTATTTCTTTACCACCTCTCCTTTAGATGGCCTTAAATATTCCTGCATCATTACGGTCATCTGTCTTTTTGTGTTTGGTTTTTTCAAGGCGAAAGCTACCGGCCAAAACCCGCTTGGCGGTGCGTTACGCGTGATGCTCATAGGCTCCGCGGCAGCGTCTGCGGCATTCTTTATCGCCAGGTTGTTTAACCATTGACCGATGTAATGTGTATTCTTACGGCACGTTTTTTGAACTTCTATTCCTGTCTTGAAAACAATATACACCATAGGCCATTTCACCCACCCCATCGCCGATTTCCTGGCTATGCTGCACTCTTTTGAAATACAGTTACTGGCCGATATCCGTAGTATGCCTGGCTCTAACAAATATCCGCAATTCAACCAGTCGGCATTAGAAAGATCACTGCATGAAGCTGGGATACAATACAAGCATTTTCCAGACCTTGGCGGCAGGCGCAGGCCGCGCCCCGATTCCATTAACACCGCATGGCGCAGCAAAGCCTTTATGGGCTACGCCGACTATATGGAAACTGCACCATTCAAAGCTGCTATTGGAGAACTGCAGGAATTAGCACTACACACCCGTGTAGCATACATGTGCTCTGAAGCAGTATGGTGGCGCTGCCATCGCTCACTTGTTTCCGACTACTTAAAGGTTCGTGGCTGGAAGGTGCTGCATATCATGGATGTAAATAAAGCCGCTGAGCACCCCTACACCAGCCCGGCAAAAGTTGTGCAGGGCAATCTGTTTTATAACGATTCTCAATAGGTTTCCAAACAATTACAAAAACTCAATTGTTAATTATCCTGAAAAAATTGCACAGTTGATCTTTTTGAATTTACTTTGCATTTCAAAGTGCTTTTTATGCAATCTGATAATAAAGACGCTTCATTAGAAGCCCTCCAGGAGATACGAAGTATAATGGATCGTTCGGCGCGGTTTATATCCCTCAGCGGATGGTCTGGCATCTGGGCTGGGAGCACCGCACTTGTCGGTTCTTACTTTGCCTACCAGTGGATGCAACAGCCAGACTATAAGTATGCAAGAGCAGCCCTCAGCGAGGGGTCTTTGTCTTATTTCAGTCCGTTCATTGTGCACATCATCCTGCTTGCACTCTCGGTATTCATCATTGCATTCGCCGGCGGCTATTACTTTACTTACAAAAAAGCGCATAGCCAGGGCCACAAGTTATGGAACAATGCCTCCCGCCAGATGCTGCTGCAACTCCTGTTCCCATTACTCTCAGGAGGTATTTTCACCATGTTCTTTATTTACTATGGTGTTGCGATTTTCATAGCACCCGCCTGTCTTATATTTTATGGCCTGGCGCTCATCAGCGCCAGCAGGCACACCCTCGCTGATATACGTTATCTCGGCATGCTTGAGGTAGTGTTGGGATTTATCAACCTGTTTTCACCGGGACATGGATTATACTTCTGGGCAGCGGGCTTTGGGTTGCTGCATATACTTTATGGTGTAATAATGAGGAATAAGTACGATAAATGATTGGCAAATGAGCAACCCGATAGGACAACTGAACAAGATTTTCGACAGCCGTATCCGTATTGGTATCATGAGCGCTTTGATGGTCAATGAAAACGTAAATTTTAACGACCTGAAAGCACTGATAGATGTCACTGACGGTAACCTTGCCACGCATTTAAAAACGCTGGAGGACAATCATTTTATCAAAGTTCAGAAAGGTTTTATAGGCAGGAAAACAAATACGCTTTACTACATTACCAAACAGGGCGAAAAAGCATTCCGTGCCCATATCGATGCGCTGGAAAAAATAATAAAAGGATTGGGCTGATTTTTTTTGCTCAATTCACTTTGTAAAACAAAGCACTTTTCACTACTCACAATATAAAACGCCAAATCATGTACACCGATCAACAAACAGAACCATCTTTTGGGACCGCAACCGGATCCTCATTAAAGGCCTGCTGGTAGGCTTCCTCATTATGCTCATGCTGATACCAGGGTGGCTGGTAGCCGACCTCGTACACGAGCGGCAGCAGCGGCAGCAAGAAGTAGTTAACGAGGTGAGCGGCAAGTGGGCCGGGCCGCAAACCATAACAGGGCCGGTGCTTATGCTTCCGTATAAGGACTTTAAAACAGCAGCAGGCGGGACGACAGAGGTTAGCACAAAAATAGCCTACATATTGCCAAGCGAACTGCATATAAACGGAGACATGCAAGCCAAAGAAAAGAAACGCAGCCTATACAGCACCATGCTTTATCATTCCGACTTGAAATTGACTGGGAAATTCGACTCGATTCCGCTCGCTGCTTTGAAGATTTATCCGGAATCTGTTATCTGGAAGGATGCACGAATCGTGGTGAATGTAGGAGATATGCGTGGTATAGAAGACCAAGTGCAACTGGATTGGAACGGCAGCAAGCAATTTATGGATGCAGGCGTACCAGCGAATAATCTTATGGCAGAATGGCTAAGCGCACCAGTCGTTATCAGCGAAGCTACCCTGTCGTCCTTCTCTGTTTCACTCAGTGTACGTGGGTCGGGCTATCTATATTTCACTCCGGTTGGAAAAACAACCGAAACAGACATCACTGCAAACTGGAAAGACCCCGCGTTTGATGGGCAATACTTACCAACGGCATCGGCCATAACCGATAAAAATTTCAAAGCACATTGGAAGATACTGCCCTTGTCACACACTTATCCCCAATACTGGAAAGACAGCAAACAGGACTTCGGAAAAGCGGCATTTGGTGTGAAACTGATACAACCGGTTGATGGCTATTCAAAAACAAACCGTTCGGTTAAGTATGCCATACTTTTTATTGCCCTTACATTCACCTTCTTCTTTTTCCTGGAGATACTGCAAAAACGGCAGGTACACCCATTGCAATACCTGCTGGTAGGCATTGCCCTCATCATATTTTATGCACTGCTGCTATCCATTTCAGAATATACCGGTTTCAACATCGCATACCTGATCGCTTCTTTAGCCACAGTATCACTAATAGGCTTGTATGCATGGAGCATGTTCAAAAGCAGTAAGACGGCGATAGGGTTCACTTGTGCGCTTTCGGCCCTCTACACCTATATTTTCGTGCTCATACAATCTGAAGATTACGCGCTGCTGTTCGGGAGCATTGGCTTGTTTGCCATCATAGCCATTATTATGTATTATTCCCGCAAGATAGATTGGTATGGTATTGCCCGGCACACCATAAACGAAGCCCCTGCAAACAATGACGAAAAAGTATTTCCTGTTCAGATATAAAAACTAAAAAAATGAAACAGATCATCAAAACATTTGTGTCCTGCATCCCACTGTTCTGCACCATTGTCTGCATTTATGGATTTTTGTATCTCGCCTTGCAACAATACATCCGGCTATCGGCAAATGAGCTTCCCATGCAATATGCCGAAGACACCAGGACCAAATGGCTCCGCAATGGGGACATATCAGACATTTTCAAAGAGGTTCCAAAAATAGAGCTGGGTAAAAGTCTTTCACCTTTCATAATCATTTGCGACAGCAATGCCGCCCCACGAGCAAGCACCTGCTCACTGAATGGCAGGTGCCCTGTACCGCCAAAGGGCGCGTTTATCGCAGCACTGCAACGTGGCCAGAACAGGATAACCTGGCAGCCTGAACCCGGGATAAGAAACGCTATAGTGATTCTTCCATTTTCTATGAATGGACAACACGGTTACATACTCGCGGGCCATTCACTCCGGGAAACTGACGACAGGGATCGCTTCCTGCTGGCGCAGATCAGTGTTGGAATTCCGTTCACACTATTTGCAACTTTCGTTACTGCACTTTTATCTGGTTTTATAAAGCGAAAAATGAACACTGCAAACTGAACTACTATGAACAACGAAAAAAACATAACGATCAGGTCAAGGGGCAAAAGCTTTTCTTATGCCATCAATGGCCTTGTGCAGTTGTTCCGGCAGGAACCGAATGCAAAACTGCATAGCCTTGCCACGCTGACGGTGATAGCTGCAGGTTTTATCCGGCATATCGGGCACTGGCAATGGGCCGTGTTAGCATTTGCTATCGGGTTGGTATGGGTCACAGAAGCATTAAATACTTGTATAGAAAAGCTCTGCGATTTCTGCTGCGACAATAAGTTCCATCCATCAATAAAAGTAATTAAAGACATATCCGCAGCTGCCGTACTTATATCAGCAATGGTCAGTGTTGCGGTAGGCATAATTGTATTCCTGTTTTAAAAAACATCGAACAATGAACTTCTATAAAAAATATAAATGGCTGGCTCCTATGCAGTTATTCATAGCCGCACTGCTCCTGGCCCGTATGCTTCGCACACATACTATCATGTTCGCCTTTATCCCGTGGAACTTGCTGCTAACCGCCATCCCCCTTTACCTCAGCTATCGGCTTAATAAAACAACAGACAAAAGAATGCAGTGGGCGTACCTGGCTACCTGGCTGCTATTCTTCCCGAATGCTATGTACATCATTACTGACATCTTCCATCTTAAGGAACGCCCTGATGTACCGCAATGGTATGACCTGCTGATACTTTTTTCAGCGGCCATAAGCGGGGTCATCATGGGCTTTCTATCGTTGCAGAATGTGGAGCTATTCCTTCGCCGCAACATCGGTTACAAGTTGGTGCCATGGGCTGTGCTTTCATTCTTTATTCTCTGTGGTTATGGCATATATCTTGGCAGATACCTGAGATGGAATAGCTGGGATATAATTGCGCAACCCATATCTCTATTGCTGGATGTCAAACAGGATGTACTTCACCCGGTGAGAAATAACCAATGCTGGATGCTTAGTGGCCTGTTTGGCGTATGGCTACATGTGCTCTACCGGTACTTTAAAAAATTCAGTTACAAAGAACCGTTGTTTTAAAAAGAGGCACTGCACAAGTGCTACCGGCATATCTTACGAAAACACTGCCCATCGCCCATCAGCACACACTTTACAGTGGCGGGAAGCTGTGCAATGCGAAGCCTAAGGTCGTGTGGATTGTTAAGGGCATAAACAGCTACCTGGTCTGCAGCTTTATAAGCAGGAAATGTTTTTAATATCCAGTCACCTGGCACTTTTTCCTTATGGCCTGCATCACCTGCAGCTGCATTGTCAGGCAGTGTGTACATTGCCGTGGCGGGTATGTCCGTGGCAGGGAAATTGAGTATCCGCTCATATGGGCTTGCAATGTCTGATGATATAAATATCGGTGTCTTTTCAGATGCGGCCTGGATAATGGCATTTTCTGTATTCTCGTAAACGTGAAGCGCCAATGCGTGTTGCGGGGTTAGCTGTTCCCCTACAAGAGCAGTAAATGCATTGCCCGCCACGCCTATGAACAGCACAAGGATCACTATTGGCTTCGCAATAATGCTGTACTTGTAGTACGGCAGGCTGCACACAGCCGAAATGATAAGCAACGAAACGACCGGGGCACAGAAGCAGGTAAGCCTTGCCTCGCCTATTGCGAGGTTACCGGTTGAGAACAGCAGCATGATCGCAACCACGGCAGATGCGCAATACCAGCTTGTATGGTCGGCTGTATTCCACTTAGCTTTTTTCAAAGACCTGGTACTGAAGACAACCGCATTGATAAACCCCCATATCCCCAATATGCCGAAAATGATCTCGAACACTATACCTGCCCCGCAAAGCGCAAAGAGATCGTAGAAAGCAACAAAAAACTGCAAAGGGTGAAAGCCGTGCCTCATCATTCTGAAATCCCAATAAGTGTGCATGCTTTTGTCATTCATCAATTGCGCTGCGTCGGCCCGGTAAAAGACCACAACCGCAGCAGCACATATTATCAGCGGAACCCAAAGCCGGCACAGGAATCTCATCACCCCTCCCTGGCTATCCTGCAGCCTGATCGCACTGATACTCCTTACAAATGCAATTACAAAAACAGGCGCGATGATTATAGGATAGGCATAACTAAAAAACGGAGCGCTCAAAAAGCTGGCGCATAATAATATATAGCGGCTGCGTGACTGATTAGAAACGTTTGCAGCTTGCATCAGTTGTAATAGCTGCCAAATGGATAACACAGCCAGCAGTATATCCATGGTATATTGCTTTACCTGTACAAAATAGTCCGTAAAAGTAGGAGAGGCGGCAATGATGAGCACAAATAAGAACCGGCGGATATCAGTGCTCCCAAATAACCTGGCCGATAACCTGTAAGCAAAAAAAATAGTGAACGTACCAATTAAGAATGACGGAAAACGCAGGGAGAAATAACTATAATCGCAAGCCGATGAAAACGCTTTAATGACCTCTAAGTAAACCCTCGGGAACTGCTGCATAAAATCAAGCTCACCCCAGAGGCCCGCCGCATCTTTGTATTTGAGATTGTATATGATCCGCCATTCGTCTATCAGCAAAGGCTTTATCTGTGCTATTACCAATAAGAGCCCCCAGCATACAATAAATGTAAGGGTGGTGATGCTCGCATACCGTATTATCTTTTTTGCATTCCTGTGAAACAGTATCATCCGTAATTTACGTTGGCAGCATTAATAATACCCAATTTACAGAAACGTATAAGAAGCAATCAATATTGCGTGGTGAATACCCTTTAGCTGTTTTGGCTAAAGTGCAGTAGCGACATACTCCCGGAAAATGCGGATGGAAGCTGTTTTCAATGCAGACTAATACACGCCAGCTTGAATAATAAATGTATATTCGTTGTATGTATAGAGCCGTCCTGGACATAAGTTGCTTATTAGTCTTTTGCCTGGGTTTATCATCTTGCGGCATTTATCGCCAGAATGTGGTGAACGCACCCTGAATGCAGCGCAAAGGACAGGCCGAACTTGGTGCTCATTTCAGTGGTTCTGGTTACGATGCACAGGCTGCCTACGCAATAACCACTAAAGTCGCAGTAATGGCTAACTACAGCACTATCAGCCTCAACCCAAAAGGACAAACCGATCAAGCCGGGAACAACTCATTAAACGCTCATAATTTCGGCGAAATTGGGGCGGGCCTTTATAAACGCGCTGATAGTGGCTGGTCAAAGGAAATATTCTTTTTAGCCGGTGTCGGAAAGACCACTAACCAGTACACAGGCATACCACCAACCGTCCAGTTTAACAGCGCTAATTACAACCGTTTTATGGCGCAGGCCGATTTTGGGAAAATAAAGAAGCGGTTTGAGTTCGCATTTTCACCAGCCTTAATGGTTGTATATTATTATAACCTGGAAAATTATCAGGGATATTCCCGGGGCACTAATTTAATGGCAAACGCTGCGATCACGATGCGTTTCAAAATATTTAAATTTCTTAAGTTCTCCAGCCAGTTTAATACTACGGCCAAACTGATAGGATCTGCCGGAGACTATAAAGAAACGTCTCCTTTTAATCTTAGTATCGGGCTCATAGGCTATATGAATTTTTTCAGAAAGCCGGCTGTAAAGTAGCCCAGTATTTGCCAGGCTACACAATAATTCTCAGCTTACCTATTGATTCCCCTTCTCCCGGATACCAATTTTAACTTTTACAATAGTCTCAAAATAGCGAAAGCCCCCGTGTTTTATTATATTTGCCAGCCCGAACATATATAGGTTAATGCGCAGTATCTTTATAAAGGAAATAAACTCTTTCTTCAGTTCCATAGTGGGCTATGTGGCGCTCCTTGTTTTTTTAATAGCTTGTGGCCTCTTCTTATGGATCATTCCTGAATACAGTATCCTTGGTTATGGCTACGCATCCCTCGACCGGTTTTTCGAGATAGCGCCCTGGCTTTTACTGCTGCTTGTGCCGGCAGTGACCATGCGGTCTTTTGCCGATGAATTCAGAACCGGCACTATAGAGTGGCTGTCCACCAAGCCAGTCACCGATATTGAGATCATACTTGGCAAATACTTTGCAACCCTTGCACTTATCGTGTTTGCACTGCTGCCAACCCTTGTTTATGTATTTACCATCAGCAGCCTTTCTTTTCCAGATGTGGGGTTGGATACCGGCGCACTTATTGGCTCCTATACCGGCCTGTTCTTCCTCGCGGCAACATTTGCTGCGGTAGGTGTTTTTTGCTCATCGCTTACTGCCAACCAGGTTGTGGGCTTCCTGATCTCGCTGCTGGCTTGCTACCTTTTTTATACCGGCTTCGAGCAACTAAGCAAGCTACCCACCTTTGCCCAGGGAATAGATTACTACCTGAGCATGACGGGCATGGAGTTTCACTATAATTCCATAAGCAGGGGGCTGATAGACACACGCGATATTGTTTACTTTTTGTCAGTGATCACATTGTTTGTTTCGCTCACGCGGTTCTCTCTGAACAGACGGAAATAATCTGTGAATGTGCTGATTTGAAAATTTGAAAATGTAATTGTTACAGTAAAAATTGAGTGCAAATTTATAAATGGCAGTAAAAACACCAGGTAAAGACCAACGGCGAAAACAGGCTACCATCCGCATAGTGATGATGGCGTGTATATTGATCTGTGTCAATGTACTGGCTTCCTATTTCCATACCGGCCTCGACCTTACCAAGGAACGAAGGTTCTCGCTTTCGCCATCCACGAAGGAACTGCTGCACAATATGAAGGAAGTAGCAGTTGTAGATGTTTACCTGAAGAGCGAAAACAAATTCCCTGCCTATCTGCAGCGTATGCAGGAGTCTGTACGCGAGCGTCTTACTTCTTTCAAAGATGTCGCAGGCAACAAGATCGTATTCCGGTTCATCGACCCGTTTGAAGGCAAAAATGATGAAGAGAAGAAGGCAGTGGCACATGATCTTGCCAATAAAGGTATCCGGTATTTTGAACTGACGCAAACCGGGGACGCAGCGTATTCCATGCAGGTGTTCTTTCCCTATGCGCTTGTGCAGTACAATGGCAAGGAAATGCCGATAATGCTGTTGGAAGATCCTCCGGGGAAATCTGCTGCGGAAAAGATAAACTATGCAGAGGCGTTACTCGAATACAAATTTGCCAACGCCATTAATCAACTGGAACGCCCCAGCAGGCCGCGTGTCGCCTATATCATGGGCAACGGGGAAGACCTTGGCATCCGCACCTACGACATGCTGGCCAGCCTGCCCCGATATTACGACCTTGATACGCTGGATATAACGCATACGGTGCATATACCACTCGCATACGATGCCATTATCATCAACGAACCAAAAATCACCTTTACAGGGCCGGAAAAACTGAAGATAGACCAGTACATCATGCATGGCGGGCACGTGCTATGGAACATTAGCCCGCTTGATGCATCCATCGACAGCCTTGAAGCCCACCCGCCGCAGATCATGGCTATGGAATATGGCCTGGAGCTCGACGAAATTCTGTTCAAATACGGCGTCAGGGTCAATGCCGATCTTATAGAAGATATGCAAAACCTGCAATTGCCCCGCATGGTCAACAATGGCCCGGCAGAGATGCACGACTGGATCTTCTTTCCAAAACTGAACCCTACATCAGAGCACCCCATAGTGCGGAACATGGACTTTATCTTCGGTAAGTTTACGAGCAGTATAGATACGCTGATAACCAGCGGTATTAAAAAAACAATACTGCTCCAATCATCCAAATACAGCAAAGTTGCTTCTGCGCCGGTGCGCGTGAGCTTGAGCGTAATGAACTTCCCGGCCGACAATAAGATGTTCAACAAGCCCTACCGCCCGGTAGCTGTTTTGCTGGAAGGGAAATTTGTATCGGCCTATAAAAACAGGCTCGCCCCGGAATACCTCCACTTACTGGATTCGCTGAGAGAGCCATTCAAACCAAATACCGACAGCACAACGAGCATGATCGTATCATCGGTGGGCGATCTTTTCGGCAATGACTATTCCACCAAGCAGGGCATACTGCAAATGGGCTACTATAAGTACGATGGCCAGTTCTATGCCAATAAGATGTTCCTGCTGAATTGCCTGCAGTACCTCACTGATAATTCCGGGATACTGGAGTCACATTCTAAACAGGTGAAGCTGCGCCTGCTCGATGAAGGCAGGGCCAAGGATGAAAAAACACAATGGCAGATCATCAATGTGGCGGTTCCCATTGCGTTGGTGCTGGTGTTCGCTTCCTGCTACTTTTTCTTCAGGCAGCGGCGTTATGAAACAAAGCCAGCGGGTACCACTGCACAAAAACCTAAAACCTTATCATAATGGGCAAGACACTCTTATATGTCGTTATTCTCGGCCTGCTCGGTTTCGGCATCTGGTACTTCCTGTTTAATAATCGCGGCGCCAACCCATATGGCGACGCAGAAGCGGGCTTCCAGGTCAAGGATACCGGCAGCATAGGCCGCATATTTATCGTGTCTAACGATGGAGAATCTGCGCTGATAGACCGTACTGATTCCTGCTGGATGGTAAACAAAAAGTATAAGGCGCTGCCAAGTACAATTAATTTAGTGCTTACTACTCTTGCACAGCAGGCGCCCTTGTACCCTGTGACACAGAACGCCTATGAAAACGTGGTAAAGACCATGGCCACAGATGGCATAAAAGTGGAAATATATGACCGGCAGGGTAAGAAAATGAAGGTGTTCTATGTGGGTGGCGCATCTGTAAACAATACCGGTACCAACATGCTGATGGAAGGGGCCAAAATGCCCTATGTGGTGCAGGTGCCGGGCTTTGTGGGCTATATCACCGCCCGCTATGCTACCAGGCTCACCGACTGGCGCGACAGGACGGTTTTCAACATCCCGGCCAATGAGATAAAAAGCATCTCGGTTCAATATGCAGACAAGCCTATCAACTCCTTTACCCTCACCTGCGACAAAGATTCCATCACCGTACACGCTGATGAGAGCCTGATGAAAGGCCTCCAGGGCCAAAACCCGCACAGGGTTAGGGCTTACGTTACTTACTTCTCGAACGTCAACTGCGAGGGCTACCTGAATGGCCTGAGCGATATGGATACCACCATCAAAACAGCGCCAAAACAATCAAGCATAGATGTTATAGGTATTCATGGACAGCACCAGCACGCAGAAATATACTGGATGGCACTTAACAAAAGAAGTAAAAACGCACTGACATCAAACCCCGACGTGCCTGATGACTATGACTCTGACCGTTTATATGCCATTATCAATGGAGGCAGGGACACAGTGATGATACAGCAGTTCGCCTTCAGGAATATCTTTCATAAGGCATACGAATTCTTCCAGGACAGCAAACCCCACGACCCAAAACAGGATCAAAAGAAGACAAACGTGATGGTGCATAAACATGTTTAGTCGTAAGTCGTGAGTCATAAACTAGAAAATCTAAAGTTTGTGGTTGATTCCAGTTTAATAAAACCAACATATAGGCCGCGGTCTCAACCTTGGGACAAGAAGAAAGGAGATAAGTATTGCTAATCGTTTTAACGCTTTATATTAAGCCGTCCTCACTCCGCAATGTCCGCCAAATCATCAAAGTCCAGGTCAAGGACTTCATAATCATGGTCGTTGTGCCACTGATAATGCCACCATTCATCCGGCACAATGTCAAAACCATATTTTCTCATCACGCTTTTCAGCAGCCTGCGATTTGCAAGTGTCTGTACGGGCAGGTGCATAAATGAATGATGGGCTGTATCAGTGAAATTGTCAAAAGGCGTTCCCATATCCAGTTCTTTGCCTGTATTCAGGTCAATAATGGTGAGGTCAACGGCCAGCCCGCGATTATGATTGCTGCCCTTCATAGGGTTAGCGGCATAGTGCCTGTCAGGCACCAGGTGCCATATTTTACAGGTGACGCTGAATGGCCGGAAGGCATCGTAGAGCTTTATGGCGAGCCCTTTTTTATTCAGGTCGTACTGTACCTGTTTCAATGCATTTGCTGGTGCAGCCCTCATGTATGCCCCCGGGTGGTGGTATAAAACTTCCCTGGTAAAATTGTTTGCAGTTGCATAGCGCAGGTCAATGCTGAGCCCCGGTATCAGCTTTTTCAGCGCTATTATTTTTTTAGCCGGATCCACTTGTATCGACTGGAGGAGCGCGGCCTTGGTATCAATCGTTTTCGCGGCTGTCTTACATTTCTGTGCAATACAAAAAGACGGCATGAAAAAGATAAGGAATGTAATGGGGAATAATAATTTGTTATTCATCGCACGATTTTTACAGCAGCTAAACTATTACACTTATTATTGTTTAATGGATTATACGCTACGGCAATTTACAATATGGGTGGGTATAAATCGCAGATTATTTTATTACCTTTATTCCCAAATCAGTTAATTTAAAAACTATAATCAGGCACTGATGAGGCTGTTACTGCTTTGTACGCTTCATTCATTTAAATACTGAAGCAGCTAAATTTAAAAACCGTTCAAACACATACCAGATGACAAAAATACTCAAGACCCTCATTTTACTCGCTTTTGCAGGCTACACCCTTGCCAGTGCCACATGTTCATCGGCCCAGGTAGTTACACAGGGCTCCAGCAATTTATTTATTGGTTTTGGCCAGCCCAATATACCCAAGCTGCTGGTTGGCGGACTATGGGAAGGCGGAAGCGGAGCTTCGGGCTTTGGCCCCTGGACCATTACTTACCAGTATGCACCAAAAAAGAAGATCGCAGTTGGGATACAGATAGGTTATGTAAGCGGCACATCAGGGCCTATCTCCTGGCAAGACCCCAATTCCTTTGGCGGTACTAATACCTACAATTATACATTCAGCATGAGCATTTTTACCGCCCTGTGCAAATTTGATTACCATTATCTCAAGAGCAAATCGTTCGATCTGTATTCCGGTGTTGCTGCGGGATATGGTTTTGCCCGCATTTCATTTTCGGGCATTGACAACCCCGATGGCGCTACAGTATCCGGTGGCGGGTTCATCTACTCAGTTGATGGTATCGGCCTCAGGTGGATGTTTGTACCGAACATAGGGGTATTCACCGAGTTTGGGTACGGTGCCATGGGTATCGTTACCTTCGGCCTCTCTGCAAAATTTGGCGGCAGAAAAGACTGGTGGAATGATGTGGACTAGGGAATGGACTCTGTTCTATGATCTAGTTATTACCGGCCATTCGTTGTAAATGAAAAAAGCATTCCTCTTATTATTATTGTTGCTGCCGTTTCTATGCCCTGGCCAGAAGATCGAAATTTCAGAGATGGTCGGCTATAGCGCACCTACCAGCCCTACCGTTACAGGAGGAGGCTGCGATGGGATTTCAGCAGGTTATTACTTTACCAAACACTTCTCTTTAAACGCTGCCTACGAATGGGATCACTGGAGTGTCACAAGTGACAATTACGGCCTGGCAGCTATATACCACACCGGCTCATTCTATGCCGGTGCAGACGGTTACAGCTTCAATATACGCTCATTCCACACCGGCGATTCTGCCAGCTACTATTACAGTGCTCACTATACGCCTGGTTATTCAATAGGTATTTTTGCTGGTGGAAGACACGAGATCGTTAAGCACTTGTTTATTAAAGGAGAAGTTGGGTTTTCCCGTTTAGACGTACATGAAACACTCACCAATGTAGTTGGCGCGCCTTAATTTTCACCCCCATCCGTTTATACTTCATCGGCAGATTACAAGTTCTCGTATTTCCACTTGATGCTAGGCCTGGCAGTTTTATTTTAACGCCAGATATTCTTTTCATCAGAATATCCATGTATTAAAATGAAAGCGTAACAGGGAATTACATCACAACCAAACACAAGAACGTCGCTCCACGAGCGACGTTCTTATTCTAGTATCGAATTATGATCAATCATTCCTCACCACCAAATAATCCGCATACCCCGTAGTAGCCGGCAATATCTTATACCCGAAACCCGGGCCGCTGAGGGCTCTTGCTGCCATGGTGAATACCTGGGTGCCATTGATATAGGCGGACCATACACCATTGGTCTGGTCAAGTTCCAGGATGTTCCAGTCGTTTTTGTGGGCGTAGAGGGAATCCTGTGTGTACGGTATGATGGGTATGGATGCGTTGCCGTTGCTGCCTTCCTGGTAGAGGGAGTAGTTGCCCGCAGTGTCTATGTAGAACGCATAGCCGCTGCTGGTAGCAGATGCGCCAAATATGAGTGCGATCTGGTTGTTAGACTTTACACGGGTAGTAACCGTAAAGTTGCTCTGCACGTTCGCACCCGTATTTACAAACGACATATTCGATTTTAACGCGCTGTAGTCCACATACTGATAGCTGCCGCCGGTGATGCTGGCATAGGCAGAGTCTGCCGCATCAGTGAACGACCAGCCGTAGTTATCACTGCCGTTAAATTCTTCGTCAAAAAAATACTGGTTGTTTGTGTTGTTCGTATTGTTGTTATTGTTTGGCGCAACATTATAATCATGTCTTTCTATGCAGGATGAAAACAACACACATCCCCCGATCACCAAACCTGTTGCCGCAATAAAAGAATTCAGTTTCATAAATAAAACAATTTTGAGAGTTAGACGTAAAAACAACTCCTAAGATTATTCGGGCAGTGAAATATTTGGTGAAATTAACAAACCTTTGAATTTCGCAGCTCCTTTGCTGCTCTTTAATTTCATCCCTACCCTGCAAACCACTAATTTTAACCCCATGCGCTACATCTGGCAACACATAAAGGCCATTATTGAAACTTACAACGGTTCCGTGCCGCTGGCGCATTTCCTTAAAAACTATTTTAAGCAGTACCCCATACTTGGCAGCCGGGACCGCAAGACGCTGAGCGCAATGGCCTATAGCTGGTACCGGGTGAAAAAGGGAATTGGTAGTTGGGGATTGGGGATTGGCCCCTTCGACTCCGCTCAGGATGACAATCTCAAGGCGCAGATGATCGCATGTATGAAACTTTGCGGGAATGGAAAATTATTGCCTCCCGCTATTGACGGCGCAACAATACCGGAAATTATGTTTGATGCTACTGCGCTATTCCCTTTTGATGTGGCTTTATCTGCTGGCATAAATAAAGACGAATGGCTGCAATCTATGCTGGTGCAGCCACACTTGTTCCTGCGCATACGCAAGGATATGGGCAAGACGACCAGCCTGCTGAATGGGGCGCAGATACCATACACCTTTATTACCGACAACTGCTTGCGGCTGCCTAATGGCGCGAAAATAGATACCATACTGCCGGAGGATACCTATGCCGTGCAGGATGCCTCTTCACAGCAAACGGGTACGTTCTTTCATCCCAAAAAAAATGAGCAGTGGTACGACTGCTGCGCGGGTGCGGGCGGAAAATCTTTATTGCTCAAAGATCTGGAGCCGGGTGTGCGCCTCACAGTGTCGGATACGCGCGAAAGTATTATACACAATCTGAAGCAGCGGTTTAAGCAATACAGAATGGAACCACCTGTAGCATATGTAACGGATGTTAGCAACCGAATATTGCTCAGCAAAGCATTAGGCACCAAACAGTTCGATAACATTATCTGCGATGCCCCTTGCAGTGGTTCCGGCACTTGGGCGCGCACACCTGAACAGCTATACTTTTTTGACCCGAAAACAGTAGATAAATTTTCTGCACTCCAAAAAACGATAGCCCTCAATGTGAGCCGGCATATTAAACCAGGCGGCAGGCTTATCTATATAACCTGCTCGGTATTCAAACAGGAGAATGAGGATGTAGTTACTGAAGTCGTTCAAAAAACCGGTATGAAACTAATAGATTCCGAGCTCATTAATGGCACAGATATTGGTGCGGATAGTATGTTCGTGGGGCAATTTGAGACCTCTCCCCATCCCTCTCCCCTTTAGACAAACTGAGGGCAGGCTCGGAGAGGGTGAAGTAGAATGAGTTATGCAACGGGACAACACCATGCCGATACCTCCCGCAATTTGCATATTTTCAAATCCGCATATTTTCAAATTACTTAACCGGTTTCGCTTTGAATTTATTTATGGCATGACGGGTAAAATCACTAAGCACCAAGTGGCCGCTGATGGCTGCGCGCTCAGAGAGGAGGGTATCCCAGTTCTCGGTACCTTGCCAGAATATTTTCTTGAGCTGCGCCATAGCCTCGGGGCTGCTGTGTGCCAGCCGTTCAGCCAGCCCAAGCACCGAATCATCTACCTCAAGAATAGTTTTATGCACTTCCGAATACAGTCCGTGGCGCTTTGCCCATTCCGCTGACCGGAACTCGGTAGCGTCAATGGCCAACTGCGTGAAGCCAGACACGCCTATTTTACGCTCCACAGCCGGACCTACCACAAACGGGCCGATTCCAACAGCCAGCTCGCTGAGTTTCACAGATGCTTCCTCGGTGGCAATAGCATAGTCGGTAGCGGCAATAAGGCCTACCCCACCGCCAACAGCCTTGCCCTGCACACGGCCTATAATGAGCTTGTGGCACTTGCGCATAGCATTGATCACATGAGCGAAGCCGCTGAAAAATTTCTTGCCTTCTGCTTCATTGGTTATCGCCATCAGCTCATCAAATGAGGCACCGGCGCAAAAAGCCCTGTCGCCCGCACTGCGCAGTACGATCACCTTTACGCGGTTGTCTATCCCTATGTCATTGATCGTTTTGGCAAGATCAGTAAGGATTGCCGCAGGTAACGCATTACTGGATGGATGAAAAAATTCGATGGTAGCAACACCGTGCTGTATAGTGTGGCTGACATGACCCTCAAGATGGCGCATATACAAAATTTTTAAAAGCCGGATGTTAAAGGTAAAAGATATTTCTGATACTTAATAATTAACAGTGATTAGGGCGCATTAGATTTCCTTGATTGCCTGCTCAAATTGTGTATGGCTAATTCCCAATGTTTTAAGGTTGGTACTGATGTGATCTACTGGAATGTCCTTGTCCTTACCTCTGAATGTTACTGGCCTGAGTAGTTTGCCTCGCGGATGATGATCCGGATAATTCCAGATATCATGATCGCCCTTGGTACGGATGTATATCAACCCAAGGCTTTTTAGGTATTTTATAAATAATCTGGTTGGAATTTGCCGGATACCCATTAGCTGATTGGCAACGCTACCTTTTGGTCAAAAGAATGTAATCTCCGGGCTTTCAATAACTCCAAAGGAACGGTGACCTCTTCAGGTTGAAGATATCCGCTTCTTAACTTCCATCCACAGGCTACAAGATTTTGCTCCAGCGTATCGTTTTCCCGGCAATAATCCAGGAAAATCCCTAAGGCCTCTTCAAAAGATGCTACAGCTTCGCTTTCGGTTTTTGCATAGGAAGACAAGTCTAGCGCAGGGCAATAAGCCATTATGTAGTCACCTTGCTGGTACAGCATCACAGTAACTTCTGCATTTACAACCTTATGCTTTTTCGCCTTAATGATGCTCATACAACATAAAGTTACAAAAAAAGCGGTACCATATACCGTAAACATGATGTGGCTTATTAGGTTATCAGAAATTTGCTATCTTAGACATAAAATCAGCAATATGAAGCTAACAAAAATCATAACTGCATGTGTAGCCATTACGTTATGCATGGGGCACAAATCCACATTCGCACAAATCACACCCATCTTCACAGATAAACATGAGACCGGCGGCCAAATGTACCCTTCGCATTTTGTGCCGTGGCCGCCTATAAAGGAAAGCGAAATTGCGAAAAAAACGCGCCTCTGGGAAGATATCGTGCTCACCGATGAGGGCAATAGTTTTTTTGCATCCGCAAATAGCAGGAAGCCGCTGCTGAAAGCTTTGGTAGCCGGTGTATTGCAGGGCAAAATAAAGGCTTACGCTTCACTTGACGGCCGCTTCACGCATGCATTAACAAAGGAGGAGTTCCTTAAAGAGTTTAAAAGCAAGCACATACCTGGCAGTGAGATCAAAAAGTATGCGATCAAAGAAGACTCGCTTTTCCTTAAATCAGGTGAAAGAACCGTCCGAATCCTTGGCCTTGCCCCTATAGTTGCCACGGCTATGCCCGATGGCACCGTGAAAGAAGAGCCAATGTTTTGGGTATATTACCCCGAGTCACGGGCCTTCTTGTCGTCACATCGGGTAAGCAGTGATGCTACCTGGGACGATCTTTTTGAACGCCAGCAGTTTAAAGGTATCATTACCAGAACCACCTTCCACCCAAATGCCCCGGGCCAATCAAAGTAGATTTTCCAGGAGGTTCTGCCCGGTGGTGTTCCTGCAAAACATCGCCTTTTTACCTGGCTTTTCAACCTATTAAACTTGTTACTTACTCCTGGTTCTTCATCCGCACCATAGTAAGGATAGTCGCTATAGCCACCGTCTCGCCGGTTTCATCATACACGTCCACCAGCCACCTTACTATACCCTTGGCTATGTCTTCCGGGCTGCGTTTTTCCTGCGCAGTTTTTTCTTTTACTGTCAGCCGCACACCTATGGTCATGCCGGGGTAAACGGGCTTGGTAAACCGGCATTCGTCTATGCCATAGTTGAGCAACACTGGCCCCTTCTTGGCATCAACAAATAGCCCTGCGGCTTTTGAAAGCACAAAGTAACCATGCGCCACACGGCCGGTGAATATGGTACCTTCGAGCGAAGTGGTATCCATGTGTGCATAAAAATTGTCGCCGCTTACATTGGCAAAGTTGGTGATGTCTGCCTCGGTAACGGTATGCTTTGCAGTTACGAGGGTCTCCCCTATTTCCAGCTCTTCAAAGTACTTCTTGAACGGATGAATGTCCGTCTCATGTTGCTTGCCATGCTGCTGATATACATTGGTGATGCGCGTAAGCGTGGTAGGTGAGCCTTGTATAGCCGTCCGCTGCAGATAGTGCAGTACGCCGCGCTTGCCGCCCATTTCCTCGCCGCCGCCTGCTCTGCCCGGGCCGCCATGCACCAGCAACGGCATTGGCGAACCATGGCCGGTACTTTCTTTAGCACAGTCGGCATTCAGCACCAGTATGCGCCCGTGCATGCTTGCTGTGCCCAGCACTATTTCTTTAGCTATATCATCATCGGCAGTGACCACAGAAGCTACAAGCGAGCCCTTGCCCATACGTGCCAACTCTATAGCATCGTCTATAGTGTTATACGGAATAATGGTTGACACCGGCCCGAACGCTTCTATATCGTGGCAGTCGGTGTTCTTAAACGGGTCTGTATTCAGGAATATCAGCGGCGACATGAATGCGCCTTTTTCCCTATCCGCTCCCACCACCTCAAACTTCTCCAGATCACCGATCACTATCTGCTGTGACTTGGCAAGCTGCTGCACTTTCTCGCGTACCTCAGTCCGCTGAGCTATACCTGCCAGTGGCCCCATGCGCACTTCTTTTATGGACGGGTCGCCGATGGTAGTGGTCTGTAAACGCTTGCCCAGGGCTATCTGCACGTCTTCCACCCTATCTGCCGGCACTATTATGCGACGGATGGCAGTACATTTTTGCCCTGCCTTAGTTGTTACTTCTCTTACTACTTCTTTTATAAAAATATCGAACTCCGCCATACCGGGCTGCACATCCGGCGCCAGTATGCAGCAGTTCAGCGAGTCCGCCTCCATGTTGAAGGGCACCGCCTCCGATAAAATACGCGGATGCGATTTGAGCATACGTCCCGTGGTCGCAGAACCAGTGAAGGTTACCACATCCTGCGTTTCTATACTATCGAGTATGCCTCGGGCAGAGCCGCAGATAAGCTGTAGCGAACCCGCAGGGAATATCTCCGATTTAATGATCTCCTCAAAAACAGCTTCGGTAAGATAAGAAGTAAGCGTAGCGGGCTTTACGATAGCGGGCACACCAGCCAGCAGGTTCACCGCTATTTTCTCCAGCATACCCCACACCGGGAAGTTAAAGGCATTGATATGTATCACTACTCCCTCGCGGGGCACCATGATGTGCTGGCCTATAAAGGTGTTGTTCTTCGATAGTTTGGCGGTATCGCCATCCACATAAAACCGCTCATCTGGAAACTGGCGGCGCAAGCTGGCATTGGCAAAAAGATTGCCAATACCGCCCTCTATATCCACCCACGAATCAGAGCGGGTAGCGCCTGTGAAAGCGCTGATGGTGTAAAAATATTCTTTACGCTCCATGAGATGCATTGCCAGTGCCTTCAGCATACGCCCACGCTGCTGAAAGGTGAGCTTGCGAAGCGCAGGGCCACCCACTTTGCGGGCGTATTGCATCATAGCGCCAAAGTCCAGCCCATCGCTGCTGGCAGTATATATCGCATCGCCGGTTATGGCATTATGCAGTGTTTCACCAGTCTTGGTCCCGGCAACCCATTTGCCTTCGGCGTAGTTTTTTAATTGAGTCAACATATAGTAGTCGTAAGTCTAAAGTAGAAAGTCTAAAGTTTGTTATTAATATAGCCTTCGTTTCTTACGAAAGGATATGCAAGTTAAAGATTTGAAAGTAATTATCTTAAATACAGCTCAATAGTTATTAATATCAATCTCCTGATCCGGATCACCTGAAATATTAGAGCCATCGGAGTTGGTCCGGCCATTAAGATTCCAGGATAGCGAACAGGTATAGGTGTGGCTGTTATCCATGTCGCCGGTCTTTTCATGCCCTACAGAAATGCTCGTTATCGTATAGCTGCCTGCTGTAGCCGGAAGGGCCACGATATAATCATAGCCCGGGTCTATCGGGAAGTAAACACCATACAGGCTCATCATATATGCCGTATCACTGCCAGTCCTAAGACCAGCAGAATCATTGACATAAACAATCACATTGTTGGGCTTTGAGAAATTGCTGCCTTTATTATACTGACTTACTATTATGTTAGCAAGCTGCGCACTGTCAAAACCATTAAAATATATGCTAACCGCTGATAGCGTGCAACTTCTTCTGCAGGAATAGCTGCCCAATAAAGCAAACGAAATCAGGGCGAGGAAAAAGTATTTCATAAATAGCTGCTGGAATTACCTACCTAAAGCTAACGATTTTAAAACGCTAATTATTGCGTTTAAAATTATTATTATATCTTTAGTAGAGAAAACGCACCCTATGAAAAAGTCACTTCTTGTCGCACTCGCGATGCTCTTTGCCATTTCTTCTTTTGGGCAAAAGATCCGGTTTAGTGATAGTACAAATGTGTGGACACTGCTATACACCAGCCTGGATCCGGGATCCAATCCAGTGTTTACGTCGTGGATTTCGCCAATCTCATATTCCGGAAGTGTAATGATCAACAGCAATAGATACTTAAAACTTGAATCTTATTATATACGGGAGGACACAACTGCAAAAAAAGTTTTCATAAGGTCCGCATCGGATTCTGTTGACAAACTGCTCTATGATTATAATTGGGCTGTTGGCGATACAGAAAATTCTTATCAGATTACATTCATAGATTCAACTATGATAAATAGCTTATGGTACAAGACCTGGCACTTTAATGGCGATTTTAATGTTATTGAAGGTATTGGTTGTACTAATGGTTATGAGTTTGCTGCGTATCCTAATTTTGGCTTTCATGAATATTCAAGACAGTTAATTTGTTTCCAAAACAGAGACGTTTCGCCTCCATTAAGTACGCCAGTATCGTCTTGGGGTGCAATAATTAACATAGAATTCGATGATTCGGCCAGTTGTGCTATGCATCCACTTGACATAAATAGACCTGCCGAAACCAATAGCAATATATCCGTCGTCCCTAACCCTATAGCCCAATCTTCCAAAATTATTTTCTCTGACGTTGCAAACGGCAAAATTATGATCGTGAACGATATCGGGCAGGCAATTGAAACGATCCCTTTTCAAAACACAAACGAGGTATTGATTGGCGGCAAAATAAAATTACCCGGCATTTATTTTTACCACGTAACCGATAATGAGAATGGGAAAGTTTATTCAGGGAAACTCATAAAGCAATAAGTACTCAGCCCATATCGTTAATGGAGAAAGTAAAACCCTTATGAAAACAACCCTATTTACCGTTGCCATCTTTTGCTTTGCCGCTTACGGCTGTAAAAAAAGCAGCCAGCCGGAATCAATCTACACAAAGCAAGTTGCAGGCACGCGAAAGTTTATCCATATAAGCGATTGGGAAATCGGAGCACCTCACAATCCTCAAAGTGTTGACACAGATACCGTGACACTGAATATTCAGTATGTAAACGCAGGGACGATCGAAATTAATTCCACAATACTTACTTATTCTCCCGGTAAGTCAACCGATAGTACCGTGATCTTTTTTTACACTGCGGATCCCAGCGGGACAGGAACAGGCATTACCGCT
The DNA here is from genome assembly GCA_903887415.1 of uncultured Bacteroidota bacterium. Taxonomy (GTDB): domain Bacteria; phylum Bacteroidota; class Bacteroidia; order Chitinophagales; family Chitinophagaceae; genus Nemorincola. The sequence goes on along the minus strand of CAISPO010000025.1, from coordinate 96,783 downwards.
CAATTATACTACAGCCCGGTGTCGAACTCAATATATTACTCCGTATATGATTTCGTAAGTTCCGGTGGCCAAGGCACAGATACTTATCAATCATTATAGCGCATCACGCATCCACGCCAAACTGCCGCAAATGATGCGTACTATGCTTGTATAGCAACTGCACCTGCTGGTCAAAAGAAAGTGTACCGAAAAAAGGGTTTGGCGTAGCTCTTCCGGCTTCCTGCTCATGTACCGCAAAGAAATGGACTATTTCGCCCTGCAGTTCTGCTATAGCTGCTTCTTTTATCGAATGTCTCACGGGCGGCGGCACATCGGGCAGCAAGGGGTTGGGCGTATTCTCCCGCATCGGCTTTTCACTTTCCAGGAAGCCCTGCATCTTGGGTATGTTCTCTTCAGGCGTTATCGTTTTCATCGGCGTTCTGCCGTTGGCTATACGCACATAGTCACTCATGTGCTCTATCATTTGCTGTACGCTCATTTTACCCCATTTAGGTGGTGTGTCCGCATCCAGGCTGGCCAGCGCCTTTGTAAATTCTTCCTTCAGGAATTTTGCTTTATGCTGTAAGTTTTCCATAAAATAAAATTAGTGTTTTATGCAATAACCTTTTCTTCCGGTACCGGCCTGCCTTTTCGCCCCGGATGATGGAACAGCAGCCTTTTGCTTAGATTAAGAAATGGTTTTTCCACTAATAAATAATATACCCACGCTACCACCACGCAAAGCGCAAGGCTCAGCACCCAGCGTAGCCATGGGCCGGTGCCGCCTGCATACCGTTCCAGAAGGCCCCAGATGCGCGTCACAAACACATTGTGCGTGAGGTATAACGAGTAAGAAATGGTACCGAGAAACATAAAGGCTTTCGGAACGTGCTTGATAAAGTAGATACAGAGCAATGTTGCTATTGCAAGGCCGGTGGGCACTGGCCCCATACGCAACAATACAGCCAACGACGCCACCGTCATAAAAAGGAATTCGTATCCTGATATTTTCCTGCACATAAACAAGAACAGCGCAATGCCGGAAAGAAATAATGGCAGATGGCTGAATATGTTCTCTCCTTGGTCGGGTATAAAAGACGCAGCCAGGAGCAGAAAGTATGAGGCAAGCATGACCGCCTTGCTTTTATGCGTCAGCAGCGGATATACAAACGCCAGCAGTATATAGTATTCAAATTCTATCGCCAGTGTCCAGTAGGCGTCATTGAGCCAGTGCTGGTGGGTGATCACGTTCACATATCCCAGGTGGCCCAAAACATTCATCCAGTCGATGGAAAAACGCGGGCCAGTGTACCAGGGGGATAAAGTATTGGAATAGTTGAGCAGCAGCACCAGTGCAATGGAAACGATGTAAGGTGGCTCTATACGCAGCAGGCGCTTCAGGAAAAAGCTTTTTATATCAGATATCCGGTAGTCCTTGCTAAACATGGAATAAGGAATAATGAACCCTGATATAATGAAAAACACACTGACCCCATAATGCCCCTCAATACAAACCCGCTTAATATGGTAACTGTCTGGAAAACCCTTTGCAAGAATAGAATGGCTTAGCAGCACCATGAAGGCAGCAATACCCCTCAGCAACTGAATGGATTGAATATTTTCGGTTCTTGCTGCGGCCATGCTAACTTTCTTTATACAAAGTGGGGCTCGCCGCTCCTACTGCAACTGCTTAATGAGCGACTCCTGTGTTATACCTTCGGCCTCGGCTTTATAGTTCCGCAGCACACGATGGCGCAGCACCGGCATAGCCATCGCGCGCACATCTTCTATATCCGGCGAATATTTGCCATTCAGCAGGGCATGGCATTTGGCGCCCAGCACCAGGTATTGCGATGCGCGGGGGCCTGCACCGTAAGCTATATACTGCGTGGCAACCGGGCTCACATTATTCGAGCCGGGGCGGGTTTTCTGCACAAGGCCTACCGCATACTCCAGCACATTATCGGGCACGGGCACACGACGCACGAGGCCCTGGAAGTACAGAATATCTTCGCCGGTCATTACCTTGGTCAGTTCTTCTACCATTGCGCCTGTAGTATTGCGTACTATCCGCACTTCCTCGGCAAAGCTCGGGTAGTCCAGCGTTACCTGGAACATAAAACGGTCCAGTTGCGCTTCCGGCAGCGGGTAGGTGCCCTCCTGCTCTATCGGGTTCTGGGTAGCCAGTACAAAGAACGGCGCGGGCAGTTTGTATAGCGTGCCGCCGGCAGTCACATTACGTTCCTGCATGGCTTCCAGCAGGGCAGCCTGTGTTTTCGGCGGGGTACGGTTTATCTCATCCGCAAGTATGATATTGGCAAAAATAGGGCCTTTGATGAACTGGAAATGCCGCTCCTCATTGAGTATCTCCGCACCCACAATATCACTGGGCATGAGGTCGGGGGTAAACTGTATGCGCTTGAATGAGAGGTCCAGCACATCTGAGATCGTTTTTACAAGCAGGGTCTTTGCCAGGCCCGGCACACCCACCAGCAGGCTGTGGCCGTTGCACAGTATAGCTATTATCAGCTTTTCCACCACGTCTTCCTGGCCCACTATCACCTTACCTATTGCTTTGCGTATGGCAGCCGCCTGCACTTTGAGCGCGTCTGCCGCTTCTATATCCGTTCCGTATGAATGCATGTATTTTTATCCTTTGTGCTAATAAAATGGGGAAGTTCTATTATTTTGTGTAAAGTAACAAATTCTTATTTTTAGGTACAGACATAACAAGCATGTTCTGTTATTTTGTATAGTACAAATTCTTATCGACTATGGACATAACAGTAAGGCAGGCACAGCAGCAGGTGGATACATGGATAACCACTGTAGGTGTCCGCTATTTTAGCGAACTCACTAACCTGGGCATACTGATGGAAGAAGTGGGTGAGCTCTCCCGAATCATGGTAAGGAAGTACGGCGAACAGTCATTCAAGGAAAGCGACAAACAAAAAGACATGGCCGACGAGATGGCGGATGTGCTGTGGGTGCTGATGTGCCTTGCCAATCAGACCGGCGTGGACCTTACCGATGCACTCCAAAAGAATTTTGAGAAAAAGAATATCCGAGATGCGAACAGGCACAAGGATAACGAAAAACTGCACAGATAAACAGCCGATAACCACACTTAAAAAATAATCCGGGGGATTATATTTATATTATTAAACATTTGGCTACATTTGTTCCAAACCAACCATTTTTATGAAAAAAATAAACCTTCTGGGGCTCTTATTGTTGTTATTAGCCTCATCCACCTTTTCTTTCGGAAAGGCCGTTTCCGTAAGCAAGGCAAAAGCAGTAGGCTACAACTACCTGGCCCAGCATGGCGGCGCACCCTCGCTGGCCAGCGCGGATGACCTGAGCCTTGCCTACACATCAGGCGGCACAACCCCTTACTTTTATGTATTCAGCGGCGCACATTGTTTTGTGATTGTCTGTGCAGAAGACGCCGTTAAGCCGGTGATCGGCTACTCCCTGGAGCGTACTTTTCATGGCGATAAAATTCCAAGGATCGTTACCAGTTTTTTCGAAGACTACAATAAGCAAATAAATTACGTGATCAGCAACCACGTTGCGGCTTCTGCTGATATAGCTGCAAGCTGGGACGATCTCATAAACAACAGGACAACCCGCCATTCCGGTGCAAAGACCACAACGGTATCACCCCTCCTCAGCACCACATGGGACCAGTCGCAGTATTATAACGACTACTGCCCTGTTGATGCGGGCGCCCCATTTGGCTATGGCGGCCGCTGCCCCACAGGCTGTGTTGCTACTGCTACCTCACAGGTTATGAAATTCTGGAGCTACCCAACTACTGGCTCGGGCACCCACTCTTATGCTACATCTTCATACGGCACGTTATCCGCAAATTTTGGCACAACTACTTATAACTGGGCCGCAATGCCTAATAGTGTTGTTTCCACTGACCCCAGCGTGGCTACGCTGATGTCTGATGTGGGAATAAGTATGAATATGGACTATGGGCCGGATGAAAGCGGCGCTTATGTAATTTCTTCTGCAACAGGTACCGCTCCATACTGCGCAGAATATTCGCTGAAAAATTTCTTCAATTATGACCCTGCGCTGCATGGCGAATCGCGCTCGTCTTATGATGACCCCACCTGGATCAGTATGCTCGAGGCAGACCTGAATGCAGGCAGGCCGGTGATATATGCCGGTGAAGGAACAGCTGGCGGGCATTGCTTTGTTTTTGATGGCTATGATGCTTCTGATAATATGCACGTAAACTGGGGATGGAGCGGTTCAGGCCCAGACGGATACTATGCTATTGATGCTTTAAATCCTCCTTCACTGGGCACAGGCGGCGGTGCAGGCGGCTTTAACAGCGACCAGACCGCAATATTCGGCATCCAGCCTCCGGGCGGTGGAACAGGCGGTGGCGGCAGCGCTGATACACTTGAGCTGTATGATTATTTAAGTCTCTCAGCAACCTCTATTTTTTATACCGATACCTTCAATATAATAACAAGTATTGCCAATTATTCCAGTGTTAATACTTTTACTGGTGATTTCGGTTTGCTGGCATTTGATGCTACCACTGGTGCATTCATATGTGTTGCAGATTCTGTTACCGGCGTTACTATGGCACCGCTCACCTATATTTCACCAGATTACCTTTTCCATTCCAACGGCGAGGTAAGCATGATACCGGGAACATATACACTTGGTATGTATTACCGTACTACCGGTGGCGTATGGAAATCAATTGGCGACAACACTACTTACGGGTACACTAATTCCACTACAATAACCGTATATAACAATAACCCAATAGAGCTGTACAGCGCTATGACCCCGGTGCCAAACCCAATGGTGCAGGGATCGGCGGCTTCTGTATCCCTGATGGTATATGACAACGATGCTACCTATGCTTCTTGGAGTGATTCATTATACCTCGGCCTTTACAACCTGGACGGAAGTTATAATAGTGACATACAGTTTTTGGGCGTTACAACCGTAGATTATTTAGCTACTTCGGGTACACTTAATTTCAGCACATCCAGTGTCACGGCAGCGCCCGGCACTTACCTGATGGTACTTTGGTTCAAATATTACGGCTCATGGTACATTGCAGGATCGGATTTCGATGAGAACCCACAAAATGTAACAGTTGTCGCACCACCGCTGTCACCGGATGTATATGAGGTGAACAACACAGCAGCAACAGCGTACGATCTTACTTCTACGCTCTCCTGGTCAGGCAGTACCGCCAGCACAGGCACACCGGGTTCCAACTTCCACATAGCTACCGACCAGGACTATTATAAAGTAACACTTGCTTCGGGATACAACTATGCGATCACAGCCAAGGTATCTGATGATCTGAACCCCGGCGCACCATATACAGTCGATGCGATATGGTCTTATTCCACTGATGGTGGCACTACGTGGTCTGCAGAATACGACGACGTGATGCCAGGAACAATAAATTTCACAGGCTATACAGGCGGCACGGTTATTTTCCACTGTTCACCTAAATTTGCAGGATATACCGGAACATATTTGCTGTCGGTATCGAACATAACCCGTACTGCTCCTTCAACCACTAATTTGCCTGAAGTAAATCTGTCTGTCGCGAAGATCTATCCTAACCCCGCATCAGATTATGTTACTATCGACCTTAGCGGGACAAACTGCAAAGGCTCGGAAGTTACTGTTACTGATGTACAAGGCAGGAAAGTCGTTTCATCAGACATGAGCAATCAGTCAGTATTTACCATACCGGTAAACACATTGGCTCCGGGAACATATTTTATACAGGTAACTACAGATGGCGGCACCATAAATAAAAAGATCACTGTAGGTAAATAATTGCCCGGTAACGGAATAATTTGCAAACAACATTCCCTTATGGAATGTTGTTTGCTTTAGTACCTGCCAGGACAAAAAGGTTTTATAATATATACCTGATTTCGTAGAGGCGCAATGCATTGCGTCTCTACGCGATACCGGCCCTCTATGTATGCTGATAAATAATTTCAATAACGTTTCGTACAAATTAACCAGCACAAAAAACAAAACATCGATGAACGCTAAAACACTACTTTGCACAGCTGTCATAAGTTGCTGCGCCGCACATGCCGCCACAGCACAACACATGCGCGCGTTAGTCCCACACCTGCTCGTTTACAAAACCAGGGGTGATTACAAAAACCTGGTTCCTATTGTGCTGTCAGACGATAAGTCCAAAATAGTAAGCTATCCCGATCCCCATGATGTAAAGGCTGCTGGCAACAGGTTGCTGCCAACACCGCTCCATAAAGGGTACCTGCTCGATAACAGAGGCATAAACGCAAACACTGCCTTCCTGAACATGACCTGGGAAAAGTACGCCGCACTTCCTTCCGCGCCGTCTGCTGACGAACTATTATCGATGATCAAGGATAAAGACCCAGTGGTAATGCTTTGCGATTGCGGTAAAAAGAGCGCCTTCAAACATCCGGCAGAAGATATCAACAGGCTGATAGACGGCAAGAAAATATCGAAGGCCTGCACGACCATTAAGAATTCTAAAAAATAATCTTCAAACTTGCCGCGCCAGAGCTTCCACAAATAGAATTCCACCCTCCGGCTCGAACTATTAAACAAAAATCCAAATTCCAAAACTCGTTGCGCCTTGGAATTTGGATTTTTATTTTGGGACTCTCCGTGTTATTTGACTACAGTTATTTTAGTCGCAATGCCATCTCCGCCTGATGTGCGGATGATGCATAAATAGTTGCCTGATGCTAATTCTGAAGTGCTGACAGGCATAATATGCTCCCCGGTAGCAAGGCCAGTCTCTTTCATCGTTCGGATACAATGCCCGGCCATATCTGCCAATTGAATAGTAACATCCGCATTTTTCAGCAAGGAGAAGCTGATATTTGTGCTGTTTACAGCAGGGTCAGGAAAACAGCCAAAGAACGTAAAGTTATTTTTCGTGATCCCTTTTATTCCGGTAGGGCCGCCTATCACCACTATCGGGTATATAGCCAGGTCATTTTTCAAGGAGTCGTTGTCGGTATAGTTGTCGTGCCATGCCCCGTCCGACCATTGAGTAGCATTTTGAACATTGATAGTGGTATCATAAACAGTATCAGCAACATAAGCTGAGGTAACTGTGTCAAAAACCGAATCAACATAAGTAGCAATACTGTATAAACTGCTTGTTCTGTCCCCGTTGGCCGAGCAGGCCAGGCCTATGGTATCACCGGCAAGCGCGGTGGCACTGTAGATCATGGTATAGCCTACAAAGAAAGAATTCTGGATGGTACCTGTAGCCACTGGGAAAAGATACGCCTTGATCGTATCGGCAGCGGCGCCAATGCCAAGCTGCGTAAACGGTACCACTACACTGTCAAGTGAGGTACCCGGAAAACCGCTGTACCCATAAGTAGCCGAAATAGCGGAAGGTACACCAACAGACCAAGCGTTAAACGACACAGTACGTGCGGACAAAGGATTTACAACACCATGAAACTCGGCCACTACACCTATTATTACCAGCGAGCTGTCATCTGCAGCCACATTAATATCATAGCGCTCTGCAAAGCCCTGATCTCCGAAACTATCGGTTCCCGTAAGATAACCACCACCGGGTATCGCATACATCACCAACGGCGTATCCGCAGCCGGTATATTTGTCAGCGCTACCGTATCGCCCGCCGCTGTCGTGCGCTCGTTTGCATTCGCCTTGGTCAGGCCAAAACTGATACCATCAACACTGCGGATAACCGTTGCCGGGCTATGAACAGTTCTTTGTGCCAAAGCAGCAACATTTATTGACAAAGCTATTGCGAGTATAAATAATTTTCTCATTCCTGTTTCTTCCAATTTGGGTTAAAATTACGCTTCCTGCTCTACTGAACAGGGGTTTTATTCATAAAACTGCGTTAAACCCCTTCATTTAACGAACATCCCCGGCCTTGTGTGGGCCAGGGATGTGTATTTATTAAATTAAATCAGGCTATTATTTCGCAACAGTTAGCTTAGATGCAATACCGCTACCTGTTCCGGTACGAACCAGGTAAATGTAGTTACCAGCTGGCATATTCTCGGTAGATACAGGAACGGTGTGCTCACCTGCGGCCAGGCCAGCTTGCGATATCGTATTGATAGTACGGCCACTCATATCTGTAATATAGATCGTTACGTCTGTAGCCGCTGCCAAAGAGAATTTAATATTCGTGCTGTTTACAGCTGGGTTAGGATAATTGCCGAAGAAAGTAAGATCTTTTCTGGTAACTCCACTAATGCTTGCGCTTGGCAATCTGCTGATTACTATAGGGAACAAGTAGAAATCGGAAGGCGTTTGCAGATCGTATCCAACATCAATCCAGCTTGAACCTCCAGGGAAATAAATAGCAGCAACATCATTTACTGTTGTATCACCAGACGCAACGGTAAAGGTACTGCTGGCCCTGTAATCTGTGGCTTCTACACAAACTGTGTCGCCGCCCATAGCAGCCCAGTTATAGTTCAATTCACATCCTACAAAAAATGAATTTGTGAGATAAGTAGTAGGTGTCGCAAAATACTGCACATTGAATGTAAGGGCAGTGTCACTTATGTTCAGGCTATTATAAGAAGCAGTTACTGAATCAATTCCAGCACCAGGAAAACCGTTATAAGTAAAGGTTGGACGCACAACATCAGGAGTGCCAACATTCCATACCTTAAATACAACATTGTGTGAACTAGGCGAAGACACTGTACCGGCCCACAAAGAAAATACACCAATAACTTCTTCGGCGCTGTCCGCACTGTGAAAATCATAACGCTCTGCAAAAACGGAAAAACCGTATATTCCCGTTCCGTTAAAATATCCGCTATCGCTGCCGGCGCCGGTATTCGCGACATAGGAATAGGGAGTGTCTGGAGTAACAGTCAAATTAGACATAATCAGCGAATCATGATAAACATAAGTCGATGTTGTTCTATTGACAGATTTGCTTTCGAGCTGCGCATGGGAATGACCTGGAACGGCATGCCCTGGAGTAAGACCTTGCGCGAAGACACCGAAACTTAATGCAGTGCCGATAGAGAGTAAAAATAATTTCTTCATAATTTCTGTTTTTAGTTTAAAACGTTTTTGTTTTTTGTGAAATAATAGACCGCAAGTTAGTATGGAAGTTTAACCTGAAAAAATATTTCCTGTCAAAATGGTTAAAATGCAGGCCTACAGGGGTGAGCGCACGCTTGAAAGGGGTGAAAAAAGCTAATTTCACCGAATATTATCCGCGTTGGCTGCATAGATCCGCCAGCACAATGGCTGTAACGGCCTCCACCACCACTGGCACCCGAAGCGCGATGCACAGGTCGTGCCTGCCTTTTACAGTAAATGGCGCTATTGCTCCGGTTGCATTGTTCCAGGTATGCTGCTCTTTGGGGGTGCTGCTTGCCGGCTTTACCGCCACCCGGAAATAAAGATCATTCCCGTTGCCGATGCCGCCGTTTATACCGCCTGCATTGTTGGTTGCGGTACCGCCGCCCTCATTAATAAATGCATCATTATGTACGCTGCCCTGCATACGCGCAGCAGCAAACCCACTGCCGAACTCAATGCCCTTTACTGCCGGTATGGAAAAAACAGCATGGCTGATAACAGATTCAAGTGAATCGAAGAATGGCTCACCAACCCCAACAGGCAGACCTTTTACCGTGCATGCTACTATGCCGCCTATACTATCCTGCTGCTCTATCGCCTTATTTATGGCCGCTTCGATATCCGTGTTGCCCCCGGCTTCAGCCAGCACAGCTTCTATTGTGATGCCCTCAAGTATTTTTTTAGCCACAACACCAGCAGCTACCAGCGCCACTGTAAGCCGCCCGGATGAATGGCCACCGCCACGATGGTCATTAAAGCCATTGTACTTTTTGTGCAGCACAAAGTCGGCATGACCCGGTCGGGGCGTGTTTTTTATAGCGTCATAATCAGCAGAACGGATATTGCTGTTTTCAAAAACAATAGTTAGCGGTGCGCCGGTTGTTTTGTTATTGAATACACCGCTCACAAATATGGGCAGGTCATCTTCCTTGCGCGGCGTTGTCCCGGCAGCACCAGCCTTCCGCCGCTCCAGGTCTGGCACCAGGTCGCTCTCCTGCAGCGGTATTCCTGCCGGGCAACCATCAATAGTAACACCCACCCATTTACCATGAGATTCACCAAAAATACTGATGCGAAAATTAGTGCCGAATGTATTCATACCCCAAACCCCCTAAAGGGGCTTTCTCTTGCTATTTAATCATTAACCTTCAAAAAAAACTGCATTGGCATACTAGCCTTGCGCCCTTTGCGATTTGCCTTTGCGTTCTTTGCGTGAAATTCCTATGCCGCACTAAAATTACACTTCCCCCCGCACGAAATCAAATCCCTGAAAAACCCGGGATATGATTTATTCACAGCCTCCGCGTTCAGAATATCCACCGGCCCACTGGCCCTGAGCGCACCTATGGCCGCTGCCATCACTATCCGGTGATCGTGGTATGAATCTATTACCGTGCCCTGTAATTTTCTCGTGCCGGTTACACACAGCATATCATCTTCTATAGATAACGGAACGCCGAAATTTTCCAGCATATCACTGATGCTGGCAGCGCGGTTACTTTCCTTATTAAATAAACGGTGTACACCATTAATATAGCTTTCTCCATCGCAGCAGGCAGCCAGGATGGCCAGCACTGGGAAAAGATCAGGGCAGTCGGTGGCATCAAATTCAAATGCCCGCAACCTGGTCTTTTGCACGGACACTGAATCATCGCTAAATACCAGTTCCACCCCGGCATTGCCCAGCACCTTAAGGATTGCCACATCGGCCTGCACGGAGTCCATGTTCAAATTCTTTACTGTTACCGCACCAGTTATTGCGCCAGCCACCAGCAGGTAAGCTGCGCTGCTCCAGTCGCCTTCCACATTTATCTCCACAGTGGTGGGGTAGGAAAAGAAGGAAGGGTCAATGTCAAATTTTTTGTAGTTGTGGTAGGGTATCGGCCTTCCAAAATGCCTCATCACCTCCAGCGTCAGGTCTATGTATGGCTTGCTTTTCAGCCCTTCTACTTCAATAACTACCGGCGCTGTGGCAATGCTGCCATATGCAAGCAGCAGCCCGCTCAAAAATTGCGAGCTCTCTTCCGCATTTATGCGCACGGGCAATGCCCGCAACGGGCCTTTTACCGTTATGGGCAGGTAGCCATTGAAACCGGAGATCCCGATATTCAGCGCCGGCAAAAACTCCCCGAACATCTGCATAGGCCGGGCTAACAGCGTTCCGGTACCTGTTATGCTGACCGGCTTATCACTCAATGCGGCAATAGGCGTAAATAATCGCGCTGCCAGCCCGCTTTCTCCGCAATTAATGGTGTCTGTAACTGGCAATACGCCATTGCTCGTAATTTCAATGATATCCTCGGCCTGCGCAACTATTTTCGCGCCAAGCTGCTGTATAATATGCAGCGCCGCATTTTCGTCATCCGAGGATCCGGCATTGGTTATTACGGTAGTGCCCTTATGCAGCAATGCCCCCGCGAAGGCCCGTTGCGTAACACTTTTTGAGGGCGGCGCAGAAATGACCCCTCCGATATTTCCCGGCTCAATTGTGGCTTGCATACGCTTCCAGGGCTTTTTCAACAACATTAAAAGGCAGCGAGCGGATGGCGCCGTGCCCTATTCTTTCCAGCACTATGTAGTCTATCAGGTCATCCTTTCGCTTTTTATCCATGCGCAGTATCTCCATAGCTTTTGCGGCATTAATAGAAAGGCTCACCGGCAGGTGGTATTGCTGCAGCAGCTTTTTCAGCCGCTCAGTATCCGCAGCCGAAAGGCCCGCAACTTCTTCCGATACCATACAGGCTATCACCATTCCTATAGCCACAGCCTTGCCATGCGGCAACTCGTACATGTTCTCAATAGCGTGTGCAGCAGTATGCCCAAAGTTCAGCAGCTTACGCACACCCGTTTCTTTTTCATCCGCTATCACGGTATTATTTTTCCATGCTGCGCTTTTCTCTATCAGCGCCAGCAGGGCATGGTCATCATGTTTATAAAAGGAAATATTCTGCGCAGCCAGCTCATCAAACAATCCGGCATCAAAAATACTCGCGCACTTTATGATCTCTGCAAAGCCATTGCTCCACTCCACATTAGGCAGTGTCTGCAAAAAACCGGTATCATACAAAATAAACTTTGGTTGGGTAATGGTGCCGATCAGGTTTTTTGTCAGCCCCAGGTTCACCCCATTCTTGCCCCCTATCGCGGCATCCACCATGCCCAGCAGCGTAGTGGGCACAAAACCAAAGGCGATACCCCGCATATAAACAGAGGCGACAAACCCCGTAACATCTGTCACCACGCCACCTCCCACACCTATAAGCAGGGTATTCCGGCCAGCCTCCAGGTCAAGCAATTGTCTGCACAGCGTACCTATTGTATGTAAGTCTTTGGCGCTCTCCAACGCTGGCACCACAAGTGTCTTGTAACCCTTGAACAGCGGCTCGTACAGGGCAGCAATATGGTCATCGGTGATAATGACGATATGCTGCTTATCATAAGACACGGCCAGTTCTTCAACAGAGCTTTTCTTCAGGCCGTCTTTAGGAAGAAAAATATAATCTACAACACCGGAAGGAAATGCAATTTTTGAACTGTAATTCATATAGTTGTATGTCATGACTTGCCTGCCGTTAGGCAGGGTCGCGAGTCAAAAGCCCACGAGATTGTAAACAATTTGCGAAGTTAAAAGTAACAACAAAGCCCACAAAAAAGCCGGGTTATTTTTTTCAACAGAATTATTAAATTTGCTGCTCATTTTTCGGGATGTAGCGCAGTCCGGTAGCGTACCACGTTCGGGACGTGGGGGTCGCTGGTTCGAATCCAGTCATCCCGACCTCGATAGCTCAGCAGCGATGCTGGGCTTTTTTATGTCTTTACTTCGCAGGTAAAACATAAGCCAGCCTCCCTCCGTATTCCCATTGCAGTAAACTGACCAAAATCATTTTATTAGCAGATTGATATCAGTTTATTGCAGCTATTCTGAAAATAGCTTTGTAAAAAGGTTCAATTATGGCTAAACAAGATAATCACGATAGTGAGACATTACAATCATTCGTTGAATGGCTGGATACATCCCATTACGACCCGATATATACAATGTGTGGAACTGCTAAAGAGCAAGCAGAAAAATTGCAGCAGGAAATGCAGCAAACGGCATCGCAATATGTAACCCTATGCAAGCAGTTGATAGGAGAAATTCAGCATTATATCAGTATCAAAAAGGAGCAGTTGGTACCCTATGTCCATTCCTTATCTGAAAAAGATGCTGCAGGCCATGATTGCCGGAATTGCACGGGAACCGGTTCTTGCAGCCTGAAACATGATATGCAGTTGATAGAGATAAATCAATCGCACCAAAAGATTAAAGACATCATTTACCGTTTGCAAATGGTGTCTCTACCACTTTATTCCGAAACCATTCGCATTGATCTTTATAAAATACTGCAGAACCAAATGGCATTGCTTGAGAATAAACTTGCTGCACTTGTTCTGCTCGAAGAGACCTACCTGGTTCCTAAAATAACAAAAGCACAAATGAATATTAATGTACACGATTGAGGATCATGATACCGTTGTAACCAGGCCCAATAGCAAAGTAAACTTATTGTGTTATCATTGCGGGTTACCCTGTATTACGAATCGTATTGTAATTGAGGACAAGGCATTTTGCTGCCAGGGTTGCAAGCTGGTATATGAACTGCTGGACGAGAACGGCCTTTGCGATTATTACAAACTGCAATCACATCCTGGACTATCACAGATCAAACCTATAAGAAGTGATAAATACTCCTTTTTAGATAATGAAGATGTTGCGAAGCAGCTCTATAAGTTTACAAACGGTAACTACACAATAGTCACCTTTTATATTCCCGGTGTTCATTGCAGCTCATGCATGTGGCTGCTGGAACACCTGGGCAAAGTGAATGCCGGCATCATTGAAAGCCGGCTAAATTTCACCACGAAAGAAGTGACCATTCACTTTTCAAAGAATAAAATCAGCCTTCGCAAAATAACAGAGCTTCTGGCAACAATTGGATATGAGCCTTACATTAGCCTGGATGAAGCCAATAAGAAAAATACAAAGGATTATAATAAGCAAAGGATATACAAACTTGGTGTAGCGGGGTTTTGTTTTGGCAATGTGATGATGATGAGCTTCCCTGAATATCTATCGCACGATACCGGGATAGAACAACAATATGCGCACTTGTTCCGGTATCTTAACCTGTTACTGGCTATACCTGTATTCTTTTACAGTGGCTCAGAATTTTTCGTTACTGCATGGAAAGGCATCAAACAAAAGATGCTGAATATCGATGCACCTATCGCACTGGCGCTAATTATCACCTTTACCCGCAGTATATATGAGATAGCAGGGAATACCGGCAGCGGTTATTTAGACAGCATGTGCGGCATAGTGTTCTTTATGCTGGCAGGCAGAGTTGCGCAGGAACGTACTTACAAATCAATTTCATTTCACAGGGACTATAAATCGTATTTCCCCATTGCCGTAAATGTTGTTACCACAAACGGCATACAAAGTAAACGCCTCCAGGAGCTTAAGGAGAAAGATGTAGTGCAACTGCATAACGATGAAATAATACCCGCCGATGCAATTGTGCTGAAAGGGAAAGCATACATAGACTATAGTTTTGTAACAGGCGAGAGTGAACCTGTAACGGTAATGCAAAACGAAATGGTATATGCCGGAGGAAAGCAGGTGGGCACATCGCTGACTATACAGATCATAAAGCCGGTAGCTGGCAGCTACCTGACCTCGTTATGGAACCATCATTCATTTTCCAAAAATAAACAAGGGCAAAATGATGCAGGGAGTGCCATACACATTTTAAGCGAGTACTTCACCTGGATATTACTTTCCCTTGCGGCGGGCACCGCTATCTACTGGTATATCGTTGACCCGTCAAAGATAATAGGCAGTGTTACCGCAATGCTCATCGTAGCCTGCCCATGCGCATTACTGCTCTCTGCTACATTTACGAATGGTAATTTGCTCAGGATCTTCAGCAACAATGGCCTTTTTTTGAGGGATGCCACTGTTATTGAACAACTTGGCAAGATTGATCACATTGTATTTGATAAAACGGGCACTCTTACTCAAAACAGCGAAAAGCAATTCACTTGCTCGGGATACTCATTAACGGACGAAGAAAAAGACATTTTATATTCAGTAACCTGTTCAAGCAAACATCCTTATAGTAAGTCCATTGTTACATGGTTGGGGCATAGGGATATTGTTCCTGTCACCGAATGGAAGGAAACGCCGGGCAAAGGATTAACGGCGATAGCGGCAGGCAAAAAAATAATGGTGGGGTCAGGTGAATTCCTGGGAATTGCAAAAGATGAAATAAGTAACAACAATGCCGCGGTTTATATTCGCATTAATGACAAAATAGCTTCCTTTCATTCATTACCGACTTTTCGCAAAGCCGTGCCGCAGATTATTCCTGCTCTTAGTGAGCGGTACAAATTATCGCTTCTGTCTGGTGATAATGACAACCAGAAGGCTGCATTGGTGAACCTGTTTAGAAACCAAAGTGAATTACTGTTTGAGCGGACGCCAATGGCGAAACTTCAGTATATAGAATCCCTCCAGAAGAATGACGAAAAAGTATTGATGATAGGCGATGGCCTCAATGATGCAGGCGCTTTACAACAAAGCAATGTAGGGGTAACTCTTGCAGATGATATTAACAACTTCACTCCTTCCTGCGATGCAATACTTGATGCAGAAAGGCTTGCATTCTTACCTGGCCTGTTGAAACTCGCGAAGGCTTCGCGTTATATCATCGGATTAAGTTTCGTTGTTTCTATCGTTTACAACATTATTGGTTTGTCCTTCGCAATGCAAGGCATATTAAGGCCAATGATTGCTGCTATTCTCATGCCATGTAGCACACTTAGTATTGTGATCATATCGGGAGGTGCAACCAGCCTGGTAGCAAAATGCCTGCGTCTGTCATTAAAGACAAAAGACAGCATCTAAAACATGACTATAATCATCTTTTAGGTTGAGTAACGTCATAAAAAAAAATTCTGGTCAGAAATAGTTTTGCAAATATAACAAAAGCATTCATGAGCGCGCTATATGTCCTGGTTATTGTAAGTGTATGCGTTGCAGGGCTGTTTCTTGCGGCATTTATATGGTGTGTAAAAAATAACCAGTATGAAGACCAGAAAGGAGCATCAATGAGAATATTGTATGATGACGATTTTGAACAGGAAATTTATAAATAAACAAAGCCAAAAAATATGAGTAATTTTCTTCAGAACACAAATGAAGCTGCATCCATACCAACAGACAAATTCTTTTACGATAATAAGATTGTAAAATGGTTTGCATACGCTACGATGTTTTGGGGCGTGGTGGGTATGCTGGCCGGAATACTTGCCGCATTTCAATTGGTCTTCCCCGCCCTTAATATGGGCATGGCCTCTACTACCTTCGGAAGAGTAAGGCCGGTACACACCAATGCGGTGATTTTTGCCTTTGTAGGGAACGGAATATTTATGGGTGTTTATTATTCGCTGCAGCGTCTGTGTAAGACCCGCATGTATAGTGATAAACTAAGTAAATTCCATTTCTGGGGCTGGCAGTCAATCATTGTATTAGCCGCCATAACCTTGCTGGCCGGCTATACATCAGGTAAGGAGTATGCGGAACTGGAGTGGCCTATTGATATTCTGATCGCAATAGTGTGGGTTGCTTTCGGGTGGAATATGTTTGGCACCATTCTCAAAAGACGGGAGCGGCATTTATATGTGGCCATCTGGTTTTACATAGCCACGTTTGTAACGGTGGCCATGCTGCACATTGTTAACTCTGTAGAACTGCCTTTTAGCCTGATGAAATCCTACTCATGGTATGCGGGTGTGCAGGACGCCCTGGTGGAGTGGTGGTACGGGCATAATGCTGTTGCTTTTTTTCTTACGACACCCTATTTAGGGCTAATGTATTATTTCCTGCCTAAAGCGGCTAACCGGCCTGTATATTCTTACCGGCTTTCTATCATACACTTCTGGGCGCTCATATTCTTATATATATGGGCAGGGCCGCACCATTTGCTTTATACCGCTCTGCCTAACTGGGCGCAATCGCTGGGTACTGTTTTCTCCGTAATGCTCATTGCACCGTCCTGGGGTGGTATGCTCAACGGCCTGCTTACCTTGCGTGGCGCCTGGGATAAAGTGCGTGAAGATCCGGTTCTTAAATTCATGGTGGTGGCGGTAACCGCTTATGGCATGGCAACCTTTGAAGGGCCCATGCTGGCGTTGAAGAGCGTAAATGCGATCAGCCATTTCACGGACTGGACAATAGCTCACGTTCACGTTGGTGCGCTTGGATGGAATGGCTTTTTAACATTCGGGATACTCTATTACATCATCCCCAGAATTTTCAGGACAAAACTATATTCAGTAAAATTAGCCAACAGGCATTTCTGGATCGGCACATTGGGTATCATCTTTTATGTGGTTCCGATGTACTGGGCGGGCTTTATGCAAAGCCTTGCGTGGAAAGAGTTTACACCGGAAGGCACGCTAAAATATCAATTCCTTGATACAGTAAAGCAAATGCAGCCTTTTTACGCGATGCGTGGTGTAGGCGGTGTGTTATACCTTATTGGCGCATTAATGATGTGCTGGAACTTGTATAAAACAGCAATGGCAGGCAACGCACTTGATCAGGAAGCCGCTGAAGCAGCACCCTTGTCTAAAGTATATGTACCGCACGCTACGCAGCACTGGCACAGATGGATAGAACGCCGCCCTTTACAAATGCTTGTGCTGAGCCTCGTATTAGTAGCGATAGGCGGCGCCATTGAAATGATACCCACATTCCTTGTAAAATCAAATGTTCCGACCATAGCGAGTGTAAAACCGTACACGCCGCTGGAACTTCAAGGACGCGATATCTATGTGCGCGAAGGTTGCTACCTCTGCCATAGCCAGATGATCAGGCCATTCAGAAGCGAAGTAGTTCGCTATGGTGAATATTCTAAAGCAGGCGAGTTTGTATATGACCATCCTTTTCAATGGGGCAGTAAACGTATAGGCCCCGACCTGGCAAGAATCGGCGGAAAGTATCCTGATAGCTGGCACTTCAACCATATGTATGAACCGTCAAGTATATCTCCGGGTACGGTCATGCCAAATTACCCCTGGTTGTTTACAAACGACCTGGACACAGCAATCACACCTGCAAAGATCAGGGCGATGCAAACTTTAGGAGTACCCTACCCTGCAGGCTATGATAAAATCGCCAACAGGGACCTGATGCACCAGGCTAACGGGATACAGGAAAATCTTTCTAAAGACAAGATCACTATTAAATGTAATAAAGAGATCGTAGCACTGATCGCCTATTTGCAACGCATGGGTACAGACATTAAACTTGAGCAAAAAGCAAAGCCAGTTAATCCATAAAAACGAAGATCATGAAGTTTATTAATTATTTAGAACGAATTACAGGGGTTAGTATTTACCCGCTATCATCCTTGCTAGTATTCTTCCTGTTTTTTACAGCAATGACTGTGTGGGCACTCAGGGCAGATAAGAATTATATACGGCTATTGAAAAGTATCCCTTTTCCTGAAAACGAAAACGAATAATCTATAATTAAACAAACCAGCATAGAACATGCGTTTACATAAAAAAATATCCGTTGTTATTGCATCTGCTTTATTGCTTTTGCCAACACTTGCTTTTTCAGCTTCATCAAGCCCTGAAGACAAAGCAGGCAATTATAATATGGTACTCATTAGCCTGGTAGGCCTGATGTTGGTGCTGCTGTTCGTAATTGGTATGCTTGCAAACACCTTGCGCCAACTAACTCTTGCGATACGCGATAAAGTACGGAAGGAAAGGAATACGGGTGCAACTACCATAAAAACGATATTATTACTGGCTGCTTTCTGCTTGCAGGCAGTACAAACGTTTGCAGCGGAAACAGAAAAGGCCGCAGTGCCCGTGGACTTTATTGATGGCATACCCATAAACGACTTTTATTCAATAATGTCCGTGATCCTGCTGGAATTCATTGTGATATTCGCATTGGTGATTTACATAAAAGCGATGCTCAAAGTAATTGTAAATAAACCTGAGCTAATACCTGCAGCAAAAGCTATTGTAAAAAGAAGCTGGTTTTGGGACAACTTTAATCAGGCGGTTTCAATTGAAAAGGAAAAAGACCTGTTGCTCGATCATGATTATGATGGAATACAGGAATTAGACAACAGCCTGCCACCCTGGTGGAAGTATGGTTTTTACCTTACAATAATAGTCGCTGTTATTTACCTGTATCGATTTCATATTTCGCACGATGGACTAAGCCAGGAGGAAGAATTCACTGTTGAAATGCAAAAAGGCGAAGAGGATAAGGCAGCTTACCTGGCCCAATCGGCAAATAATGTGGATGAAAACTCGGTTACTTTACTCACTGATGCTGCTGCCGTTTCAGAGGGGCATGAATTATTTATTAAGACCTGTGCGGCATGCCACCTGGCAGACGGCGGTGGGAATGTCGGGCCAAATCTGACTGATGAATATTGGTTGCATGGTGGGGGCATAAAAGATATTTTCAAGTCAATAAAATATGGCTGGCAGGATAAAGGAATGAAAAGCTGGAAAGACGATTATTCCCCCAGGCAAATACAGGAGTTAGCCAGCTTCATAAAATCATTAAAGGGCACCCACCCCGCTATCCCCAAGGCCCCGCAAGGCGATTTGTATATCGAAGCCTCACAGGATACAAATACAGGAGATAGCGCAAAAGTGAAAACAAATAAGGTAAGGATAGTGGCTAATGTGGATAAACAATGATTGAAAGCACAACACCTGAAGTATCATTCAGAGATAAGGTAGCGACAGTTGATCAGAAAGGAAAGCGGATCTGGGTATTCCCCCATCAGCCAACAGGTAAATTGTACAATGCCCGGACGTGGATAAGTATATTATATCTCGCCATTTTTTTTGGGTTGCCGTTTGTAAAAGTAAATGACCATCCTGTTTTTTTGATCAATATTCTTGAACGACGATTTATATTATTCGGGCAAATATTCTGGCCACAGGATTTTTTCATTTTCGCGTTGGGAATGGTTGTGTTTATTGTATTTGTAGCTTTATTTACCGTTGTATTTGGAAGAGTATTTTGTGGATGGGCTTGTCCGCAAACCATTTTCATGGAAATGGTTTTCCGGAAAATTGAATACTGGATCGAAGGTGATGGCCCGCAACAAAAATTACTCGCAAAAGCCCCCTGGCATACGGACAAAATAATAAAGAAAACCAGCAAGTGGGCTTCCTTCTGGATAGTAAGTTTTATAATCGCAAGTACCTTTCTCGCTTATATAATAGGAATAGATGAGATTAAGAAACTGGTCACCCGGCCCTTGTCTGAAAACATCGGTTTATTCATCTCGCTCACTGTTTTCACGACTATATTTTTCTTCGTTTACTTATTAATGAGGGAGCAGATATGTACGGTAATATGTCCTTATGGCCGGATGCAAGGGGTACTTCTTGACCGTGATTCAGTGATAGTTGCTTATGATTATAAAAGGGGTGAACATCGCGGCAAATTACATAAAAATGAAGCGCGTACCATTGGTGATTGTATTGATTGCGAACAATGCGTCAAAGTCTGTCCCACCGGTATAGATATACGCAATGGTACACAACTGGAATGTATCAATTGTACTGCATGTATTGATGCCTGTAATAAAATGATGAATGCAGTCGGTTTTCCCGAAGGGCTTATCCGTTATGCATCGGAAAACAACATTTCAGAAAAAAAGCCCTGGCGGCTCACCTGGCGAATAAAGGCTTATAGTGTCGTAATGTGCCTGTTGCTGGGAATACTGGCTTGGTTACTATCAACAAGAACCGATGTAGGCGTCACCCTTTTACGCACGCCAGGACAACTTTACCAGGAACAGCCTAACCACCAGATGAGCAATCTGTATAATTACAAACTGCTTAATAAAACGTTTAAAAATAAGGAAGTAACCCTGAAACCGGAAAACTTTGAGGGCACAATTAAATTAGTAGGCGAAACAAAACTGCTAATCCCGAAGGACGGCTATACCACAGGCAGCATGTTTATATATGTCAATAACGATGCCGTCAAAAACAGGAAGACGATTTTAAAAATAGGTGTTTATGAAGGGAAAGAAAAAATAAATACGATTACTACATCTTTTCTGGGGCCGTTTAAAGATAATTGATCATCAATAAATATTCGAGTATGAAAATAAGTTGGGGATGGAGGATAGGTATTTTATACGGTGGTTTTGTGCTGTTCATGGCGACATTGGTAATCGCAAGCAGCCGCCAGCATTTCGATCTTGTTTCCAAAGATTATTACGGTGAGGAAATAGCCTACCAGAAAGTGATAGATGCCGGTAAAAACCAAGCTGCGTTGTCGCGGCCATTGACCATCCATGCAAACGGGCGATCCGTCACAATAGAATTTCCCGATGAATTTAAAAACAAATTATTATCCGGCGACATCCTGTTCTATTCACCTGTAGATGCGGACTGGGACAGCAGATTTAAAATCAATGCGCAAAACAACAACATTACAATTCCACGGGATAGCCTTCGAAATACGAGGTACACCATAAAAGCCAGTTGGGTTGCCGATGGCAAAAACTATTATCAGGAATCAGAAATAATACTGCACTCCTGATGAGCGCGCTATCCTATACCATGGCTTTGCTGATGGGCTTTACAGGCAGCCTCCATTGCGCGGGTATGTGCGGGCCCATAATATGGATAATGCCCTTCCAGGCATTCAGCGGATATAAAAAGATCGTCGCTCTGGCCGTGTATCATATGGGCCGCATATCAGTGTATGCTGCTTTAGCCATCATCCTGCACTCCTTTCGCAGTATGTTTGACCCCAAAGTCCAGCAATACATTTCCATAATACTCGGGGGCTTTTTATTAGTAATTGGCCTGTTTTCGTTTGTCCCCAATCACATCATAAAACTCCAATTGCCCTGGGCTGCGTATCTGAAAAAGAAATTAGGACAGTTAATAGGCAAGCCGGGGTTTGGTACGTTGGCTATTGCCGGTATTTTAAACGGCCTGCTTCCATGTGGTTTGGTGTATATGGCGTTGTCTGCATCGCTTACTGCGACTACGGCTTTACAGGCAGCGGCCATGATGTATGTCTTCGGATTAGGAACATTGCCTATGCTGGTCAGCATAACTCTCTTGAAAACAAAGCTGACTTTATTACGCACAAACCATATCCGGAAACTTGTCCCCGTTATTGTGTTCTCTTTTGGTTGCCTGTTTATTTTAAGAGGAATGAACCTGGGCATACCCTACCTTAGCCCAAAAGTAGTGGTAGAACAACATGAAATAAAATCGTGTTGTTGCCACAAAAGGTGATTCCGCAGGCTTGCTGAAACCAATTCAAATAATAATAAAGGAAAAAATGGAACCAGGATATACAACGGCGGAAGATGCCGTATTGCTAGTAGAAAGTGGCAACAGGGTCTTCATTCACAGCAGCGCGGCAATGCCTCAAAAACTAGTGGCCGCTTTGCTGCAACGCGCTGGTACAATCAACAATATTGAATTGATAGCCATCAGCACTTATGGCAATATAGACTGGAATCATCCCGAAGTGTTAAGTAGTTTTTATTTCAACTCCCTTTTTGTTGCAGATAACAACAGGGACTGGGCCAATTCAGAGCGTGGAGGGTACATTCCTGTTTTCCTCAGCGAAATTCCACAGTTATTCAACGAGCATTATTTGCCGCTGGATGTAGCATTGTTGCAAGTGTCTCCGCCAGACGAGCATGGATACTGCACGTTGGGCACATCTGCTGATGTAACGATAAGTGCGGCAAGAAATGCTAAAAAAATAATAGCACAGGTAAACCCGCGAATGCCCCGTGTTTTGGGTGATGGGTTCATCCACATTTCCAGGTTTAATGCAATGATATGGGAAGAAGCTGAATTATTTGAGGTGGATTACAGTGCTAAGGCTGACTCCATTACCGATAAGATAGGATTACAGGTTGCCTCACTGATAGAAGATGGCGCAACGTTGCAAATGGGTATAGGCGCTATTCCTAACGCGGTATTGACAGCGCTTTCCGGCCATAGGGATCTGGGGATACACACCGAAATGTTTTCTGACGGAGTGGTACCATTGGTGGAAAAAGGCGTAATCACTAACGCCCGGAAAAAAGTGGAATGTGGTAAAATTGTTAGCACGTTCGTATTAGGCACTCGTAAAATTTATGACTTTGTGGATAACAATCCATATGTCAATTGTATGGATGTAGCTTTTGTAAACGATGTATCTGTAATTCGCAAAAACCCTAAAGTTGTTTCTATAAACAGCGCGATAGAGATAGATATTACAGGGCAGGTGTGTGCAGACTCAATCGGCACCTGGCAGTTCTCGGGTATTGGCGGGCAAATGGATTTTATGCGCGGCGCAGCTTTATCAGAAGGCGGCAAGCCTGTTATTGCTATAACCTCCGTCACTAAAAATGGCATTTCGCGCATAGTTCCGCATTTAAATGAAGGTGCTGGCGTAGTTACTACACGAGGCCACATCCACTATGTAGCCACAGAATATGGTGTAGTGAATTTATTTGGAAAAAACCTGGAGCAGCGTGCAGTTTTGTTAACCGGCATTGCACATCCTGCACATAAGGAAATGTTGGAGAAAGCATATCATCAACGATTTGGAAGAATGATAAAGGGGCTATAAAGTAATCCGGCCATGCTGTTTATTCTTTTTCGGAATTCAGTCTTTTACTATAATTAACTCATCACTATAAAACGGGCAATAACGCACTTCTCTTTTGCCTTCTTTATTATTTTCAAACCAAATGCAATCATACATATTGCTATCATATTCATTAGCCATTACATCATAATGAACGCCTCTTATTGTCATATCTGGGCCGCCGGATATTAGCCTCACTTTATCGCCAGAAACAAATTTTGGTTCCATTAATCTTTTTATCCAAAAATAGGTGCGTAAATCCTGGAACTAACTAACTGGGATCAATTCAAAAGATGAGTTTGGTTAGTTCTATTGTTGGGTCACACTGCATTTAGATAATACATGATCCCAGAAATACATTAAAAATATTAGTTAATTGTGTGTATTTCGCAGACTGTGCTTAAAAACCTGATTAAAATCATGTTCGCTGCTGATATTGGTTACCGCCGAAATCTTCCATGTTTTAAATATTTGCGGCTATGGCTAAAATCGTCGTATCCTATAAAGGTAATCCATTGCTAATTGAAAATAGCGAGTTATCTTTCGGTATGCCATTCACTACACTAAGCAGTAAAACTTTCCAGGCGTTGTTTGATTACGCAACTATCGGCATACTCATCACCAATTCAAAGGGTGAAATACAAAGTGCAAATAAATTTATTGAACACCAATTTGGATATACTGAACACGAGTTGTTAGGCTTAAAGGTAGAAATGCTGATTCCGCAACGGTTTAAAGAAAGACATGTACATCACCGTGAACGGCATAGCAATGACCCTCATAGCCGCCCTATGGGATTGGGAATGGAGCTTGCTGGTTTGAAAAAGAATGGAACTGAATTTCCTGTAGAAGTGAGCCTGGGGCATTACACTATTGACAATGAAAATTACGCCCTTGCTTTCATTAATGATATCAGCCAGCGAAAAGAAACAGAACAGGCTATAAAGCATTTAAATACCCACCTTGAAGAAAAGGTAAAAGAAGGCACCCAATCACTCGCATTAACAGTTGAGCAACTGAGCGCTCAAATCAAAGAAACCGAAAGGAAAGATGCAGAACTGCAACGGGTAAATACATTTCTAAACAATATCTGGAACCACGCCGGGGCAATAATTATCGTGTGCGATAAAAATGGCTTGATTCTCTTTATTAATCCCGCCGCCGAAAAAGCGCTTGGTTACAAATCAGGTGAAATTGTAAACAAGCATAACCTGGTACTCTTTCATGTTTTGGCTGAACTGCAAAATAAAGCTGCAGAACTTTCTATCCAGACAGGAAGAAACATATCAGCGGATTTTGAAGTATTCACCACACTGGCCGCATTAAATAGCAGTAATGACCTCGAATTTCATTTTGTAAGAAAAGACAGCAGCACTTTCTTTGTGTCGTTAGACATTACGTTAATGAAAGATGCACAAGGCGTAACCAGTGGCTATCTTGGCATAGCCATTGATATTTCTGAAAAGAAAGTTGCCGAGGCTGAGCTTAGAGCTGCCCTTGAAAAGGAAAAAGAGCTTAATGAATTGAAATCCCGTTTTGTTTCAATGGCCTCCCATGAATTCAGGACGCCTTTGAGCGCTGTATTATCCTCTGCTTATTTATTGTCAAGATATACCACCACCGAAGATCAGGCAAACAGAGATAAACATATACAGCGAATAGTAACCTCTGTATCATCACTTACCGAAATACTCAATGATTTCCTGTCTGTTGGTAAGATAGAAGAAGGTGCGGTTCATCCGCATTACAGCCATTATGACGTCAGGAAGCAAATGACTGATATAATCCCGGAAGTGCAGCATTTGTTTAAAAAAGGACAAAGTATTTACTATCAGCATTCAGGGGGGGATATTATATTTTCAGATGCTTCTATGTTGAAACATATTGTAACTAATTTATTGTCGAACGCTATAAAATTTTCCCCTGAAGATACCCTAGTAACACTGACCACGGATAACTCCAAAGATAAATTCACACTTTCAGTAAAAGACAATGGAATTGGCATTCCAAAAGAAGATCAGGGGAGTTTATTTAGACGCTTTTTCCGTTCCTCAAATGTTACCAATATACAAGGCACTGGCTTGGGGCTGCACATAGTAAATAAGTATGCGGAGATAATGAACGGCCATATAGAATGCCAAAGCGAGGTAGGTAAAGGCACTCAATTTACAATCACATTCACGAATAAATCTGCAGGTAATGAAAACAATTCTGATCATTGAAGATAACGAGGACATCCGGGAAAATATCGCCGAGATATTGATGCTTTCCGACTACAAAGTATTGACGACAACTAATGGCAAGGAAGGCATTGAAGCCGCGCAAAAAAACAAGCCTGACCTTATCATTTGCGATATTATGATGCCGGGTGTTGATGGATATGGCGTGCTGCATGTATTGCACAAAGACGTGGACACTCAAAATATTCCATTCATTTTCCTCACTTCTAAAAGCGAGCGCAGCGATTTCAGATCTGCAATGGAAATGGGTGCAGACGATTACATTACAAAACCATTTTCGGGAAATGAACTGCTCAATGCTATTGAAAGCCGTTTGCGTAAGGTGAGCACTATGCAAAAAAAATTAACACCTGATCTGCAAGGTTTAAATGAATTAATGTCCACTTTAAGCAATAAAAAAAGCCTTGATGACCTGAAGAGGGAAAGCAATACAAATTCATATAAAAAGAAGCAGGTAATATATAAAGAAGGAGCGCATCCGCATTATCTGTATTATATACTCAAAGGCAAGGTAAAAACCTTTAAAACTCATGAGGATGGTAAAGATCTCGTCATGGACTTATACGCCGAAGGCGATTTTTTTGGTTACGTATCCCTCCTCGAAGGAACGGCTTATAAAGAGAATGCCGAAAGTATTGAAGAAACAGAACTCGTATTAATACCTAAGCAGGGTTTTGAAGATTTGATAAACAGTAACCCTGCCACAGCCAGGAAATTTATTGGATTGCTTGCAAAAAATTTAGCGGAAAAAGAATCTCAGCTTTTGGGGATTGCTTATAATACTTTAAGAAAGAAGGTGGCAGAAGCATTAATTAGCTTGCAGAAGAAGTACCATACTAATAAGGATGAACCTTATCTTATTGATATAAGCCGCGATGATCTGGCTACTATTGCCGGCACTGCTACAGAATCACTGATCCGCACGCTAAGTGATTTTAAAAGTGAAAACCTGATTGATATTAAAAGCGGGAAAGTAATAATAGCTAATGAAAAAAAACTTGAAAACCTGATCCGGTAACTTATCCGAAAGCAGTAAGTATTCCCCACGCTGCATCTTCCTTCCAGACGTTAACTTTTATAAACGTGAACGGCTATCCACATTGCAAGCATTCCTATCATGAAACCAGCGCAGAATATCGACATTGTCCGGAAACGCTCACCGCTGGCAAAAAACCGTACGAGAATGAGAATGACCGCCCAAACGATAACGACGCTAACTATATATCTATTGAGCATATAGTACACTGCTTTATGCTACAAAGCTATACACTTTTCGGCTAAAGTAATGGCAAGGATTGAGCACGGGTAGGGAAGTGCATAATTAGCCAAACCATCATTAAAAATCTTCCGCTAGCTCAAAACCGATCCGCTCATGCGTTGCAGGATGCAAAAATGCGAGTTGAGCGGCATGAAGGTACAAACGCTTATCAGCCGTACCATAAAGATCATCTCCGACGATAGGCGCATTTAGCCCAAGCTCATGCGCCGAATGCATGCGCAACTGGTGGGTACGCCCGGTAAGTGGCCAGAAATGTACCTTGGTCATAGCTTCGGTACGCGCGATAACCTTCCACCTGGTAATGCTTTTTTTGCCGGTTTCAAAGCACACCAGTTGCATTGGCCGGTTAAATGGATCGGAAGTCAAAGGCAGCCTTATCTCCCCTTCCGTCCCATCGATCACCTTAGAAAGCAATGCCGTGTACCGTTTACTTATGGTACGGTCCAGGAATTGCTTTTGAATGTGCTTGTGTACTTCTGCCGTTTTGGCTACCACCAAAAGCCCCGATGTGCCCATATCCAGCCGGTGCACAAGAAGTGGCTTGGTATTCACCAGCGTGTGCTTTAGCCTGCTATACACGGAATCATAAACATCAATACCAGGCACAGAGCGCAGCCCGGCGGGCTTATTTACCACGAGGAGATATTCATCTTCATAAACTATTTTAAGCTCGCCGCTTTCTTCTGCGGGTTGCAGAAATGGGTTATCATCAATGTGCATCCCTTCCAGCATATGTGCCAGTATAGGTTTGCACTTACCGGCACAGGCAGGATAAAACTGTTTATGCTTCCTGATCTCTGACCTCGGTGTGGCGCCCCACCAGAACTCTGCCATGGCGAGTGGCTTGTACCCGTTCGCAAATGCGTACTGCAATAGCTTGGGTGTAGCACATTCGCCCGCGCCCGCTGGCGGCCTGCCAAAGGCGGTAGTGCTGAAAATATCCTGTAAACTTTTGCTTTTACCAGCCTTGTTCAGAAATGCATATCGCTCGAAAAGCTGTCCTTGCAAAGTGCCAGATCTTTCTTTGCGTTCATTTTTCAGTACGCCGATGCGGGTGTCAAATATCGCTAGCCTTGTTCGCAGCTCATCGATGCATTGCGTCCAGTCATCCGTAAGCATCTTCAGTACCCACTGGTCGTGGTTACTCTGCCTCACGAGGCCCGCTTCAACTAAGGCATAGCCCCGCTCATCCAGGATTTTCTTTTGCGCTTCACGCTGCTCCCTTCGGATCTCTTTATTGCTCTTCAACTGCTTTTTGCACGCTGATATTTCCTCTGCAGAGCGTACAGAAAGTTGTTCAATATCCCGTTTTAGGCTATTGTAATTCTCATCACACAATATTTGTTCTATCTGCCTGTTGATAGCATCAATGATCTCCTGCTCTTTCAGAAAAAAACTGTTCTCGGTCAGCATATCAAAGACAGGCGGAACAAATTTCGGGTGATCGTTTGAGCCAGCCAGCTTGCCCGATACGGCAGACAGGTAGCCAATTTTACCTTCTCTATCCGCCACAACCAATACACCAAACATTTTGCCAATAACAAATCCCTCCCTATCGGCAGTAAGCCCGAAATTATGGTCAATATCAGTTTGTGTTTCCAGATAATGCTGCAGTTCGGTAGCGGCTATTTTTGTTAACAGGTGTGGCTCATAATAAAAAGGGAAAGTGAACCGCTCAGGCACACCTGTTTCATATATCACGCTATCCGGGAAATAGGATATCCTATCGCTGCTGTCCACGTTCATTATTGTATCGTTCAATCTGCAAAAATAACGCTTCTCATTTAAGAAGCATCTGGCCGTTTTGCTAGCCTCTGCTTTTTCGTTACATTCATTCAATTAATAAGACGCAAAAAATATCCTGATACCCGGCAAAAAGAAAACATTTTATGGCCTCAAAGATCACCGCGCTATTGCTTATCATTGCTATTTCCCTCCTGCAGTTATCTGTTCTTGCGCAAAAGAAAACGGCTGCGGCGCTCCCTCGCAATAATACCGAAACTGCCAACTCAACAACGATCCATCAGGAAGTTGATTTCAATGTTAGCCCGGGGCGGCTGTACGAAACTTTGCTGGATTCGAAACAATTCAGTGAGTTTGCCAGCTTGCTGGGTGAGTTCTCTGCAAATTCTGCCCGGATTGACCCGTCTGTTGGTGGAGCTTTCTCTTTGTTCGATGGGCACATTACCGGCCGGAACATAGAGCTCGTTCCCAATCAGCGTATCGTTCAGGCATGGCGCGCGGCAAACTGGCCTGCCGGTGTATATTCGGTCGTGAAATTTGAACTGGAAAAGCAAGGTAGCGGAACACACCTGGTGCTCGACCATACCGGCTTTGCAGGAGGATTACATGATGGGTTGGCATCCGGCTGGCAAAGCCATTATTGGGATCCGCTTACACAGCATTTTAAAT
Source organism: uncultured Bacteroidota bacterium (assembly GCA_903887415.1). Lineage (GTDB taxonomy): Bacteria > Bacteroidota > Bacteroidia > Chitinophagales > Chitinophagaceae > Nemorincola. The sequence continues at coordinate 67,045 of CAISPO010000025.1, read as the reverse complement.
AGAGCCTTCCTTAATCCCCGTGCTGCTGAAGTAATTTATAAGCACTTTATCTTTTACCTCAATGAATCTTTACAAACAACCAGCCTGCATAATTGCTGGTATTTCTCAAAGCGGCCCTATTTTACCGCCGGAAAAACATATTGCAATTCACAACAGCATTTAACGAATTGACCCCTATAACCATACCGCGAATAAAAAATATCAACTTCCACTTAATAAACTAATTTATTTTTACCCGGTCAAATAACGAATTAATCCCGGGCATGAACAGAAATTTCCACGTTAGCATTCTTTTGGTAGGCATCTTATTTTTCGGGCATACAAGCGCCCAGGCACAAACGGTTGGGCTGTTAAGTCATTTAAGCGGCAGCGAAGATGATGGCTACGTATTATTCTCCCCCGAAGCCTCGGATACAACTTATCTTGTCGATAAATGCGGACGGCTGGTGCATACGTGGTATTGTAACTATACGCCCGGGCTAGACTATTATTTATTGGCTGATGGTACATTATTAAGAACAGGCAATTATCACAACGCAGTTTTCAACGCTATAGGAGGCACCGCCGGAGGGCTCATCGAGCGCTTTGATTGGAACAGTAACCTTTTGTGGTATTATATCATTTCCAGCCCCACTGAGACACAAAATCATGATGTATGTTACCTCCCGAATGGAAATATCCTTGTTGACGTATGGGAAGTAATATCCGACTCAGCCGCCCTCGCCAATGGCCGCAGGCCCATCTATATTGGCTCCGATGGTGTGTGGACAGCAAAAATTGTTGAACTGCAGCCAATAGGTACTGATTCAGCAAAAATTGTCTGGACGTGGAGGGTGTGGGACCACCTCATACAAGACTATGATTCCACAAAACCAAATTACGGCGTAGTAGCAGACCATCCTGAGCTGCTTAATTTCAACTATGTCAACCTTTCTGCCATTGCCGCTACCAACCCGGACTGGCTGCATTTCAATGCCATTACCTACAACCCGGCTCTGGACCAGGTAATGATCAGTTTTCACAACAATGATGAGATATACATTATTGACCACAGTACCGATTCGGCGCAAGCGGCATCCCATACAGGCGGCGCTCACAACAAAGGCGGCAATTTCTTATACCGGTGGGGAAATCCCGGAGCCTATAACAGGGGTACTACCGCTGATATTAAGTTCTTCCAGCAGCATGATCCTATCTGGATACCCTATGGACCTTATGCAAACCAGATCATGGTATTCAACAATGGCTATGGCCGGGGGACTCTGGCAGTAGACAACGCATCATCTGTGGACATAATAGCCCCTCCGGTGGACTCAGCGGGCAACTACGCTATTGCTTCCGGCGAGCCTTACGGCCCCACTAGCCTCTCATGGACCTACGAAACAGGCCATAGCTTTTACAGCCAGTTCATGGGCGGTGCACAGCCGCTTACCAATGGCGATGTGCTTATCTGTAATGCCATGAAAGGCCAGTTGTTCGAGATAGACGCTGCAAAACAAATTGACTGGAATTACCAGAACCCGGTCAATGCCGGGGTGCCTGTTATTCAGGGAACTACCACATTAAACAACGCCAGTGTTTACAGGTGTACCTTTTACCCATCCAGTTATTCCGGGTTTGCCGGGCAAACCTTAGTAGCAGGTGATCCAATAGAATTGCATCCTTTAGCAGGCACATGCGACCTAAACGGAGTACCAGTTCTGGCAAAAGCCGCCACAGTCAGCATAATGCCCAACCCGGCAAATAATTCGGTAACTATTGAAACAAATGGATTGAGCACTGTTCAGTTGATGGATATTACAGGCAGGATCTTTATCAGCACATCGTACAACCGCGCCGCTTCGGCCGAGATAAATACTTCCGATCTGGCCGATGGTATGTATATCATTTGTATTAACGGCACCAATTATCAGCGCCTAGTAGTTCAGCATTGATCCAGTCCTTAGTGCAATTCAGTGTTGTCACATTACCCGGATAGGCCTGCATGATATTGGATAGTTTGTCTGATTTGGCACAACTGGAAATTGGGTTGGCAATAACTTTTTCGACCTATAAACTGGTTTCTGTCTTTCTGCTTGCAACTTCCGTGGGCGTCAGTCCAAATTGTTTTTTGAACGCAAAAGAAAAATGCGACAGCGATTCAAAGCCCAGTTCCAGGTAAATGTCAGATGGTTTGCGGGCTTTCTGTTCTATGAGGAAGTGCGCTTCCTGCAGGCGTTTCAGCACCAGCCAACGGCTGGGTGTGCCGCGGAATATCTGCTTGAAATCCCTTTTGAATGCCGAAAGGCTGCGCCCGGTAAGAAATGCGAAACGCTCAATGCTCACATTAAATGTATAATTGCGGCTCATGAATTCTTCCAGGTTGAGCTTTGCAGGGATGCCAAAGTCAAAAAACAAGCCGGCGAGTTCAGGCTGTGCTTGCAGCAGTATCAACAATAGTTCTTCCCTCTTTATTTCTGAAAATGGCTCGCTGATTTGCCCGTGACTGTAATAAGGCTGCAGGGATTCTATATAAGCGCTCAGCAGTATATTTTTACTGACTGGTATGCACGTCTCAATAGAGTTGAAGTTTGTTGTCGTAGTCGTTTTGTGCTTGTTCTGAAACCTTTTGAGAAACGCTTCGTCGAGCGAAAGAATTACTTTCTCCAGTTGGCCATCTTCTCGCATTTTATAGTAGCGCCCAAGCCTGTTTTTTCGGGCTATGCAGCTTTGCCCTGATCTCAGTTCCAGATATTTACTTCCATCGTAGAGAACCACTATACCTTTTACGACATATATCAAGTAATGCTCGTCGATGAAATGTTCCGATGAAATTTCATCAATGACGTATGTCGGATCTGTTCCTCTTGCTTTCATCATAAAAGTCCAAATTAACTATACTTTCTCTAACAGCGCCCTTGTTTCCGCAACAACGCGGCTCTGGAATGCCGGGTCGCGCGATAGATCTGAGCCCTGCATGGGCCTGCCTTTTTCGTCAAAATACACACCTGTCTGGCCCGTTTCATCAACAAGCACCTTTGCTATTACTTTTGCCGACTTCTCCGGTGTACTGCTATAGCGCGAAAAAGGCGGTATGATGGACATCAGTTGGTCAAATATGAAACGTACTGCTGCATTTGTACTCTCGCCGCCCAGGCTTGTGCCACGGGTTATTCCCGGCTCCACGGCATTGAAATGCAATCGTGTATTTTCCCGTGCCAGGAACATTGCCGCAGCCAGTATGCACTGCTTTGATGTAGCATAGGCATCTATACCCCCCATTTTTGACCCGCCCTCCTCCCACTCGCCACGGGCGCTTGCCTCGGCAGAAATGTAGCGGCCACCCCGCATCCCCATCACCTTTGCTGGCTTGCGTTCAGGGTCTTCTATAGCAGATGTGATAAATACTACATTGGCGCCATTGGGCAGATGGCCGGAGAGCGCTTCGGTTAGCGCAAAAGCTCCCAGGTGATTGGTAGCAAAGGTCAGGTCCCAACCCTGCGCGCTCTTCCCAGCCTTCACCGGCATAATCCCTGCATTATTTAGCACTCCAACGATTGGTAGCCCAAGCGCAATGATCTGCTGCGCCGCGTTTCGAACGCTTTTAATGTCTGAAATATCGCACACAACACTTACTGCTTTTTGCCCTTTCCCCTCTATAGTTTTTTGTACCCGGTTCAGCTTTTGCAGGTTTCTGCCTGCAAGAACCACCGTACCATACTTGGCCAGTTCCAATGCTGTTGCATAACCTATTCCCGAAGTCGGCCCGGTGATCACATACGCTTTTGTTGCTCCCATTTCTATATGTTTTATAGAGCAAAGGTCTGCATGTAATATTTAAACTGCTTTCCTGAAAAGTCCAAAGATACTATCCTGAAAAGTCCGGGATAGCGCTCAATATCTAATAATGTGAATCTATAATCAAAATCTTTTTTTGAACATTATCCGCTTTATCAAACTTATTTGCAAGTAAAAAAACGGGCTGCCATTTGAAGGCAGCCCGCTTAAATTTTATCACCAACGTGATCAATTATTTCTCTATCACGAAGTGGAATACTTTTTGCTCGGTAGCAGTGTGAACATTCATCATGTACATGCCATTTGCAAGTGTACCGCTCAGTGATATTGCTTCATTGATCTTTCCGTCCTGTGCTATTACCTTGTTATTGTAGATAACCTGGCCAAGAACATCTGTAACTTCCAGTGTCACTTCCACATCCTGTGTGGTGCCCATCATGCCTTTTACTGTGAATGCACCATTGTTCGGGTTAGGAACAACTCTTACATCCATTGGCATTGAGTTCACAACAACCGGGGTAACGCTGGTTGATACTTCCCCATTACCGTTAGTTACTGTATGCGTGATGTTAGCCGCGCCAGGAGCAATCGCAGTAAGCAATCCGCCGTCAACAGTGACAACGTTTGTATTGCTGCTGCTCCATATGCCCCCTGCTGCTTCATCATCAAGGCTGACTGCCGTACCCGCAACCATCATGATCGTACCGCCAACCGTTGTGCCATGTGCCGGAGGCGCAGGGGTATGAACGGTGATCGGCTTGGTAGCAGTTGCCATGCAGCCGCCGCCGTAGGACACAGAATAACTGATGGTTACTGTACCTGAAGTACCCACACCGGTTACATCTCCCGATGCATCAACACTGCCAAGGGCTGCGTTGCTGCTGCTCCATGTACCTCCGCCTGTTGCATCAGACAAGGTTATTGTCAGGCCGTGGCCTACGCTGCTGGTGCCCGATATTGTTGCTACGGTAACCGCAGCATACACGGTAACAGTGGCTGTTGTTGTACAGGTGTTAGAAGCGGTAAAGATAATTGTAGCAGTTCCCGGAGACACGCCATATACATGGCCAGCTGCGTTAACAGTAGCAGTGCCAACCGCACTGGATGCCCAAGAAGTAGCTGTCGTCATGTCTGACAGGGAAGTTCCGTTGCCTACACCGCATATAGAGAGATTTCCTAAGATAGGCGTTGGCAATGCCTTCACGGTTACACTAAGGGTCTTGGCACATCCTGTAGTCAGCGCGTAGGTAACTGTGCTAGTACCAACCGTTGCAGAACTAAAGCCGGTTACAGTTGCCGCGGAGCCAGGTGTTAATGTTACATCTGAGCTGGCTGTCCATGCACCGCCGGCTACCAGATCACTCAGTGTTATAGTTGTTCCCGCACACAGTGAAGTCGATCCCACTATACCCGATGGGTTAGGATTAACTGTCACCACCACCATTACCGGAACACCACCTACAGTATAAGATATAGTAGCGGTTGCAGACACAGTGCCTGTCGCTGCCGCGGTCACAATACCTGATGTACCTACTGTTGCTACCAATGTATTGCTGCTGTGCCATGTGCCACCCGGAGTAGCATCAGTCAACGCTGTTGTTGATCCCTGGCATACACTCGGTATGCCGGTTATCGGGCTGATACCTGATCCGGTAACGGTTACATTATAGGTCGCCGTGATCGAACCGCAGCCATTAGTTATCGTGTAGCTGATCAGGTCAGCACCTGCTGTAACACCGGTCACAAGGCCAGTGGCAGAAATTGTTGCATTCGAGTTACTTGCAGACCATACGCCACCTGCTACACCATCTGTTAATTGATCAGTGAGACCAGCAGTAACCGACGATGAACCGTTGATCACACCTGCGGTGAACGCATTGACAGTAACAGATGTCATTGTTCTTGCAGTACCGCATCCGGTTGTCACTGCATAAGTGATGGACGCGATGCCGCCTGCTACACCTGTTACATTACCCGAAGCATCTACACTGCCAACAGCTGTGTTACTGCTGCTCCATGCGCCGCCTGTAACCGCATCTGTAAGCGCTAACACTGCACCCGCGCATATAGCACCGGTATTGCCGGTGATCGTACCTGCAGATGGCAATGGATTAACTGTCAGTGTTGCAGTAGCCGCAGCTGAACCGCATACATTGCTAACAGTGTATGAAACTGTAGTAGTACCCGTGCTAAGTGTGGTTACAGTACCGTAAACGTTGATCGTACCAACAGCAAGGTTTGTGGAACTCCAGGTACCGCCCGAAGTTGCATCGCTGAAAGTAGCTCCCGTACCCAGGCATGCAGTAAGAGCACCCAACAATGTACCTGCGTTCGGAGCAGCATTGACAGTTACAGCCGTTGTAACAGAGCAACCAGCACCCGGAAGCGAATAAGTAATGATAGCCGTACCAGTAGCTACACCTGCAACTGTACCGGTAGTTGAACCTACGGTAGCAATAGCTGTATTGCCGCTTATCCATGTACCCGACCCCGTAGCATCAGTCAGCGTTATTGGGCTTGCCGGGCAAACCGGAGCATTGCCTGTAATCGGACTGGTGGCGCCGGTCACTGTAAGCGTAGTGGTAGTGGTACAGGTATTGGACGCTGTGTAAATGATCGTTGCACTACCTGGGCTAACACCCAAGGCAGCGCCGGATGCCGAAATAGTGGCAACTGTTGTATTGCTGCTCGTCCATGACACAGTCGGGGTGGTAGCGTCGGACAGGATTGTTGTACTTCCCTGGCATACTGTTGTGTTACCCATGATGGATGTCGGAGCAGAATTAACAGTGATATTATATGTTCTTGTGCAACCAGTGAGCGCCGTATAAGTAACGGTAGCCGCACCAGCTGTGCCGCCGGTAACATTGCCTGAACCATCAAGCGTAATATTGGTGCTCATTGTGCTCCATGTGCCGCCGGCCGAAGCATCGGTTAAGGCTACTGTAGCGCCTGGGCATACTACGGCTGGGCCGGTAATGTTTGGCGGAAGTGAGTTAACAGTAAGGATACCTGTGGCCGAACAACCGGAAACAGTATAAGAGATAGTCGTGGTTCCTGCCATTACACCGGAAACAATACCGGAGGTGTTACCTACGGTTGCGACCCCGGTGTTGCCGGTTATCCATGTACCGCCACTTAAATCATCGCTCAATATCGCAGTACCACCGACACAAACTGCAAGTATGCCGTTGATAGCCGGAGGGGCGCCATATACATTTACAACAACTGTTGTTGCACAGCCTGAGCCTACTGAATAAGTTATAGTAGCTGTGCCTGCACCTAAGCCGTTAACAATACCTGAAGCCGAGCCTATGCTGGCAGCCGAAGAAGTCGTGCTCCATACACCGCCTGCGGGTATATCGCTCAGGGTAGTTGTTCCGCCGATACAAATGGAAGTGTTACCCATAATAGCCGATGGTAAAGCAGCCACAGTTACTATTGAAGCAGCATAGCAGCCGTCAGAAAGCACATAGCTTATGGTAACAGTGCCAGAAGCGCCAGCCGTAGCCATAACATTACCGGAACCATCTACAGAAGCATTGCTGTTTGATGAGCTCCATACGCCGCCCGATATATCATCGCTTAACGCGATCGTTGACCCTGCGCACGCAACTGTGCTGCCTGAAATAGCGTCTGGTGCCGCATTAACAGTCACCACAACACTTGCGGCACAGCCTGCGCCTGTTGTATAGCTGATAGTAGCTGTACCCGCCGATGGGCCGCCGGTAACGATACCGGTAGCTCCCACAGTTGCACCGGAAGTGCTCGTCCACGTACCACCGATTACGCCGTCAGTCAAAGACGTTGTCATACCAGCACAAACTGTAGCAGTACCAGTAATTGCTGATGGCACTGCATTCACAGTAACTACTGCTATTGCCTGGCAACCTGATGACAAAGCATAAGTGATCGAAGCTGTGCCCACAGACCCGCCTGTAACATCTCCCGAACCATCAACAGTAACGTTGGTGCTTAAAGATGTCCAGTTACCGCCTGAGGTAGCGTCAGTAAGTGTTACTGTGCTGCCCACGCATATTTGCATTGCACCAGAGATCGAAGCCGGAGCAGCGTTAATAGTTACAACTGCTGTTGCTGTGCAGCCTATGCCTGTAGTGTAAGTAATAGTAGCTGTACCAGCATTTGTGCCTGCTACAACACCAGATGTGCTGCCAACAGTTGCATTGCTGCTTGCAGTGCTCCATGTACCGCCAGAGGTAGCATCATGCAGCGTAACCGTAGCGAACTGGCATATTGCAGCAGCGCCGGTTACAGCAGCAGCAGGGCTCACTGTAACAGTTGAAGAAACAGCGCAACCTGCGCCATAAACTGAATACTTGATCGAAGCTGTTCCGCCTGCAATGCCGGTAACCACACCGCTAACAGCATCTACAGAAGCAACAGCCGGGCTGGCGCTGCTCCAGGTACCACCGCTTACGAGGTCAGTTAAGCCAACTGTTGAACCAGGGCAAACAGAAGCGCTGCCTGTGATACCTGATGGAAGCGCGTTGATAGATACAACTGTCGTTGTTGTACAGGTATTGGTTGCGGTATAGATAATTGTAGTCGTGCCAGTGTTAACAGGAACAACCACACCCGCAGCGTTAACAGTGGCTACGAGGGTGTTGCTGCTCGTCCATGATACGGCAGGGGTAGTAGCATCCGACAGTATGGTATTTGTACCAAGACAAGCGGTTGTCATTCCTAATATAGCTGTAGGAATCGCTTTCACGGTAACAATGTATGTAGAGCTGCATCCGGTAGGCAACATATAGGTAACCGTCGAAGTACCCACTGTGTTACCGGTAATGGTAGCTGTAGTGCCGCCGTCTGCAACTGTAACACCAGATGACGCACTCCATGAGCCGCCAGCCGTTAAGTCAGACAATGTAATTACTGCCCCCTGGCATACGGATGATGCGCCGCTTATTCCTGATGGGCCAGGGGTGACCGTAAATATAACAGTAGCTATACAGCCCGGGCCTGCCACATAAGTAATTGTAGCAGTACCTACGCCAGCGCCAGTCACGGTGCCTGATGTGGTAACAGTGGCAATAAGCGTATTGCTGCTGGTCCACGTACCACTGCCATCATCACTCAACGTAGTCATTCCACCTATACATACAGACGTTGTGCCGCTAACCGCAGAAGGAGCTGGGTTTACATTAACAGTAACTGTTCTCGCACAGCCTGAAGGAATCGTATAAGTAACAACCCCTGTGCCTATAGACCCTCCTGTAACAACACCTGATGTACCGATCACAGAAACATTGCCGCTGCTTGTCCAGATACCGCCGGATGTGCCATCAACCAGTGTGGTCGATCCGCCGGAACATACGTTCAGATTACCGGATATTGCCGCTATGGAAGTTACGGTTACAGTAGCTGTAGCAAAGCAGCTTCCGCCAGCATCAGCATAAGTGATGGTAGCAGTACCGCCGTTTACTCCAGTAAGTACACCTGTAGCCGCGCCTATTGTGACGATCGATACATTTGAGCTGGTCCATGTGCCGCCTGTTGGTACATCGCTGAGTGTAGTCGATGACCCTGCGCATACAGTAACATTGCTGATACTGGATGGTATCGCATCCACCGTGATGGTCTTAGTAACCGCGCAGCCCGTGCTGAGTGTATAACCAATCGTAGTCGTACCGGCGCCAACTGTCGTAAATGTAGTTGTAGAACCGGAAGAGCCAATAGTTGCAACAGATAACACACTGCTGCTCCATGTACCACCCGCTGTTGCATCGCTCAATGTGCTTGTTGAACCAAGGCACAGGTTACCAAGGCCACTGATTACCGCTGGCAGTGCATTTGTAGTTATGCCCGTAGTTGCTTTACAGCCTGTAGGTAACAGATATGTTATAACAGCTGTACCTGCAGTTGTGCCGCCAGTTACAGTCCCATCTGTGCCCACGATAGCATGAGCGTTGCTGCTGCTCCATGAGCCGCCCGGTGTAGCATCAGTCAGGGAAACAGATGCCCCTGAACATACAGCCACGTTACCGCCGGTAACGGGCAATATTGGATTTACTGCCACTACTGCACCAGTTGCACAGCCTGTGGAAAGTGTATAAGAAATTGTTGTTGTACCACCAGATACACCCGTAACTACGCCAGTAGAACTGATACTGCCGATAGCTGGTGCAGAGCTAACCCATGCACCGCCGGTTGGTGCGCCGGTAAGTGTAACTGTAGTGTTCGCGCAAAGTGTCAGTGTACCTGAAATTGTTGGCGTCGTATTAACTGTTACGATTGCATTAGTAGCCTTACATCCGGTAGGCATCAGGTAAGTAATAACAGAAGTACCAGCAGAAACACCGGTTACAGTACCATCAGTACCAACCGTTGCGTGTGCGCTGCTGCTGCTCCATGCGCCGCCTGTAGTTGCATCTGTCAGTACAATGCTTGTCCCGCTGCAGATCACCGCAGCTCCGGAAACATTTGAAATCGGGTTAACTGTTTCTACCCTGCCTGCGGCACAGCCCGTGGTCAGTGTATAAGAAATGGTAGTTGTACCTGCCGCGATGCCAGCTACAACACCTGTAGTGCTGATGCTTCCGTTGGCAGGCGTTGAGCTAACCCATACACCGCCTGCTGGCGACGCGGTAAGCGCTGCTGTACTGCCTGTACAAACAGAAGACGAACCGGAAATAGTTGGTATAGCATTAATAGTTACTGTAACTGTTGATTTACAGCCTGTAGGTAGCAGGTAAGTGATAACTGCTGTGCCTGCTGCCACGCCTGCAACAACACCTGTAGTGGCAACTACAGAGGCCGTACCGACTGCGCTGCTGCTCCAGGCACCGCCTGTGGTAGCATCGGTCAGGGTGATTGTTGATCCCACACATGCTACTGCTGTACCGGAAGTAACGGCAGCGGCAGTTAATGGATTCACGGTCATATTATATGTATTGATACAACCTGTGGCAAGGCGGTAAGTTATTGTTGTATTGCCTGCAGTCAAACCAGTCACTACACGTGTTGTTGACCCTATGCTGGCAACGGATGTATTTGAACTGGCCCAGGTACCCCCTGTAGTCGCATCGCTAAGGGTTGTTGTTAGGCCCACACATACACCGGATGCTCCTGTAATTACAGCGGGTATCGGATTAACTGTCAATGTTGCTGTTGATTTGCACTCGCCGGCAAATGCATAAGTGATGGTCGATGTACCCGAGCTAACACCCGTTACATTACCAGATGCATCTATCGAACCATTGGTATTGCTGCTGCTCCACGCACCGCCTGCAACAGCATCGCTTAAGCTGGTCATAGCGCCTACACACACAACCTTCGTACCAAGTATTGCCGTTGGTATCGGGTTAACGGTGATAATAATTGTTGACGCGCACGATGTTCCCAATGTATAAGAGATCACGGCAGTACCAACGGCATTGCCCCTCAAAACACCCGTAGTAGCAACTACAGATACGGTACCAACAGCATTGCTGCTCCAGTTACCTCCTGGTGTCAGGTCAGAAAGGGTACTGGTTGAACCTACACACACACCTGTTGCACCAGAGATGCTCAGTGGCAGCGGGTTAACCGTTATTGTTGTAATTGCTGTATTGCTGCAGCCCAGGGTAGTGCCGGTTACGGTATAGCTGTTTACACCAAGTGATGGGGTGAACGAAACACCATCGGTGATACCGCCTGTCCAGCTATAAGAAGCTGCTCCGGTTCCGCTAAGCGTAGCCATAGTGCCGTTACATATTGCAATACCGCCGCCGGTAGTGCCTACTGTTGGGATCGCATTTACAGTTATTGTTGTTGTTGCTGTATTGCTGCAGCCTAAGGTAGTGCCGGTTACAGTGTAGCTGTGAGCGCCAACTGCTGGGGTAAATGCAACGCCATCGGTAATACCGCCTGTCCACATGTAAGTGGTTGCGCCAGTACCGTTTAATGTAGCCATAGTACCACTACATACTGCAATGCCGCCGCCGGTAGTACCTACTGTTGGTATCGCATTTACAGTAATTGCTGTTGTCGCTGTATTGCTGCAACCCAGGGTAGTGCCGGTTACCGTATAGCTGCTTACACCAAGTGATGGGGTGAACGAAACACCATCGGTGATACCGCCTGTCCAGCTGTAAGAAGCTGCACCGGTACCGCTTAATGTAGCCATAGTGCCGTCACATATCGCAACACCGCCGCCGGTAATACCTACTGTTGGGATCGCATTTACAGTTATTGTTGTTGTTGCTGTATTGCTGCAGCCTAACGTTGTGCCGGTTACAGTGTAGCTGTGAGCGCCAACTGCCGGGGTAAAGGCAACACCGTCGGTGATACCGCCTGTCCAGCTATAAGAAGCTGCTCCGGTACCGCTTAATGTTGCCATAGTGCCGTTACATACTGCAATGCCGCCGCCGGTAGTACCTACTGTTGGTATCGCATTTACAGTAATTGTTGTTGTTGCTGTATTGCTGCAACCAAGGGTAGTGCCGGTTACAGTATAACTGCTTACGCCAAGTGATGGGGTAAACGAAACACCATCGGTGATACCGCCTGTCCAGCTGTAAGAAGCTGCACCGGTACCGCTTAATGTAGCCATAGTGCCGTCACATATTGCAATACCGCCGCCGGTAATACCTACAGTTGGTATCGCATTTACTGTTATTGTTGTTGTTGCTGTATTGCTGCAGCCTAAGGTAGTGCCGGTTACAGTATAGCTGTTGACACCAACTGCTGGGGTAAAGGCAACACCATCGGTGATACCGCCTGTCCAGCTATAAGAAGTAGCTCCGGTACCGCTTAATGTAGCCATAGTACCGTCACATACCGCAATACCGCCGCCGGTAGTGCCTACTGTTGGAATTGCATTTACAGTTATTGTTGTTGTCGCTGTATTGCTGCAGCCCAGGGTAGTACCGGTTACTGTATAGCTGTTTACACCAAGTGATGGGGTAAACGAAACACCATCGGTGATACCGCCTGTCCAGCTGTAAGAAGTAGCTCCGGTACCGCTAAGCGTAGCCATAGTCCCGTTACATACCGCAACACCGCCGCCGGTAGTGCCTACTGTTGGTATCGCATTTACAGTAATTGTTGTTACTGCTGTGTTCATGCAGGTATGTCCGTCAGTTCCGGTAACGGTATAACTGTTTACACCGAGTGATGGCGTAAAGGCAACACCATCGGTGATACCGCCTGTCCAGCTATAAGAAGTAGCTCCGGTACCGCTAAGTGTAGCCATAGTACCATCACATACCGCAATACCGCCACCTGTAGTACCTACTGTAGGCAATGCATAAACTGCTACCATAGTAGTTGCCGTATTCGTGCAGCCATTTGAATTTGTACCAGTAACTGTATAAGAGTTTACACCCACAGCAGGAGTAAACGGAACACCATTAGTAACACCGCCTGTCCAGCTATAGGATACACCGCCGGTACCGCTAAGTGTGAGAGGTGCACCCGAGCAGATCGCAACACCACCGCCTGTAGAGCCAATGGTTGGCAGCGCATTAACAGATACCGTTACATTAGCAGTTGCCGGACAAGCGCCGTTTGCTGAAGTAACTGTGTACGTTGATGTTGACGCCGGAAGTGAATATACCGTACTGGTTGAACCACCGGTATAAGCAGAAGATGCGCCGGAATTGGTAAACAGGCCTGTTAAAGACGACCAGGTAACACTTGATGACGGAACTGTGTAATAAATAGTCAGTGTCCATGAGCTGATATTAGCTGTACCGCCAGTGTTATTATAATACCCTAAAAGATTCCAGGTACCATTGAATGGAGTGGAGTACAGATCAGACCATCTGTTAGTGTTTGACTGGGGAGTAAGGCCCACACCAACTACCTCATCAGCGGCAAAAGTAGCCGGAGTAGAGAAGTTCGTTGACGAAGTCATCGCAGTACTACCTTCAGAGCTAATCGTAGTATTTACAAAATTTAACGCAGTACCTGGACCTCTTGCATTTATAAGGTTTAATATGTTTGTGTTAGGAGACTGCAGGTCTATGATCATGTTATTATCATCCGCGGTTATGGTGCGGTTCATGCTCAAAGTCACTGACATATCTGTAATGGTCGCGCCAGCAGGGATAGACACAGCCACCGAGTACGCACCCTGCGTACCAGCAGGAACAGGCAAGCCTGTATTGTTTGTGAAGGAAGCGACCATTGGAATATCACCGCCTGTAGCTGTTAACAATGCAGCAGGACCGCTTGCACACACGCGGGCCGGTGATGGGGCAATAAACAATGGCAATGCCGAAGCGCTGATAACCGCATTCACTGTTGCAGTGTTGCTGCAGGTACCATTGCTGTAAGTATAGCTTATTGTTGATGAACCAGGATACAAGCCTGTTAATGTGCCTGTAGAACCTATGGTAGCAACTGAAGGATTGCTGCTGCTCCATGCACCACTTGCAGTGGCATCGCTAAGAGCAGATGTAGGGTCAGAACCTATGTAAGAAGTAATAAAACACAGGTTAGCATTTCCGGTGATCGGGCCAACAGCAGGCAGCGCATTAACAGTAACGGCTTTGCTGGTCGAACCTGAGCACGAACCGCTCGTCAATGTATAGATTATGTTTGCTGTGCCACTGGTGCCGCCCGTAACAATACCGGATGTGCTGCCAACATTGGCTACACCTGTATTGTCGCTGCTCCATGTACCGCCGAAGTTTGCATCAGATAATGCTGTAGGAACACCGGAGCAGAAAGAACCGGCACCCGAAATGGCCGCTACAGAAAGCGTGGTGCTGGAAGTAGTAGTTGCTGTATTTGAGCTGACGCAACCATTATTGGTAGCAGTAGCAGTATAAACAGTAACAGTACCTATAACCGTTGACGTGCCCATCGCATATACTGTATCCGTATTAGAACCTGCATAACCTGTCATGCCGGCTGCATCCGTGTACAGGCCTGTGGCAGCAGCCCATGTAATTGGCACAGGGAAACTGTAAGTAAGCGTCAAAGACCATGATGTGATCGTAAATACATCAGTATGATAATCATCAAGGCCTATCAGTTGCCATGGACCGTTGGGGTTGCCATTTTCAAGCGATGACCAACTTTGTGTATTTTCAGCATAGGGCGCTGAGTAAGATAGCGAGATGGCATTATTGAGGGCTGCAGTAGCGGCATAAGTACCAGGCCATCCTGCGGGGCCCGAGCTGTTCGGTATGATAGAACCGCCGCCGGGTGTAAGTGCAGAAGTAAAGGTGGTGTTTACAAAATTAACTACGCTATTGCTGCTTCCTGTACTGAATATATTGATTATGCTGTCATTAGGCGCCTCCAGGTTAAATTCTGCATCGCCATCAAAGCCAACCGTAGCGTTTAATTTCATTGAAACGCCCGTTACAACAGCGCCGGCAGGAATACCGCTCACGTTGATAGTATTTGGCACAGGAGTAACTGTGCTGACACTTACGCTAATAGGCCCGGAAGAGAACGTAGCCGTAGCCGTAGCTGTAGCCGCCGCTGAAAGCAATGTAGGAGGACCTGAAGGACAGATACTTGCTGACGCGGGAGACATGGTAACTGCACCAGGGATGGATGAAACATTTATGTTGGTCGTAACATAGCTGCCACAGGTACCGTTGTTATAAGAATAAGTAATAGTAGAAGTACCGGTAGAAACGCCAGTTACCGTACCCGAAGACGAACCGATAGTTGCAATGGCAGTATTGCTGCTGCTCCATGCGAATGTGCCGGCTGTAGTACCGTCGCTCAATGTGTTAGGTGTGCCGAGGCATACGTTTGTATTGCCGCCGATCGGAGAAATAACAGGTAAAGGATTTATGGTAACCACCTGTGTGTTATAACCCGAACATCCGCCAACTGTAAGGTTGTATGATATCGTAGCTGTACCTGCAGAAACACCCGTAACTACACCTGTAGAACTTACAACAGTTGCCGTGCCGTCTGTGGTGCTCCATGTACCACCGGTTGCGGGGTCAGACAAAGTAGTTGTTAATCCCTGGCAAACACTCGCTGTACCTGTAATTGCAGGCACTGCAAGCGTAGAATTGAGGACCACAGTAGAAGTACCCACAGAAGCACAAGCGCCATTAGTTGACGTTGCAGCGAAATTATAAGTACCATTAGTGGCGGTAGAAGGATTCAATGCATAAATAGTATTTGTAGCGCTAACACCATCATAACCCGTTGTTGCACCTGAATTAGTGTACAGGTTAGCAGCAGGAGACCATACTGCGCCTGAATATGGCACTGAATAGTAAACGTTTACGGAAAAGCCAGTAAAATAAGAAGCGCTGGAGAACGTACCATCGTTAAGATAGGCAATAAGCGTCCAGGTACCATTAGGAGATCCGCTGTTCAACAAAGAAGTCCATGATGTGGTATTTGACAAATAACTTGCAGGGCCTACACCGCTGGCAGCCATTGCCATAACATCTCCCGTTGTAGTGGTGGCTGTAATGGAAGCCGTGCCCACCGAACTCACAACAAGATTAGTGAATGAACCTGCGCCATGGGTACCACCGAGGTTAGATAAGTTAAGAATATTAGTTGTTGGATTTGGGCCCTTAAGGTTAATAACCCAATCTCCAACGTAGGGGGCTGTCAAATCATTGATGGTAACAGTCACACTATCAATAGTCGCGCCGGCAGGCACGTTGCTGATGGTAACAGGAAATGTAGTTGCCGACAAAGAAGTGGTGCCTATTGTAGATAATATATTACCGGTAGTAGCTACTGCTGGGCCTCTTACGGCACCGCCGGTGGCAGTGAGAAATACGGAATTCGCAGCGGGACAAATGGAAGTGAAAGCAGGCGATACGGTTATCGGCGTTGGTGTTGCCACAACGGTAACATTAGTAGTTACGGTGCTGATACATCCGTTTACATCGGTATAAGTATAAGTGATGGTAGAGGTACCTAAATTAGTGCCTGCGGCAGTTGCTATACCTGAAGACGACCCAATAGTAACAAAAGCAGTATTGCTGCTGCTCCATACGCCGCCTGAAGGGCTATCGCTAAGCGTTGTTGGCGAGGAAGTACAGATACTTGTGCTGCCTGATATAGCGCCGGGAGCTGTTGGAGCATTCACCGTAACTATTGAGGAAGATGTGCCTGAACAACCTGAACCATTGCTAAGTGTATAAACGATAGTAGTAGTGCCTGTTGTTAAACCAGTTACAACTCCTGTAGCCGCATTAACAGAACCAACTGTTGGGCTGCTGCTGCTCCAGGTACCGCCGGAAGCCAGGTCAGTCAATGTTTTAGTAGCGCCGACACATACCGCAGATGCTCCGCTAACCGCAGGAACATAAAGCGTTGATGATGGAGAAGCAGTAGCAACAAGCGTTGATGAGCTGCTGCACGAGCCTACAGAAGCCGTTACTGTATAAACAGTAGAGGTTGCAGGCAATACGTTAACTGTAGTAGTTGAAGCGCCAGCGTATGATCCGCCATTCAAACCTGTGAACGGAGCCCAGGTCACAGAAGTGGGAGACATGGTATAAGTAATAGTGATAGACCAGCCATGGAAGGTGTCAATAGATGTGGCGTTATTGTAAGTCGAACCCGCATAAAGTGTCCAGTTACCATTTGGCATAGTATTGAGGCCTGCCCAGTTATTGATAGTTGACTTGTTCCCCGCAGCAAAACCAGAAGGTACACTCGTAGCAAGGTTTGCAATATAGTCATTACCGGAAACGTAAGGAGTTGCACCCCCTGTGCCGGGGTTAGCGGTTGAGCCATCAGAACCCCATGTCACAAAATTGAAACCGGGGAGGAGTGTACTACTGCCCTGGCCGTTGCTCAAGCTGATAATACTATTGTCAGGAGCTTTAAGGTTAAAGCCCATATTATATTGCTTGGAGTTGCCGGTGCTGGTACCAGCTGCATTTACTGTAGCACGTACCGAAGTGATCGTAGCGCCTGCCGGTATGCCAGCCACATTAAGGGTGCTGGTAGCCTGAACAGAATAAACCATTAATGCGGTAATATATCCTGTAGAATCAACTATAGTGCCGGTAATGACACCGGTAGCTGTTGCCAGTTGGGCTGCAGTGGATGAGCAGAAACTAAGCTCACCCGGTGTAACAACCGGTGCAAGAGGTGTAGGATTAACAGAAACGGTCATGGCGGTTGTATAAGTACCACAGCTATTTACTATTGTATATGTAATAGGAGCAGAGCCATAAGCAACACCAGTTACAATACCGGTAGTAGCACCTACGGTTGCAATTGCAGTATTACCGCTGGTCCATGTTGATGAGGTAGAGCCGGTAGTAGCATCGGTAAGTGTTGTTGTGCCCATACCGCAAACCGATAAATTACCGTTTATTGAAGTAACAGATGTTGGATTAACAGTGATCACAACACTTCCTGAAGCAGGAGTAGCGCAGCCTGCTGAAGAGGTTACTGTTGCTGTATAAGTAGTGGATACTAATGGGTTAACTGTGGTGCTGCCATTACCGCTGACATCCAGTGTAAATGAACCGGAAGGGTTCAGCGCTATGCTTGCAAACGGAGTGCCGCCTGCTACTGATATAGTTGCAGATGCCCCGGAGCATATGCTGGTTGACCCGGCAATAGTAGCTGTAGGCAGTGAATACGGTGAAGTTGAAACCGCTCCGGTCATATTCCCACTGCAGCCGGTGGCAGTATAAGTGCCAACTGCTGAATAAGTACCGGTTGGCTGAAGGCCAAAAGAAATTGCAGATCCTGTACCCGCTATTGTGGTTACCAGGGTAGCGCCATTGTACAGGCTATAGCTCGCACCAGACTCAGAACCCGATAAACCTACCGGTGCGCCTGCTGCGGCAGGGCAGTATTGACCGCCACCAGTTACAGTCTGGGCAACTGGTGCCGGGTTAACAGTTACTGTAGCGCTGCCGGAAACAGGAGCAGAAGAACAAGCAATAGTTGATATGCTCAGCAGGTTAACTGTAGTAGGGGCCGTAACAGCGCCTGTGCTCACAGTAGCGCTGCCGGTAGCGTCAAGAACAGCAGTCATTGTAGAACCGCCGCCAATATTGTAAGATACCGTACCGGTTGGGTTACCTGTGAAAATTACAGCACCGTTGCTGCCATTACATACACCCGCAGTAAGCGGGGTTACGTTTGCAAAGCAGGAAGGGGCAAACATCAAGCCCTTGAACGGAGCAGCAGCAGTTGTAGTAGCTACAGTAGTTATTGTAGTAGTCGTAGAACCGGCATCCTGGAACCCTATTATATTGGTATACGTAAAGTTGGTAGCATATATCATAGGGCCGCCGGGAGCTGAGAAGTTAACTGCAAGGCCGGCAACCGGTACAGCGTTAACAGCCCCTGAAGTATAGCCACCAGAAGCAAGGGTAAAAGCGCCTGTAGTTCCGGCCCTTGTGAATTTTAAAGTACCTGATGTACCTGATGCTGCATACAGTGTATGTCCGTCAGGGCTGATCGCAAATTCTTCTGTCCCGTTAGCAGAAGCGTCTGCTGCCAGGAGTGTCTCCGTCTGGCCGGTAACAGTTGAAGTACCTACACTGCCCATCTGGCTAATGCCCATGAAACTTCCTGAAGCTGAAGACACATAAACATTGCCGTTAAATATCTGTATTATATGATTGTTTACATCTGAGCTGGAAAGTGTTGTGCCATTATTCATATCTACAACACCAACTGTTTTAGCAACACCGAAATAATTAGTTCCCGATGCTGTCGCGCCACGCATGTTATTTGCGCCAAATGCATTAGTTTCAGCAGGGAATAAGATATTACCCAGGGCGTCAACAGTAGCAACATTCCTTGGATTTGTGGTAGCTGCAACACTTGCCACACCACCGGTAACATCATAACCGTCTAAAACAAGGCGGTCCATTTCTGCAGATAATGTCATGAAGCCTTCCGCCGCAGCCGAGCCGCTTACGGTAAGCTGGGAACCGCTGGTTGTAGCAGGTATAGATAAAGTGGACACTATAGAAGCAGAAGCCGTAGGGGCATATTCAATGAGCACTACAGGAGTAGCTGCGCTGGAATTGCCCTGTGGCTGTTCTACTATCAAGTTGCCGGGTGTAAAATATGTAGCTTTCACGGTCACATTATAAGTAGCTGTTGCTGTGCCGCAATTCACTACCGTATAAGAAATTATTGTTGTACCCGCAGCAATACCGGTCACAACACCTGTTGACCCTACAACTGTTGCAGCGGAAGTGTTTGAGCTGCTCCAGGTACCACCCGATATTGCATCACTTAATGCTATGCTTTCTGTGCGAACCACCTGCGTCCGGCCGGTGATCGTACCTGCATTAGCTGCTGGATTAACGGTTACTATAGCAGTAACAGATGTTTGACATCCCATGCCGCCAGTTACTGTATAACTTACAGTAGCTGTCGTACCAGCGTTAACTCCTGTTACCGTTCCGTCTGTACCAACAGTCACATTGCTGCTTGCTGTGCTCCATGCACCGCCGCTTGTACCGTCAGTAAGCAATAAAGAAGCCGTCGCACATATCGCGCCTGTGCCTGAGATCGGAGAAACAGCAGGCCCGGCATTTACAGTTTCAACAGCGGTTGTTTTACAACCGGCTGCAGATGTAAAGGTAATATTCGCTGTACCAGCGGATACACCGGTTACAACTCCTGTGCCTGAAACAACAGTAGCAAAAGAAATATCCGTAGTGCTCCATGTACCGGAGATATCATCGGTTACGGTAGCTGTTCCGCCAACGCATACGTTTAAGCTGCCGGAGATCGCATCAGGTATTGGATTAACCGTTACGGCAAAGCTGCCACTAACCGCACTCGGTGATGCAGCGCCTATAGGTTGTACGCTGGTTAATGTATAAGTAGTAACACCAAGTGGTAATGTTGCTGTGATCGTAGCTGTTCCTATACCTCCGGAACCGCTCGCGGTAACTGTATAAGTTGACGTGCCGTCTCCATAAACAACAGATCCGCCTCCATTAGCCTGTATAACTATTGAAGCAGGAAGGCCGATACAGGCATTCTCACCGCTGCCGATAAAATTGGCAAATGGCACATCGCTTACCGATAATACCGAAGTAATGCTGCCAGTAGGTGATGAGTTAGTACAGCTAAATGCTGAAGTAGCGCTCGTTACCTGGTAAGTATAGCTGCCAGCGCTTGGTGGCAATACACTAACCGTAGCAGTGCCGCCGGCGCCTATTGTTACTGTAGTGCTTGTAGGTACGCCGCCGCTTGACCATTGATAAGTAATAACATCACCGGAATTGCCGGTGAAAGTTAATACCTGGCTGGTACCTGTTCCCAGTGATGCAGTTGCCGGAGATAATGTTGGCGCGGGGATTGGATTAACCGACACAATAGCACTACCGGAAAGTGGCGCTGAAGAACAAGCTGTTGTTGATATGCTCAGCAGGTTAACTGTTGTTGTTACAGTAATCCCTGTAAGTGTAACTGTATTGCTGCCTGTGGCATCAAGAGTTATGGTTTGTGTAGATCCTCCGTTCACATTGTAAGAAACAACGCCGGTAGGGTTACCAGTGATAACAACCGAGCTATTGCCGCTGCCGCATAATGAAGCAGTGGTCGCGGTAGCACTTGCAAAGCAGGAAGGAGCAAACATCAAACCCTTGAATGGTGTAGCAGCAGTTGTAGCAGCTACTGTAGTTATAGTAGTAGTTGTAGCGCCTGCATCCTGGAAACCTATTATATTAGTATAGGTAAAAGTAGTGGCATATATCATAGCGCCGCCTGGTGCTGAGAAGTTAACTGCAATACCGGCAACGGGTGTAGCGTTAACAGCGCCTGCGGTATAACCGCCGGAAGCAAGAGTGAATGCGCCAGTAGTTCCCGCCCTCGTGTACTTTAAGGTACCATTTGTACCGTCAGCAACATACATTGTATGTCCGTCAGGGCTGACAGCAAATCCTTGGGGCCCGTTGGCAGAAGAACCATCTGCTGCCACAAGTGTTTCTGTCTGGCCGGTAACTGTTGAAGTACCTACACTGCCCATTTGGCTGATGCCTTCAAAACCGGTTCCTGTTTTAGCCGAAGAGATGTAAACATTACCGCCAAATATTTCTATAAGATTGTTGTTTACGTTTGAGCTTGAAAGTAAAGTGCCGTTATTCATATCTACAACACCATTTGTTTTAGCAACCCCGAAATAATTAGTTCCGGATGCTGTGGCGCCACGCATGTTATTTGCGCCAAATACCCTGGTCTCAGCAGGGAATAAAATATTACCATAACCGTCAACAGTGGCAACGTTTCTTGGAGCGATGGTAGAAGCAACTGATGCTGTAGTAGCGGCAGTATCATAACCGTCTAAAACAAGGCGGTCCATTTCTGCAGATAATGTCATGAAACCTTCTGCCGCAGCAGTGCCGCTCACAGTTAACTCGGAACCGCTGACTGAAGAAGGTATAGATAAAGTGGAAACTACAGATGCAGAAGCAACAGGAGCATATTCGATCAGCACGACCGGAGAAGCTGCGCTGGTGCCGCCTGCCTGTACCTGTTCCACAACTAAGTTCCCGTGTGTAAAATACGTTGCCCGCACAGTCACATTATAAGTTGCTGTTGCCGTGCCGCAATTCGTAACCGTATAAGAAATGGTTGTTGTACCCGGCGCAACAGCAGTCACAACACCTGTTGACCCTACCACCGTAGCAGCAGAAGTGTTTGAGCTGCTCCATGTACCGCCTGCTACCGCATCACTTAATGTGATACTCGATGTACCGGCAACCACCGATGGGCCGGTGACCGTACCTGCATTAGCTGCCGGATTAACTGTTTCCACCTGCGTCGCCGAAGCCATACAGCCGTTCACGTCCGTTACAGTATAAGATATGGTAGTGGTACCGGCAACTACACCAGTAACATTCCCCGAAACGTCAACAGAACCGTTGCCTGGAGTTGTGCTGCTCCATACTCCGCTGCCTGTAGCGTCAGATAATGAAATTGTGCTGCCTAAGCAAACACTTGATGCGCCGGAAATACTACCCGCTGAAGGCAACGCATTCACTGTTTCCAAAGAGCTTGTCGTACAGCCTGCCGTAGAAGTAAATACTATTGTAGCCGTACCTGCTGATACACCAGCTACCGAGCCACTGCCGGAGCCGATGGTAACAGAACCTGAACCGTTAACAGAGCTCCATGTACCGGAGAAGCCATCAGTGAGCGTAGTTGAAGCGCCAACACATACTGCCAGGTTACCATTTATTGAAGTAGGTGTAGGATTAACCGTTACCGCAAAGCTGCCGCTAACCGAAGTTGGAGAGCCGGCGCCCAAGGGTTGTACACTGGTTAATGTATAAGTAACAACGCCGGTTGATAATGTCGGCGTAAGCGTTGCTGTACCTGTACCGCCTGAACCACTTAATACTACTGTAAGGCCTGGCGTTGTACCATCGCCATAAGTAACAGTACCGCCACCGTTACCGGTGATAGCAATAGAAGCAGGAACACCATTACAGGCGTTCGTGCCGCTGCCAATAAAGTTGGCGAACGGCACATCGGTCACTGTTAGTACGGAAGTTACACTGCCGGTAGGTGCCGAGTTAGTACATCCTGATGCGGATGTAGCGCTCGTAATAGAATAAGTATAAGTTCCTGCAAGTGGTGGTGTAACACTGACAGTGGAAGTGCCCCCGGCACCTATTGTTGTTGTTGCCGGTCCGCCTCCGGTCCATGTATAGGTAATTACGTCTCCGCTGGCGCCGCCAAATGTCAGTATCTGTGGTGAGCCGGTATTGATTGCAGCAGTAGCCGGAGATAATGTTGGTGCTGGCGGAGCAGTGATATTTACAGTTGCACTGCCCGAAAGAGAAGTAAGCAATGAGTTGGCAGAAGTAATATCCACTAAGTTTAAAGTTGCCGCCGAACTAATAGCACCGGTTGAAACAGTTAATAATCCATTATTACCTAAAGTGGCGGCAACGGTTGAACCCGAGTTAATGTTATAATGTATTGCAGCATTGGGGTTACCTGTGATCAGGAATGAAGATGTACCACCGCTGCAAACACTCGCTGCACCCGAAACCGCAACACTTGCATAAGTAGCAGGTGCCCACTGGATACCTTTGTAAAGTGTATTTGTCGGCGAAGTGGCTAAAGTAGTAACTCCTACAGAAGCAACACCCGCATCAGTAAACGCAATGATATTACTTAGCGTGCTGGCGTCAACAGCATAAATTTTAGCATTTGGTGTCGAATAATCAACAGCAATGCCTCTTCCGCTTATCAGTGCCGAAGTTGCACTAACGCTAAAAGTGTAGGCAAGGGTATAAGTGCCTGAGCTATTCACAAATTTTGAAATACCGCCAGTACCATCAGCTATATAAAGCTTACTTCCATCGGGGCTGAATGATATTGTACCCGGGTCACCACCACCTGTCGGAGTAACGGTTGTACATGAAGTTGCGGAGACCGTTGGTACGCCCGTTCCGACTTTGATCAGTTCTTGGTTTGCTGAACCCGAAGTTATATATAGCTGTCCATTATACACAACCGCGCCGCGGCTGTTTGTAGTAGTAGTTTCGACCTGAACAGGGGTGTTAGCACCTGGAAAAGCTATTACACCATTCCCTGACGTTGCTAAGAAATAATTACTGCCCTGGGAAGAAGTACCGCCGCGTGCGGCTCCTCCAAAAGTATTTGTCGTAGCCGCAAGTGAATAGCTTCCGTTCGGGAATATCTTAAAAAGCTCACGGGGATTAGCCGAGGCGGTTGTTGATGAGATAGCTGATACACCTGCCGCCGCCGAATAACCAGGCAGGATCAGCACATCTCTTTCTGCAGACGTACCAAGAATACCCTCTGCGGTAGAACTGCCGGCAGCCGTTAGACTAGGGGTTCCTGTAGCAGGTATTGCTACAGTGTAGGTAGGGGCTCCCCCGGTTGTAGCAAACTGCATTAAGTACACCTGTGCTGATGCGCTGCTTAATGCTGCGGAACCTGTTCCCATTCTTTCAACAACAAGGCTTCCTCTGGTAAACTGTGCAGTTGCCGTCCCGGCAATCAGGAACAATGACGCGAAGATACTGGCGCAGGCGAGTGATTTCGCAAATTTGGTGTGTAGTGCTGGTAACATAATCGGGGGAGATTTTAGGATGCAAATATGCCCACCAATTGTTACCAAATCAAACCTTGTATGTTATGCAATTATGAACAAATCGTTGCGAAAAAATGTAAAAATCAATTGTTGTTAATGCCATGTAAATGAGCCACAGGCAATGTTATCAAAACATTAAGCTACTGAAACCTTATTGTTATTTGTGGAGAAAAATTTGGTTTGTATTAATAATGTCACTGCCGGTTTTAAAAAACTACATGCCCTTCACGCATACCATTAAGGTAGTGGATACAGTAAAAAATTAACCGCATAGGGCACGAAGGTCAAGCATAAAGTGCAAAAAAATGTGCCTGGTGATCTTTGTGAATTTCTTAGCGCGCCTTGTGGTTGAATGCACATACACCGGGTACTATTTTTCAGCCTGCCCGCGATGCTTATCAACATCAGCCATCAGCGCACGGGCCTTATCCAGATCCGGCTTAAGCTGCAATGTTTTTTGAAAATATACGATTGCAGAATCATACTGGTGCATATAATAGTTGCACACACCTGCATTAAAATAGAAAGAATAGTTATCAGGATACTTCGCGATCATTTTTTTGCATATGGCCAGCGCTGCCGTGTCTTTGTGTTCTGCAAAATAGACTCCGGTAAGGTTTGATAATGCAACGCTGTCATTGGGTATTATCTCCAAAGCTGCCAGGTTATAATATTCAGATGAGTCATATTTACGGTCAAGAAAATAGGCATACGCTAACCTTGCATTTGCGTCTTTATACCTCGGATATATTCCTATTGAATGCCTCATAGCAGCTATTCCATCTTTTAAGATCTGTTGTTTTACTGTCGGCTTGGTTTCCAGATAATACGAGGTAACTAACAATTCACTGGCCACATTATAATAAAGCCGGCAATCATCAGGCGACTTAACAACATCTGCTTTATATAAAGTAAGATTGTCTTTCCACTCGCCATTTCTCACGATAATAATGCTGCAAAAAATAAGCAGCACAGGTGCGAGTATGGCCCACACCTTAGTACTCTTCAATATTTCATTGACAGTAACAGGTCCTGTGATCCATTTTTCCATAGCAAGGGCAAACAGCAAACAAAAGCCAGCGGAGGGTAAAAAAAGGAAGCGTTCCGCCATTTCGGCGCCAATTAAAAAAACGATGTTTGAGAATAACGCAATCGTAAACACATAGAATAATATCCCGAATGCCCAGTAATTCTTTTTCCTTTTCAGCACTGAATATATCCCCGGAAATATCAAAGCAAGATATACTACGAGCCAAAACACCACAGCTACATCTCCAATAGCACGCACCGGAATACTATTATATGCATAATCGCTGATAAGCGGATAAGGGACCAGCAATAGCATTAAATACTTACCGAGAATAAAGATCGTGGTTGCTAAGCGGTGACTCAAATCATATGCACTCAAGGGGTTATCAAAAAAGCTGACTGAAAACGTATCATTAGCATTGTATTTTGTCAAAATATAGGTTCTGATCGAAATAAAGAGTACCGATACCCCAACCGTAGCCAGCGTAATGTAAATGGCTCTTTTCCGGTTCTCATTAATATAAAGAAAGAAAATCAGCGGAACCACGGCTAAAAAAGAAATAACGGTCTCTTTGGAGAGAAATGCCAAGAAAAGAAAAATCGTCCCCAAAATGAATTTAGTTTTTGCACCCCGATCCATGTAATATGTAAACATATTCAGAGACAAAAAGCCAAAGAAAAAGCTAAGCAACTCATCCCTGCTTTTAATATTCGCAACTACTTCTGTATGGACAGGATGAAAAGAAAAGAACAAAGCTGCCATAAAGGCAACCGTCATTTTTTTACCATCCATGAGTTTATTTAAAAAAAGAAAAAGCGCCACTACACATCCGCCAAATAGTAAAATATTTATCAAATGGCTCAACCAAGCCTCATTGGGAAGAATATTATATTCTACCGCAAACATGACTAATGAAAGTGGCCGGTACAGGTCTCCGCTGGTTTTAAAAAAACCCAGCCGGTAGGGAGTTGCAAGTATTTCCGGTATAGCGCCAATACCTTTCTTCACAATAACGTTACCCGTTATAGCTGATGAATCATCATATACATATCCGTTACTAATAGAGTTAGCATACAACAAAACAGATACTGCAAACAGCAATACGCAGAGTTTTAATTGCAGTGAAATATTAAATCCGTACTGAGTTTTCATACTATCGAAAAAATAAAAATAAACTATTCTGTAATTTTCTCAGTAACCGAAAAGGAGCAACCTGCATAACGCAGCCCACTCCTTTTCAAAAATTTTTAAACAATAAAACTATCGTCCGATCACAAAATGCAGCACAATATTTTCATTGCCTGAATGAAGATTCAACAGGTACATACCGTTGGCAAGATCGCTGTTCAGTGATACCGGTTCGTTAATATTTCCACCCGTAGCCTTTATAGTATTTTTATATACCACCTGGCCCAGCATATCGGTTATTTCCACAGCTACATCTTCATCGCCCTTTGCAGCCAGCGATCCTTTAATGGTGAACTGCCCCTTGTTCGGGTTGGGCATCAGCCTTATGCTGCTGCTGCCCTGCGATACCTGCTGCACACCTTCGTACAGAATTGTGATCTTCACAGCATTGAATGAGGCATATCCGCAGGGCCCGGCGCTTACCACCACACAGGACACAGAATCATTATTTGAGAAATCTGACCCTGTATATATATCTGTTGTAGCTCCTGCTATAAGCGTGGTATTCACAAACCACTGGTACGCGGTCACCGGCCCGGCATTACTCACTACCGCCCTGAATGTATCTGCCTGCAGCGGCCCTACCGCATTTCCAGGTGTTGCAAATATCTCCACGACCGGGATATATGATGTGTCCACCTGCATGGTTATATGATTGCTCGCAACAGTATCCGTAGCTATGCACTGCTGGTTGCTCACGAGTTTGCAATATATATTATCGTTAAGCACAGGGAAATATCCGTAAGTAACGCCCGTGTCCACTTGCGTGCCATTTACCCACCACAGATATACGGGTGCAGTACCGCCATGTAAACCGGCAGCGGCAAACAAAGCAAAAGAACCCTGGCATACCGTATCTCCCGGCGCCACAGAAATATGCACCGAACTTGTGTCTGCAGTTATCACTGTCATAGTGACGGCATCAGTTGCAGTTGCAGGTATTGCGCACATTGCGCTGCTGGCAAGCATGACACTGACAACATCTGTGTTTGCAGGCGTATAATTATAAGTGTTGCTGGTAGCCCCTGTGATGGGCGCCCCATTTAGCGACCACTGGTACGCGGGTACACCGCCGTTAAACGGAGTAGCCGTAAAGAGTACCGCTATGCCAGAGCATACCGTATCGCCCGGCGCCGCCGAGATGCTTACCGATGGCACAACCACTGCGTTCACTGTTACAACAGCAGTCATAATACAGCCTGTTGACAACATATAGGTAATTGTTGAAGTACCGGCAGTGTTGCCGGTAACCATGCCTGATTCCACTCCTATGGCCGCATTTCCATTACTGCTGCTCCAGGTACCCTCACCCCCATCGCTCAGGCTGGTAGTAAGGCCAGCGCAAACGTTTGCGTTGCCCAAAATAGCGCCCGGCAAAGCATTAACAACAAACTCATCCGTTGTATAACAGCCGCCCGCCGTATAGGTAATAGTAACCTCGCCACCTGCTATACCCAAAACGATACCGGAGGTACCCACTGTAGCATTAGCGGTACTGCTGCTGCTCCATGTTCCGCCTGTCGTCAGGTCGGTGAGGGTGGTAGTTAACCCAACACACACATTAGCAGTGCCTGTTATGGACAATGGCAATGGATTGACCGTGACAGCCTTTATTATATAACAACCGGTTATAGGTAAAGTATAAGTTATGTTTGCAGTTCCCGCATTGACCCCGGTAACGATCCCTGTTGTACCACCCACGCTTGCATTTTCAGTGCTGGTCCAGACACCACCGGCCACATCATCGCTGAGCGTAATGTTTGCATCACGGCACACAACTGCCGGCCCACTAATCACATCAGGTAAACCATTAACCGTTACCGTAGCGAAAACCGTACCCCCTGCACTAAAAGTAAATGTAATAACCGCAGTGCCTGCTGTAACACCGCTAACTGTGCCCGTTGTAGCACCTACAGAAACATTAGCACTGCTGCTGCCCCATGTACCGGCGCCCGCGTCGCTCAGTGTAGTTGATGATCCCACACATACGGCCATCAAACCGGTTATTGCCGGAGGAGTAGCATTAATGGTAGCAATAATTGTAGCATAGCAGCCGGTAGCCAAAGTATAGGATATAACCGATGTGCCGGTAGCGACGCCTGTAACCAACCCTGTGCTGCCTACTGAAACATTTCCATTGTTCTCACTCCATGTGCCGCCGCCTGCATCGCTCAATGTAGTAGTGTATCCTACCGATACCACGGGAGTACCAAGAATGGATGATGGCATAGCATTAACCGTTACTGTCTGCACCGTATAACATCCTGTAACTGGTAATGTATAAGTAATAACAGATGTTCCCGCGCCCAACCCGGTAACCATGCCGGAAGGATCAACAGAAGCATTAGCATTGCCGCCGCCCCATGTCCCCTCGCCTTCATCGCTCAGGCTGGTAGTTAAGCCAACACAAACACTGTCTGCTCCCAATATTGCTGAAGGAGCGGGGTTAACTAAAATTGATGTGGTTGTAGAACAGCCTGTGCCAAGCGTATAGGTAACCTGGGCGCTTCCGCCGCTAATCCCTGTAACATTACCTGATCCATCAACCGTAATATTTCCAAAAACGGTGCTCCATGTTCCGCCGCCCATTCCATCGCTTAAAGTGATCGTTGCATTCTGGCAAACCGTGCCGCTGCCCGATATTTCATATGGCAAAAGATCAACAGTAACTACCGTTGATACACTGCATCCGGTTAATAACGAGTAAGTAATTGTAGCTGTAGTGCCCTGGTCTATCCCCGTAACCAGCCCGGATCCATTAACACTTGCATTAGGGCTGAGTGAAACCCAGGTACCGCCGCCGGTTGCATCAGTAAGCTGGGTAGTTCCTGACGGGCACACGGTAAGTGTACCGGTGATACTACCGGGTAATGGGTTAACAGTTACTATTGCTGTAGCTGTACAGGTATTAAGAGCAGTATATGTAATAGTAGCCGTGGTATTGCCTGCAAGCCCATGCACTAATCCGGTACCGGATACAGTAGCATTAGCAAGAGCACTGCTGCCCCATGTACCGCCGCCCGCATCTGTAAGCTGGGTGCTGGCCCCCACACATACCGTAAGTGTACCCGTGATAGAAGCCGGGCTTACATTCACGGTTATTATAGCATTTACGGAGCAGCTCGTTGGCAAGGTATAGGTAACCGCGGCCGTAGTGCCGCTGGTGACACCGGTAACCAGGCCCGATGACGCATCTATATTTGCATTTGGGCTGGTGATGGTCCAGGAGCCGCCGCCGGCATCGCTCAGTTGTGTTGTAGCATTAGGGCATACAGTAAGGTTACCGGTGATGGCGCCGGGTAATGCATTAACGGTTACAATGGCACTGGCCATACAGCCTGTTGACAATGTATAGGTGATATTAGAAGTAGTGCCGCCTGCAACGCCAGCTACGAGGCCTGTTCCGGAACCAACAGAAGCGTTGGCTGGGCTGCTGCTGCTCCAGGTGCCGCCTTCAAAGGAATCAGAAAGCTGTGTAGTAAGCCCGCGGCATACAGCAAGATTGCCATTTATGCTTCCGGGATTAGCGTTGACGGTTACAATAGCTATCGCAGAACAACCACCCGGCGCGGTATAAGTTATCGTGGCAGTGCCGGGAGTTGATCCCGCAGTAACATTTCCTGAGCCATCCACAGACGCGCTGCCGGTAGCGGCCCATGTGCCGCCTGCGGGAGCACTGTTGAGCGTGGTAGTGAACCCTGCACAAACACTGAGGCTTCCGGATATTACCGGCAATGCGTTTACAGTAACTGTTGCACTGCCTGTTGCGCTGGCGCAGAAACCATTCCTTGCCGTATCGGTGTAGGTAACAACACCGCTTGATGGCGCAGCATAAACGGTATCTGTTTGAGTGCCGGCATATATTGTTGTTGCCGTTGAGTTGGTGTACAGCCCTGTCAAAGGAGCCCAGGTAGCGGCAACAGGGATAGTGTAGCTAATCGTTATCGCATACCCGGTAAGGGCCGAACCTGCGTTCGTAAAACTGGAGTTATTATACCCGATCAGCGTCCAGGTACCGGTTGGCATCCTGAAAAGCGAATCCCACCTGGTTACATTAGACGCATAACCCGGGATATTTACCGTGCCTGCATCTGCTGCAAAGGTGCCGGTAAATGGCGAGCTGCTGCTGCCGCCACTTAATGTGGCAACGCCTACAGAGCTGAGTATCGTATTAGTATAGGATGCGCTTGTTGGCCCTGTTGATACCGGGTTTACGAGGTTGAGTATGTTTCCATCCGGTGCCTGCAGGTTGAACTGATAATCCCGGAGGAATGAGGATGTAAAATTTAATGTCACGGCAACACCCGTAATTGTAGCGCCCGCGGGCAAACCGCTGATCGTAAGCGGAGCTGTAACAACAACAGAAGGCGTTGTTGCCGGTATGCTGATCGTACCGGTCGTGGCAGACGCTGTAACCGGAAGGATACCCCCTGCGGCTACAAGCATTACAGGTGCATTGCCGGGGCACAAGCTGCCTGCCGAAGGAGAGATAGTGACCGCAGAAGGTGTGTTCATTACGTTTACCGTTGCTGTTACACTGTTCACACAGGTGCCATCGCTGTAGGTATAAGTAACCGCAGAGGTACCTACAGACAGCGCCGTAAGATTACCTGAAGTCCCTATACTGGCAACAGAAGTGTTGCCGCTGGTCCATGTGCCGCTGGCAGGCATATCACTTAGCAACGATGCCGGAGATCCGCTGATACAGAGGTTAGTTGTTCCGCTGATCGCACCAAGTGAAGGCAATGCATTTACTGTTATTGTCTTGCTTGCGGTGCCCTGGCAAATGCCGCTCGTATAAGTATAGGTAACAACAGCAGTGCCGCCGGTAACCCCGGTAACTGTACCGGTTGATGCGCCCACGGAAACATTACTGCTGGTGCTGCTCCACGCTCCGCCGCTTACGGAGTCAGTGAGTGTGATCGCAGAACCGACACAAACACCGGACAATCCGGAAACAACAGGAACATAAAGCGTAGTGTTAACAGACGCTGTAAAATGCGAAGAGCTCTTGCAGGTTCCAAGTGTGGCTGTTACTGTATAAACCGTTGTTGCGCCCGGCTCCGCATACAAACTGGCGGCAGATGTGCCGGTATAGGCAGTAACCGCCCCTGCATCAGTAAACAAGCCGGATGTTGACGCCCAGGTTACTGAAGCAGGCGGCACATAATAAGATATACTCAGCGACCAGCCCTTAAGTGTATCCAGGCCTGCTGCCGGATTGTAAGTAGCCGCGCCAATGAGCGTCCATATGCCGTCAGGCGTACCATATAAACCTGACCATGAGGCCACATTTGACCGGTATCCCGCAGTTATGCCCGCCGGCACACCGATTGCAAGGTTTGCAACATAGTCATTGCCGGAAATGTAAAGGCCGCCAGGCGATGCGCCTGCAGGTATAGGTACAGCGCCGTCAGAGCCAAACGTAATATAGCGGAAGTCGCTGATGCTGGAACTACCCTGTGCATTGGTCAGTGATATAATATTACCATTCGGCGCCATAAGGTTGTAGGCGAAATTATATTCCTTTGAATTGCCGGCCCCGGTGCCATGCCCGTTGATCGTGGCCCTTACGGCCGTAATGACCGCACCTGCAGGTATTCCGTTTACGGTAATGCTGCTGGCAGTGGGCGTTACTGAGAAAAGCGGCATAGCTATCGGCCCGGTTGAATCAACTATTGGCCCGGTAACGGAATCTCCGTAAGCTGCTACTAACTGCGCAGGGCCGCTGGGGCATACGCTGACAAACGAAGGTGAAAAAAGAGGCGCAGGAGGTATTGGGTTGACGGTAATGGTTGTTACTGCGCTGCATCCCGATGGCATAATGTAGGAAATCGCGCTGGTTCCGGCAGCGGCACCTATAGTAATAATGCCGGATGACCCGACCGCAGCCACGGCCGTATTACCGCTGCTCCAGGCGCCGCCGCTTGTGGCATCGCTCAAGGAGAAAGACGGCCCGCCAAGGCAGGCCAGGGAAGCGCCCGATATTGCGGATATTGGGTTCACGGTTACAATTGTAGTTGTCTGGCAACTTCCTGATAAAGAATAAGTGATGGTGGATGTACCTGCAATACTACCTGCTGTGATTGTACCATCGCTGCCCGCAGTAGCGACCGCTGTATTGCTGCTGATCCATGTGCCGCCCGTGGTAATGTCGCTCAGGAGCGTATTTCCGCCCTGGCATATTGTACCGGTACCGGATATAGCTGATGGCGCAGCGCTGATAGATACAGTCATGGTTGTATTGCTGGCACACGTTCCGTTGGTAGCCGAAACAGTATAAACAGTAGTACCGGCTGGAGATGTATATACTGTGGCCGTTGCCGTACCTGTATATGCTGTGCCAGAAGTACTGGTATATAAACCCGTTACCGGTGCCCACGTTACAGGTGATTGATACAAATAGGAAACGGTAACAGACCATGAAGTAATGGTAAACGTAGAATCCCTGTAATTATCAATGCCTGCCAATGTCCAGGTCCCATTAGGGTTGGCAGCTTCCAGAGGCGCCCACGATGTAGTAGTTACGGAATATGCGGAAGCGGTAAAATTTGGCGCTACGGCCCCATTAGACGCAGCATAAGTGCCAGTCCATGGTGCGCCGGTTGATGAGTTAGGAATAGGGGTGCTGCCGGAAGAACTGATAGTAGTGTTTACAAAGTTTACACCGCTGTTGCCGGTAGTGGCCGAAAATAAGTTGATCACACTGCCGTTAGGAGCCTGGAGGTTTAGCTGTGCATCGGCATCATAACTGCAGCTTACATTAAAAGTCGCCGCAACGCCGGTAACTATTGCCCCCGCAGGGATACCGCTTACAGTGATGGACGAAGCAGAAGGCGTGACCGTATTGCATATTACGGATATTGGTCCTGAAGAAACGGTGACACTTGCCGGAATGTCGCCTCCCGAAGCGGTAAGCAATTGCGGCGTAGTGCCTGTGCAGAATGACAAAGAGGATGGCGATACAGCAACGGCAGTTGGTGTGCTATATACATTAACGGTCGTATTTACATTGGTAGTGCAGAAAGCGTTGCTGTAAGAGTAAGTGATCGCAGAGCTGCCTGGCGATATGCCGCTGACCGTACCCAGCGAACCATCTATGGTAACGGCAGCAGTATTTCCGCTGCTCCAAACTCCGCCGGAAGTCGCATCGCTCAAAGAGCTGGCTACAGGTGTACCGGAATAACAGAGGTTAAAGTTGCCCGATATTGCGCTTACAACCGGAACAGGGTTTACGCTAACTGTTTTATAAACACTCACTGGCGTACACGCGCCGCCATCAGAGTAAGTATAAGTAATAACAGCAGTGCTGGCCGTAGTCCCCGTTCCTATAGTGATGCCGGTTGACGAACCTATAGTGGCTGCGCCTGAGCAGCTCCATGTCCCGCCTGATGTAGAGTCGGTCATGGTTATGCTGGAACCGGCACATACTGCCGATGGCCCGGATATAGCCGCTACATAAAGAGGGCTGCCAAAAAGAGCAACAACGTTTGAAGAGCTGGTACAGGTGCCAATAGCAGCAGTAACATTATAAGTAGTCGTAGCTGTTGGCTTCATATATATGCTACCAGTGCTGGTGCCCGTGTATGCTGAGCTGGCGCCGGCATCGGTATAAAGGCCGGTAGTGGGGGACCAGGTGATGCTTTGAGCAACGATATAAGAGATATTTATGGTCCATGCCTGGAGTGTGCCCTCCCCGCTCGCATAAGTGTTATCGGCAATAAATACCCAGTTGCCATTGGGCACTGAATACAGGCTGGACCACGTTGTTACATTCGATTGAAGAGATGCAGGTACTCCCGCAGATAGCGTCGGAACCGTGTTAAGGGCTTTAGCTATGTACAGATTGCCGGATACCAGCGGGGCCGTTTGGGTTACTGTTCCTGCCGAGCCAACAGAAATGTTCCTGAAATTCTGGTGTGCAGAAGAACCACCGCTTCCATCGATCAGGTTAAGAACCTGGCCATTGGGCGCCTGCAGGTTGTATATCCAGTCCCGGTATTCTGAACCCGAAGCAGCAAGATTGGTGGTATCGCTGAAAGTAATGGAAACATTAGTTATGATAGCGCCCGGAGGTATGCTGTTTACGTTTATAGTGTCTGTGGTTGCCGTGTTTACAAGAATAGCTTTATTCAAAGGCCCCGTATGCGACACGGAAAAAGAACTGAAAAGCGTATCGCCGGAAACAGCTACAAGCTGTGCGGGGCTGCCGGAGCAAAGGCTCACCAGCAAAGGTGATACCACCGGCGCCACAGGCGTTGTGTTAATCGTAATTACAGATGTCGTCATGCAGCCTGTGGCAGGCGAGGTATAGGTGATAGTAGTGGTTCCGTCCGATATCCCGCTGTATATTCCTGATGATGAGCCTATAGTTGCAATACCGGTATTAGAGCTGCTCCAGGCGCCTGCACCTGCGGCATCACTTAACGTAGTGTTTTGCCCCATGCAGCCGGCCGTATTGCCCGATATATTGGCTGGCAATGCATTAACGGTAACAATACCACTGGCTGAATTTACAGGCGACCCTATAGGAATACAGCCTACAGTGCTCCTGTAATAAGTAGTTGTAGTTATCACTGAAGATGTGTAAACCGCGTTTGTAGCGCCGGTAATGTTTGCCCACGAGGATCCATTTGGAGATGACTGCCACTGATAAGTATTACCGGAATTTGAAGTAGCGCCGGTAAGCGTAACCGTGGCTGTGCCCGAGCCGCAAATAGCGGCGGGTGAGCCTATAGCAGTACCGGGTGATGTGGTACAGTCAGGAGCGCCGGCTACGTAATCGCCGGAAAACGATGTGGGGTTCACACTGGTAGCTGTTGAAGCTAATGGGAGCAACGGGGCTGTAGCTGCAGCAGTATTGTTTTCCGGCAGCATCGTTGACCATGCGCCGCCGGTATATTCCCTGATGATATAGCCAGTATTGCTGCCCAGGCCGCTGGTTATGTCTCCGCCATTATAGCTCAAGGCTACGCCGATCGATGCGGGGGTTGGGGATACGCTTGCATTTGTTACAGTCCAGTAACGGTTCACAAAATTGGTAGTATCCACATAACAGGTTGCTACTGATGGATGCTTGCCCGCAGTTGATTTTACGTTAATGCTGCCGCTGTTCACGCTGGTACCGCCGAAGGTGAGTTTTATAGGAGCGTAGGTAACATCGCCCACCTCAAAAGGCAGTGCGGTAACGCCTGCAGCAGGCATTGTTTTTGATAGGTTACCAATTACATATGAGGCTTCATTTGCCCCTGCGACTGTAGCGGTTGCGGCTATATTAACGCTGTATGCACCGGTGGAAATAACACCGCTGGTGAGCGTGAGCGTCGATGTGCCGGTCACATTCAAAGGTGAGTTCAATGTAAGGCCCGCGCCGGTATTGTTCATCGTTATGTTGCCAAGTGAGTTGCCTCCGGTAACGCTGGATGTATAGGTTTGCACACCCGTTCCGTTAAAGATCAGATTACCGGTACCCATAGTAAACAGAGCATTATTGGTATTGTTATAAATAAAGTTGCCGCCAACGGAAACATTATTATTCTGAAAGTTAAAAACGCTCACTGCGGCAGCCGTAACGATCAGGTTCCCCTTCACAGCAAAAGTTATTCCGCCGGAAGACGGATCTACCTTTATTTGGTTGGTGTTATTTACGATCAGGTTATTTATGGATGCGACACAGGGGTTGGAAGACGAGCCGCCCCCGCGAATATTACAGGAACCGCTACAGCAGGTGTTAAGGCTTACAGTGCCCGTAAAATTATATGCGGAGGCCGAGCCGCCACAGTCAAAGTTGTTATAAACACTTATGGTGTCGCCGCCATCAGCAAACAGAGGCGTAGCGCCGGACAACATCATAATTACGCTGTTTTGAGCGATGATGTTTGTATTAGCCGCAAGAGAAAGCTCCCCTCCTGTCTTGGTATTTGTGCTGCCTATATCCAGGTTCCAGATAGTCAGCGGGCGTCCGTTCGCATTTATTAATTGTGGGTTGTTGCCGTAAGAGGCAAGCGTGTAGCCCAGTGTGGCATTAGCCCCAATAAAAGAGGTGGAACCTTGCAATGTAAAATTTCCTGCAAACATTATTTTCTGGATGGCGCCGGGCAATGCGACTGTGCAATTACTGAATGTAACGCTGCCATATGCAGGGGCGGCATTAGGCACAGTCATGCCTGCCTGGTCTGAAAATACTACTGTGCTCAGCGGGCTCAGGTTTCCGAGGGTGGGGAACGAAGCCGCCTGGAGCGTCAATGTTCGGCCTGCATTCACATCGATAGTAGCAGTGATCACTTTTGATGTGTCATAAAAGTCCGTTCCATCAACTATTATTTTCGAATTAAGGCCGGATACCGTCCAGTTGGCGCTCACGTATCCGGGGTTTCCATTGGAAATGTGAAACACCTGGCCATCGGTAATAAAGTTAGACGGATTGGTTCCTGTGCCATCCGTATTTGTGCCCCATGTAGTATTTGTCCACAGGTCACCGGCAGGTTTTGAGTAGTATTCAGTTGTTACATTGGCCTGCGCCGTAATATTGGAAATTGAAAAGCCCGGATGCGTTATGCCACTGCCCGATATATTTCTTGGTATCCACCGGAGCTCTACCACAGGCTGGTTGGTACATGCGGCAGGCAATACCACATATACAGTAGCGGGATTGTATGCGGTCGTGACCGCGGTATTGGTTGTTGTCAGCGCATTGTTACGGTAGGTAGCTCCTGCAACAGTATCAAAGGGGCCAGTTGTACCTATCCGGTATTGCAGGTCCAGCTCATCTATATATCCTCCGGCTGTTTGCCCCTGCGTAGCGGCAGTATATATAAGCTGCACGTTGCCCGATGTTACAGACGTTGTGTTCAACGCCAGGCACAACCCTTCAACAGTAGAAGAGCTGGACAGTATGCCTATCTTCTGTGCCATATCCCCTACAAACGGGGAGGTTGACGCATTGGTCTGCCCGGCAGTACATGATACGCTGGACGTAAAAGCCGCTGTTAACACTGTTGTCGTAAGGGAACCGGGTACAATACCTCCAAGTAAACCTGCGGGATAAGTAGTGGTTGCGCCCAGCAGCGTTGAAAAGCTAGCGGAAGACGAATAGGGCAACACCTGTGGTGCAGGGTCTGTTTGCGCCGATGCCTTACCGGTGAACAATTGTAACGCAAAAAGGACGGTAATCAATGCAAATGATTTTGCCGGCGCACCTGGTAAATATCGCAACATAATAGACAGTTTTTATTGTTGCAAAAGTGGAATTGCAATGTTAACAGAGTAATATTTTTCTGTTACTTTTATAATAATTCATCGTGGATATATAAAAATTGTTTATCGACTTTCCTGAAATATGGACCCGAAAACTGCCGTACATTCTTTACAACACCGGATTTTATCGTTTATTTGCGCAAATCCCGGTATTTGCAGCAGCCCGATAACCAATATCAGCAATTGTTTGAAGCACATAATGCCTGTGTTATAGTTCCTACTTACAACAATGCGGGAACATTGCACCAGGTAATGAGCGATGTGCTGCACTATACAGGCCGGGTTATTGTGGTAAATGATGGTTCATCCGATGATACGCAGCGAATACTTGCAAAATTCCCGAACCTCTCTGTAATAAACTTTCCCAAAAATGAAGGCAAGGGCATGGCAATCAGGGCGGGCTTTGAGCTTGCTGTAAAAATGGGTTATGACTATGCGATCACGATTGACAGCGATGGCCAGCATTTTGCATCCGACTTACCGTCTTTCCTGGAAAAGCTGGCCAGTGAAAAATCTGCCATCATCATTGGCGCCCGCAACCTGCACCAGGAAAATATGCCGGGCAAGAACACCTTTGCCAATAAATTTTCCAACTTCTGGTTTTTTGTAGATACGGGTATCCAGGCGCCAGACACGCAGAGCGGGTACCGGCTCTACCCTCTTCACCTGATGAAAGGGATGCACTTTTATGGCCGCAAGTATGAGTTTGAAGTAGAAGTGCTGGTGCGGTGTGCATGGAAGGGGATCGGCATAAAGTGGATACCCATCAATGTGTACTACCCCCCACCCGAGCAGCGCGTTTCGCACTTCCGGCCCGGCCCTGATTTTTCCCGCATCAGCGTGTTGAATACGATATTGTTTTTGGTCGCAGTGCTTTATATCAAGCCGCGTGATTTTATCATTCATATTTCAAAGTTTAAAAACGTAAAAGATCTGCTGCGCCGGCACCTGTATAACAAGGAAGAGTCGAACAGGAAAAAAGCGGCGTCTATAGGATTTGGGGTGTTCATGGGTATAGTGCCCATCTGGGGTTTCCAGATGGCTGTAGCACTGGCGCTGGCTGCTGCGTTCCGGCTCAACAAGGCACTTACTATCATCGCATCCAATATCAGCATCCCACCCATGATACCGCTTATCATTTTTCTGAGCTTCCTGCTAGGCCGGTTCTGGGTAGGGAGTAATGCGGTCTATATGATGTTCAGCAGGCACATTACTATGGAAGCATGGAAGCTGAATATTGAGCAGTACATCTATGGTAGCATGACGCTGGCGGTAATAGCGGGGCTGACCGCGTATCTCATTACTTATTTCACACTGGAATCTGTGGGGCATGTAAAAAGG
Organism: uncultured Bacteroidota bacterium; assembly: GCA_903887415.1. Classification (GTDB taxonomy): domain Bacteria; phylum Bacteroidota; class Bacteroidia; order Chitinophagales; family Chitinophagaceae; genus Nemorincola. The sequence continues at coordinate 27,443 of CAISPO010000025.1, read as the reverse complement.
AAAATGGGGGAAACGGGTAAATAATATTATATTGGTTCTGGTGATAAATAACTGATGGAGCGTTTTTTTATATCTATATACAACTATTTCGAACGGCATAAGGGCGCGATGTGGGTGGCTGCCATCTCTTCCTTTTTAGTGCTTGGCTTTTTTGCTTCGCGGATAAAGATAGAAGAAGACATAACGCGCATACTGCCACATGAGAAGAACCTGGACAAGATGCAGCAGGTATTCGAAGATTCGCGCTTCGCAGACCAGCTTACATTTACCATATCCCGGAAAGATACCGGCGCTGCCGCAGACCCCGATATGCTCACGGGGTTTGCCGATACGCTCACGGATGTGATCAGTGCCCAGCTTTCACCTTACATAAAAAGCATACAAGGCAAAATAGAAGACAGCTCTGCCATGAACCTCATGCAGGGCATACAGGAGCGGTTGCCTATCTATCTCTCGGCTACCGACTATGACACCATTGCCGCGCTCACTGCACCTGAACAAGTAAAGAAACAGATCGCCTACGACTACAACACGCTTGTATCACCTGCCGGTATGGTGCTGAAACAAACCATAGCCGGTGACCCCAGCGGCATATCATGGATAGGCATCAAGAAGCTGCAGCAACAAAAGAAAAACTTCGAGCTATACGATAGCTATATCATCACCCGGGACCATAAGCACCTGATGATATTCGTAACCCCGGCAAATCCACCCAATGCAGTAAGCAAGAACAAAACATTTCTAAAAACCCTTGACCACCTACTGGATAGCCTGCAACAGATACATCCCGCTATAGATGCTTCCTATTACGGCGCAGCGGCCGTTTATGCCGGCAACCAATCGCAGTTAGTGACCGATACGATACTTACACAAGGAGTAACGCTGTTGTTGCTTATCGTATTCATTGGCCTTTACTTTCGCAAGAAGCGCGCACCGGTTGTTATTATGATGCCCGTAATTTTCGGTGGCCTCTTTGCGCTGGCATTGGTATATCTCCTGAAGGGGCATATTTCCATGGTGGCATTGGGCGCGGGCTCTATAATACTGGGCATAGCGGTGAACTACTCCATGCATGCGTTTAACCACTACAAGCACATACCGGATATGCGCCAGGTGATAAGCGATGTGGCCTCGCCAATGACCATAGGCAGCTTCACTACCATAGGCGGCTTCCTGTGCCTGATGCTGCTGCCATCGCCTCTGCTGAACGACATGGGCTTGTTTGCCGCGCTCAGCCTCATTGGTGCTACGCTCTGCTCACTCATCTTCCTGCCGCACTGGATCGTGGACCATAAGCGGGAACACATGGCCACTTCCCACGCGCCGCACCATCATCACGGCTGGCTCGACAAAATAGCCGAATACCATCCTGAAAGAAACAAATATCTTGTAGGCGGCATCTTCCTGCTGACCATCGTCTTTTTATTCACCGCCCGCAATGTGTCCTTTGAAAGCGATATGATGCGGATGAATTACACATCGCCGAAGCTACAGGAATCTGAGCGGAAGATGAATACTGCTATTTCTTACACCGCGCAGATGCTATACCTTTCGGCAGAGGGCAAGACACTGGAGGAAGCGCTTGAAAGCAACGAGCGTATTGCTCCGGAGATACACCAACTTCAGCAGCAAGGCGCGATTAAAGAGGTTACAGGTATTGGCGATCTGCTGCTATCTGAAAAAGAGCAACAAGCACGAATAGGCCGCTGGCATAACTACTGGACAACAGAAAGAAAAAAAGAACTACTTGCAAACCTTCGCAAAGAAAGCGAGGCATATCATTTTAAGGCTGATGCTGTTGATAAGTTTGAAGCGCTGCTCAATAAAACTTACACACCCGTGCCGCCGCAAGACCTTGATGCGATGCATACCGGTATGCTGAGCAATTTTATTACTGACAAGCATGGCCGTGTGTCTGTTATTACGCTGCTGAAAGTAGATCCGGCGCAAAAAACACGGGTATCGAAAGCGCTGGGCAACCAGCCTGGTATCACCTTGCTGGACCGGCAATATGTAACGAACAGCCTGGTAAATGAAATAAACAATGAGTTCAACAACATAGCATGGATGACATCGCTGCTGGTATTCATGGCATTGCTGCTCTCCTATGGCCGCATAGAGCTAACGCTCATTACCTTTATCCCGATGCTCATAAGCTGGGTATGGATATTGGGCATCATGGGCATACTGGGTATCAAATTCAACATTGTAAATATCATACTCTCTACTTTTATCTTCGGCCTGGGTGATGATTACAGCATCTTCATAATGGATGGGCTGCTACAGCAATACAAGACTGGCAAGAAGCACTTATCATCGTTCAAGTCATCTATATTTTTATCTGCGATCACCACTGTGCTGGGGCTGGGCATACTGATATTTGCAAAACATCCATCGTTGCGCTCCATAGCTATCATATCTATTGTGGGCATAGCCTGTGTGGTGCTGACCTCGCAGGTGATGATACCATTCTTGTTCAACTGGCTGATCACCAACCGTGTGAAAAAAGGCCGGCCACCATGGACACTGACGAGCTGGGCCAAGTCTGTTTTCTCGCTTACTTACTTCGCGCTCGGCAGTTGGATCATGACGGGCATTGGCATTGTATTGATAAGGCTAAACCCATTTAACAAAGAAAAAGGCAAGTACCTGTATCACGCCATTCTGTCGAAATTTACATGGTCAGTACTGCACATAATGACCAATGTTACCAAGCGCTACATCAACCCACTTAATGAAGATTTCAGCAGCCCTACGGTGATCATCAGCAATCACACATCGTTCCTGGATATACTGGTGTCCACATCCATGAACCCAAAGGTGATATTGCTTACTAACCAATGGGTGTGGCGTTCGCCCATCTTCGGCGGAGTGGTGCGGCTTGCAGATTATTATCCTGTAGCCGATGGCGTGGAAGGCAGCGTGGAAAAGCTCCGGGAAAAGGTGGCGCAGGGTTATTCGATCGTCGTTTACCCTGAAGGCACCCGCACCCAGGATGCCCATATAAAGCGCTTTCACAAGGGCGCATTTTATCTGGCAGAGGAGCTGGGCCTTGATGTGCTGCCGGTGGTGATCCACGGCACCGCCTATACTATGACCAAGGGAGATTTCCTCCTGAAAGATGGCCTGATCACCGTAAAGTACCTGCCACGTATAAAAGTAAAAGACAGTACCTGGGGAGACGGCTATGCCGAGCGCACCAAAAACATAAGCCGCTACTTCAGGGATGAATATGAAAAGCTGCGCAGTGAAGCGGAAACCCCTTCTTACTTCCGCGAGCAGCTTTACTACAACTACCTGTATAAAGGCCCCGTGCTGGAGTGGTACCAGCGCATCAAGATAAGGCTGGAAAAAAACTACAGCCAGTTTCATGAGTTGCTGCCTATGCGCGGGCGGATACTTGATATTGGCTGCGGATATGGCCTCATGTCGTATATGCTGCACTTCCTCTCTAAAGAACGGCAGATAACCGGCATAGACCATGATGAGGAAAAGGTTGCAACCGCCAATCACGCTTATCTGAAAACCGAAGCCTTGAATTTTGTTTGTAGCGATGTTGTCAACTATTCTTTCGGTGAGCATGACGCCTTTATCATCAGCGATTTGCTGCACTATCTGCAGCCCGACGAACAGGAAACACTGATCAAAAAGTGCATCAGCAACCTTGCTGATGGCGGTGTGCTTATTGTGCGCGACGGAGATGCAGACCTCAAAGACCGGCAGAAGGGCACAGCACTTACCGAGTTTTTCTCTACGAAATTTATTGGGTTTAATAAGACCTCCGATAAGCCGTTATCCTTTCTGTCTTCAACACATCTGCGGGCTGTAGTAGCGGCCTGTGGCGGCTCTGTGGAGCAGATAGACAATACGAAGTACACATCGAACGTGATATTTGTGATCAGGAAAAACCCCTCTCCCACTTATGTATGACTATGATGTAGCGATCATCGGCAGCGGACTGGGAGGGCTGGTATGCGGCGCGGTGCTGGGTATGCATGGCTATAAGGTGGGCATCTTTGAAAAGAACCGGCAGATAGGCGGCTGCCTGCAAACCTACGCACGCGATAAGACGGTGATAGATACAGGAGTGCACTATATAGGCGGCCTGGGGCCAGGGCAAAACCTCAATGCCATCTTTAAGTACATCGGCATTTTAGATAAGCTGAAGCTGAAACAAATGGACGTAGATGGTTTTGATGTCATAGGCTTTGGTGATGATAGTAAGCCGTACAAGCTGGCACAAGGCTACACTAATTTTAAAAAGCAATTGCTGGCAGATTTCCCTGGTGAAGAACAAGCGCTGGACTATTACTGCAATAAGATAAAGGAGGTTTGCGCCAAGTTCCCATTATACAATCTTCGCACCGGCGACTATTCTGAAAAAGAAGACGTACTGAATATTGATACCTCGTCCTTCTTAAGCTCCATTACGGAGAACAAAAAGCTACAGCAGGTATTGGCAGGCAACAATCTTCTTTATGCCGGTATTGCTGATAAAACCCCATTCTACATTCACGCGCTTATTACCAATAGCTTTATAGAAAGCGCGTGGAAGTGCGTGGACGGCGGCTCGCAGATTGCAAAGCTGCTAGGCAAAAAAATACATGCGCTGGGCGGAGAGATACACCGCAACACTAAGGTGGTGCAGATAGCAGGCCTGGAAACAATTGAACATTTACTGCTGGAGAACGGAAAAAAAATAACGGCCAAGTATTTCATCTCCAACCTGCACCCGGCGCAAACAGTGGAAATGACCGAGAGTGACCAACTGAGAAATGCTTACCGTACCCGCCTGCAAAACCTGGAAAATACGATTGGTACCTTCCTGCTGAATATCGTTTTAAAGAAAGATACCTTCCACTATCTCAATTACAACTACCATCACCACGAAACCGATGATGCATGGGAAGGCATCAACTATACAAAAGAAAACTGGCCGCTTACCTACGCACTGTTTGCAAATGCCATTTCAAAAAGCGAGCAGTTTACCGACAGCCTCACCATAATGACCTACATGCGGTATGAAGATGTGGGCAAGTGGAAAGACACCTTCAATACCGACTCGCGGCCGCATGAACGAGGAGCTGATTATGAGGCCTTCAAAAAAGAAAAAGCGGAACGCCTCCTTGATGTTGTTGAAAAAAAATTTCCGAATATACGGTCGTGCATCCAATCATACTACGTAGCCACTCCCCTCTCCTACCGCGACTACCAAGGCTCTGCTGACGGCAGCATGTATGGCATTCTTAAAGACCACCATAACTCATTCAACACATTCATTTCACCGCGCACGCGAGTGCCCAATTTATTCCTCACTGGCCAAAACCTGAACCTGCACGGCATACTGGGCGTTACCATCAGCGGGCTGATCACTTGCGGGGAGATCATTGATTTGGGCGCATTGCTGGAGGACATAACTGTCTGAACCTAGATTTGCATGATTAAAGGAATTGCATGATTGGGACTGTGAAATTTCTGGTTTTGTTCCGGGTTTTTCGCTTGTCTTCATGATAGCAATAGTATGCTTACGCCATCTTGCCAAAGCCTGTTTATCGGTGAGCGTTGGTTTATGCTTTGGTATGCGGAAAATGGCCGGCTCTTTTTCGGGGCGCTCTTTCCGTTCGCCCGCAGAAGCAAGCGTTGTATTTTTTGGCTGTGTTGGTTTTGGCTGAACTGCGCCTGTAGCCTTTCTTAGCTTTTCTGCACTGCAGATCAGCTTCCGGATCACTTCCGCTTCCTGCATGGTTGGGAAACGGTTGCCGGGCTCGCGAGCATCGATTGCATTTTGCAACTCTGCGACCTGGCGGTAGATGCTGGCTTCTATAACAGCGGGAGTGTATGGGCTACGCTCCCAGCCGTGCTGATGTATCCAGGTGTAAATGGTGCGCTCGCTGACGCCAACAATTCCGGCGATCTCTTTTTGTGTTTTGCCTTCGGTGGAATAAAGCCGATGGGCGAGGTTTAAGTTTCTGTTCATGGTATAGGGTTTAAAGTTTAAATGTCAGTTTAGTGAGTGTCTCGCGAAGAAAGGTCTCTCGCAAAGACGCAAAGCTCGCAGTTCACTCATTTTGTTTTAAAGGCCGCCAAGCGCGAGTGCATTTGTTTATCCCGCGCCAGCGGGGAAGAAAGGCCTCTCGCAAAGACGCAAAGCTCTCAGTTCACTCATTTTGTTTTAAAGGCCGCCAAGCGCGAGTGCATTTGTTTATACTGGTCTTCAATGCATTACTCCTGGGCCGAGAAATGCTCAAAAAGTGCTTTTCGGGCACAAAGCTGAGAAGAAGTAATGAGAAATAAAAATCGAAGTTTTATGATGTGACGTATATGGTACATGATGTAACGCTATGCGCACATGATGTAAATTTCCTTGCGCTGTGGGCAAGGGTTTGGGGTGTTTTTCGGCAGTCTGAACCTCAGATTAACCAAGATTAACTGATTGACTGTTTTATCTTGGCTACTGGCTGGCGCCGGTGTGAACTAATACGGAGTACGAAACTACTTCCGCCTATCCCATACAGCTATTTTAAGTGAAACCACAGCGATAACAAGGACTGCAACGAAAATAAAATGTCCAGGACTGGCAGAGAGGAGTAACAATACGTTCATATCATGAGCAATACTTACAAATGTACTTATTCCGATCCGGTGAGGGAGCGGCTTAGTAATCGGCAGGTTCCATACTTGTATGCCGAACACGGACTATGATGATTTCTTTCTCGGTTACCTTGTACGCAATTCGAAAATGATATAACTCAAAAGCCCGAAAAGAACCATCATTGTTCTTTTTAAATTTATCAGGATTATACCTGCCGGGATTTTCAGACAACTCTATAGCAGCGGAGACAATTGCACTACGAACTTTACCTGCATTTTGTAAGGAATCCTTCTTTATATTGTCATATAGCTCCCGAAGCTGTTGCTTTGGCATCTGAGGCCATATCACTTTTCGCTTTTTCACCACTGCTCCATCTCTTTTTCAAGCTCCTCATGGGTGACATAATTTCCAGTCTTTACCTGTGCCAGCGCTTCATCAATTTCATCATTATACTGGTCTATACTTATGCGGTGAGCCTCTTCCTTTTTGAGGTGCATAAATGACTTAATTACCCCGAGCAGGGATAATTTCTCTTCCTTACCCAGCAATGGCAAAAACTTATTGATCTCCGCATCCAGTGCTCTTGCTGTCATGGTGTTTCTTTTTATACAAAAGTAGCTCTTTTTCAGAATTTGCAGATTAAACCGAGACCTGCATATTCCGTACCTTTGCACCCTCAATTCTGAATATACATTTTGGAACAAAAAAGAAGTGGCTGGCGCAGGCTGGGCCGGGTGTTGCGGAATTTTTTACTGGTTCTCCTATTGTTGCTGGCTGTGCTCAGCGGATATATGGTGCATGTGTCGCATATCGATCCGCCAAAGATCGAGGATACGAGCGCGTTAAAGTTACAACGCACACAACTGGACACTAACTGCTACGTAATAGGCAATAACTGGTTTCGAAAGAGCAAGTCGGGCCTGTATGAGCTGTATGTAGAGGGGACGCCTTTCGAGCGGGGTGTGATCTATGGCAAGCTCACCACCGAACTGGTAAAAAGGCAGGAAGATAATTTCACCGACCAAATAAAAAGGCTGGTGCCGTCCAATATTTACCGCAACTTCCTCCGGTATTTCATTGGTTTTTTCAACCGCAACCTGGCACAAAACATACCGGAGGAATATAAGGACGAGATATACGGTATATCTTTTCCCGCCTCTGATGATTATGGCTATATAGGCAGCAAGTACGAGCGGCTGCTGAACTATCACGCTGCACACGACATAGGCCATGCGCTGCAAAGCATAGCGCTGGTGGGCTGCACATCCTTCGCTACCTGGAATGGCCGCTCGGCAGATAGCACACTGATAGTGGGCCGCAACTTTGATTTTTATGTGGGCGATAAATTTGCAGAAGATAAGATCGTGGCGTTTTACCACCCCTCTGCCGGTTACCGGTTTATGATGGTGACCTGGGCAGGCTTTACGGGCGTAGTCTCGGGCATGAACGAGAACGGGCTAACGGTGACCATCAATGCGGACAAGACAACGTGGCCATCGGGGGCGAACGCTACGCCGGTGTCGCTGGTAGCGCGTGAGATATTGCAGTATGCTAAAAACATTGATGAGGCCTGGACCATAGCTAAGAAAAGAAAGATGTTCGTGTCGGAGTCGTTCCTCATCGGCTCGGCAATGGACAACCGCGCGGTGGTGATAGAGAAAACGCCGGACAGTATGGATATGTATGCACCCAAGGATGACTTCATAACCTGCACCAATCACTTCCAGGGCAAGGAGCTGAGCCAGCTGCCATCCAATAAGAAATGGGTGGATGAAAGCGCTTCTGCATACCGTTACGAGCGGTTGAATGAATTGCTGCAACAGAAAGGCGCTAATACCGTGCAGAAGACTGTAGATATACTCCGCGACCGCGGCGGCCTGCACGGGCAGGATATAGGCATGGGCAACGAAAAGGCGGTGAACCAGCTCATAGCGCACCATTCTATCGTTTTTGAGCCGCAAAAGCGGCTGGTATGGGTATCCACAGCGCCATGGCAACTTGGGCAGTATGTAGCGTATGATCTCAATAAGATATTTGCGATGAAGGGCCTACAGCGTAATACCGAGGTTTGCGACAGCGCACTGAATATTGCTCCCGATGAGTTCCTGAAAACGAAGGAGTACCAGCAGTTTGTTCTTTTCCGACAATTGAAGCAGGCTATAGCGGATAAGAAAGCAGTAGATGTGAAACAACTTATAGCTTCAAATCCAGAATCTTACCTCGCTTACCAATTGGCTGGCAATTATGAATTGAAGCATGGTGACAAAGCGCAGGCGAAACAGTATTACGAAACCGCGCTGACAAAGGTTATCCCTACTAAAGGAGAAACAGAGCAGATCAGGAAGCAGATAGGGAAATGTGATAAGTAGGTACCTCTTCCGCTCTTTCCTGTTTATTGATTCCCGAAGTGTTTCACTCATTGCTTACATTTCCCCAAGGAATCATGCCTGATGAGATTGTTTAAAGAAAATGTATCCCGGCCTGAACATTCACATAACTCATAATACTCGGTAAAAGGGTCGCTGTCTATGATGTAGTTCATTAACTGATCGAAGGGATATTTTGAGCTGGAATCCCTGTATTGCTCGATAGTAATTGATAAAAACGCATTTCCCAACATATATTGCAGGTTGTAGCCATTAACAAGCAATCCAGGCGAATGCACATCTCCGGGGCCGGGATACGCAGTTATAGTTTTTTTATCTGCCGAAAGCTGAACAGAAACATTATCCGAATAATCGTTCCGGGTCTTATAGACCACAACAGGCCCCCTGGTCTCACATATACCGCCAACAGGATTCTTCGTGGGTTTCTTGCAAGCACCGGCGATGGATAGCAAACCTAATAAAATGATGACGGGATATTTCATAAAACATAGTTTTTTATAGTTTCAAACAAATTCTGCAGTTAGCCTGCATATGGACCGAAGCCCTGCTCAAATGTCGGAAAAGAATATGGTGCTCATGGACAACATTTTTTGGATGAACCAATTCTTTTTTAAACGGTACTATACTGTTTAGACGACTAAATTTATCGCAAGCATTTTGGCTAAAGCCTAGTCATTATCTTGCCCCTATACCCCGGCCTTAAGACCGGGGCTATTTAAAATGCTTGATTTAGCTGTCAATTTGGTATTATTCTGACCACGTCAGAGCCAAACACAATATTAGCTCTGTTGAGCCGCAAAGTTGGGCTTCGAAATAAAAGTGATTTACATGCCCATAGTGCATTTCCATTTCCGCAGGCATCATTCGTCCAGGCTTGGTATGTCTAAACATTTATTCCACCAAAAACGATAAAGCCCAAAGGCTAAACCTTCGGGCTTTATCGTTTGAAATATTTGACCTTCTATTGTTCTGACTTCACGAATTTCGAAGTACGGATCAGTACATCGTTTTCATTGTAGATCATGATGAGGTACATACCGTTTGGAAGCGCACTGATGTCTATTGCTGTTGCATCTTTCTGAGAAATGAGCGTCTTGCCGTCCACACTCAGCAGGGACACATTCACTTTCATCGGAGCATCAATGTTGAGTGAAGAAGTAGCAGGGTTAGGGAATATGCGGATATTGCCCGCATTTGCCACATTGCCTACGCCCGTACCACCACCGCCGCCGCCGAGGAGGTAAGCAGCCGAAGTATCGGTACATCCGTTGATGTCAGTAACCACCACTGTATAATCGCCAGGCGTTGTTTCGTAGTAAGTGCTGCTGTTAGCGCCGGAGATAGCAACCCCATTCTTATACCACTGGTAAGCAAAGAACGAACCGGTGTATAATACATTCGGTGTGTTGAAGCCGATAACCGGGTTTGGCTGTGCCGATACCACTGTGCCGCTGATGGTCATGCTGCAACTGCCATTGTTCACTTCGAGGGAATAAGTACCCGCTGTGTCTGCTATATAACCAGAATTGGTAGCGCCCGGTATAATGTTGCCATTGAGGAGCCACTGGTAGGTCATACCTGGTATTATTGCAGTCACGTGCATGTTCACATTGTTGCCGTGGCAAAGCGTTGCAGAAGCCGGAACGACAGCTACACCTGTAGTAGCAGAAGAAACGTTCAGGATAATTGAAGCCGTACCCGAACAGCCACCACTCGTAACTGTGTAGTACATAGTAACTGTACCAGCCATGAGGCCGGTTACCACACCCGAAGCATCGATAGTAGCAACGGTATCGTCACTGCTGCTCCATACACCACCGGTTGTAGCATCTGTAAGGGTAATTGTTGTGCCGATACATACCGAAGAGAATGTTGCGAATATAGGACCTACAACAGGGGATGCGTTAACGGTAACTGTAGCCGAATCGACCACGGAACCGCAGGCATTGGTAACTGTATAGAAGATGAAGTCTGAGCCAGCGCCTACACCAGTTACGATACCCGTTACCGGATCAACCGTTGCCAGGGTAACATCATTGCTGCTCCATGCGCCACCGCTTACCGAGTTAGATAAAGCAGTAGTAGCACCTACACATACACTCATTGTTCCTGTAATAGGAGTTGTAACCGGCATCGTAGTAACCGTATCAGAAACAGTTGCAGAAACGGAACAGCCCACGCCATCCGTTACTGTATAGCTGACCAAGGTAGTACCTACTGCCACGCCGGATACCTTACCGAACGCATCCACAGTAGCTATGGTGATGTCACCTGTACTCCATACGCCGCCGCCTGTGCCATCGGCAAGTGTTGTTGAAGTGCCTACACATTCAACAGGCGTACCTGTTATTGCGGCCACAACCGGAGGTGTATCCACTGTATAGGCAACTGAAACTGAGGAAGAACAACCCGCAGCACTTGTGACTGTATATATCACATTAGCAGTGCCGGACGTTACGCCAGTAACAACACCTGTTACCGGATCTATTGTAAGTATAGTTGTATCGCTGCTGCTCCATACACCGCCTGCGGTTGCATCAGATACTGCAGTAGTGCCTGAGAGACATACATTGCCGCTACCGGATATGGGTGATATTGCCGGCAATGGATTCACAGTAACAGAAAGTGTTGCAAATGCAGTGTTACATGGGCCTGTCACTGTATAGCTGATAGTAGCTATACCTGCGCCGGCACCAGTAACATTTCCAGAAGCGTCCACTGATGCAATTGTTGCATCGCTGCTGCTCCATACACCACCGGCGGTTGTATCAGCCAATACGGACAATCCGCCAAAGCAAAGTGAAGGACTGCCGGTAATCGGCGCTACCGTAACAGCATTGCTAACCGTATCCGGAGATACTGCAGATGCAGGGCAACCGAAGCCATTGGTTACCGTATAACTGATAGTGGCAATACCAGCGCCTGTGCCGGTAACAATACCTGTAGTCAGGTTCACGGTAGCGATGGTATTATCGCTGCTGGTCCAGATACCACCGCCAAGGCCATCGCCTAATGTCATGTTTGTGCCCACGCACTGAGCAGTAGGGCCGGTAATAGCCGGTACTGTGGGGCTTGGGTTAATGGTTATAATCTTGCGTGCTTCATTTGTTCCGCACATATTGGTCACTACATAGAATATAGAATCGATACCCGGAGTGACGCCCGAAACGATGCCAGGGCCGAGGAGGATAGCATTGTCGTTGCTGGTAGCCCATATGCCGCCTGCAACCGTATCTGTAAGTGTGATAGCAGAACCAACACAAACCGCATCGATACCAACGATGATACCCGGATCACCACCCGGAGACATTACGTTAACTATCTTGACAGCCGAACCCGAACCGCAAGAAGTGGAAACAGTATAAGATATCGGCACTGTACCGTTGGCAACACCAGTAACAACACCGCCAAGTACGGTAGCATTACCGTTACCCGCAGTCCATACGCCACCAGGCGTAAAGTCGAGTAATGTGATGTTAGTACCAACACACAAACTGTCTGGGCCAAGGATAATGCCGGCATCACCTACTGAATTAACAGTTATTATTTTTTCTGCGCTGATCGCACCGCAAGCTGCGGTTATTGTGTAGAGGATCGTATCCATGCCGGCAGTAACACCGGTAACATGGCCTATTGCGCTGATTGTAGCATTGCCATTTGTAGCGCTCCAGATACCGCCCGTAGTAAGATCAGTAAGCGCTATGGTAGCACCGATACAAACGCTGCTTGCGCCGGTGATAGTGCCTGCACCAGGTGAAGGCATAACAGTGATCACCTTAGTGGTTGAACCGAGGCCGCAACCATTGATCACGGTATATTTGATCGTGTCTATGCCTGCCGATACACCTGTAACATCACCAACACCGGGAGTAACGGTAGCGTGCGCATTGCTGCTGCTCCATGCACCGCCTAGGTCAGCGTCTGTCAGTAAAATGATATTGCCTACGCATACTGTGGATGGCCCACCGATAGCAGATGGTGTTGAAGAAGCATCCACATTCATGGTAGAAGTAGCTGTGTAAGTGCCGCAAGCTGTAGTAAGTACATACATTACGGTGTCCAATCCAGGAGATACTGTGTTTACAACACCGGTTGAACCATTGATGGTTGCATGGCCATTGGTCATGGTCCAAACTCCACCGGGAGCTGAAGGATCAGACAAGGTAACTGTAGAACCCATACAGATGCTTGTAGGGCCCAGGATAGTACCTGCACCCAATGTGGCAGGAACAATGGTAACATTCAAAGTTGAAGAAGAACATGCACCGGGAACGGTATAAATTATTGTTTCGGGGCCTGCTGTTATTGCCGTTACCACACCAACAGGCGATATAACCGCATTACCATTTGTAAGCGCCCAGGTACCGCCGGTAGTGAAATCAAGATAGATATCGAATGAACCAACGCATATGGTCAGCGGGCCAAGTATAGAACCTGAACCTGCGGTAGCGGAAACCGTAACAGTAAGCAGGGCAGAAACAGTGCCACAACCGGTTGTTACTGAATAAGAAACGACGTCCGTACCAAGCGTTACGCCGGTAACGAGGCCTGTGCCTGAAACAGTAGCGTTACCATTGCTCACGCTCCAAGTACCACCAGCTATTGAGTCGGTCATTTGTATTGATGCGCCGGGACAGATCTGAGTAGCGGCCGAAACTATCGCTCCGGCATTAGGTGCAGGGAATACCGTAACGGTTGCTGTTGCAATACAGGTGCCGATGGCATAAGTGATGGTAGAAGTACCTGCGGTAACACCCGTAATAACACCCGCGATAGCGGTTGCGTTACCATTGCTGCTGCTCCAGCCGCCGCCGGCAACTGCATCAGACATTGTGATGGTGGCGCCTGCACAAACGGTGGCAGTAGCGGGAGAAATAGCAGATGGGCTTGCCGCAACATTAGCTACGATGGTGGCCGTGCAACTGCCTAAAGTATAAGATATAAGAGAAGTACCTGAAACAACACCAGTAACCAGTCCACCTGCAGAAACGGTAGCATTACCATTGCTGCTGCTCCACGCGCCGCCAGCTACGGCATCACTTACCGTTGCTGTATTACCGATACAAAGATTAATGGAAGAAGGGGAGATCGCTGCAACACCTGTGTTAACTGTTACAATTGCCGTAACAATACAAGTGCCGATAGCGTAAGAAATAGTAACCGTACCTGCGGCCACACCAGTAACTATACCAGTGCCACCCACATTGGCATTACCGTTGCTTGCACTCCAAACACCGCCTGAAGTAGCATCCGTCAGATTAACTGTAGCGCCGGTACAAACCGTAGCGCCTGCGGGAGTGATCGCTGACGGAGCATTGTTTACAGTAACGATGTTTGTAGCTGTACAACCAGAAAGCGTATAAGAGATTGTCGCTGTGCCGACGCCGACACCGGTCACAGTGCCGCCACCCGTGATCGTAGCAACGCCTGTTGAACCAGAACTCCAAGCACCACCGGCGGTTCCATCAGTAAGATTGGCTGAACCACCTAAACAAATAGTAGTAACCGTGGGATTGATCGGGCCAGGTGTTTGATTTACTGTAACAACTGCAATTGAAGTGCAGGTGCCAATAGAATAAGAAATGGTAACTGCGCCAGCCGTAACACCGGTAACTACGCCGGTGCCGCTCACAGTAGCATCGCCGTTGCTGCTGCTCCACACGCCGCCACTAGTGGCATCTGTAAGATTTACCGTGCTGCCTGTACAAACTGAAGTGCTTGCTGGAACAATAGCAACGGGAGCCGAATTTACGGTAACAATATCTGTTGCGGAACAAGTACCGATAGTATAAGAAATAGTTGCAGTACCTACTCCGCTGCCGGTAACAACACCAGTTCCGGAAACAGTTGCAACACCCGTGTTACTACTGCTCCATGCGCCGCCGCCGCTTGCGTCAGTCAAATTAGCAGTTCCGCCAAGGCAGATGGTAACCACTGCCGGTGTGATCGCTGCAGCGCCTGCATTCACCGTAACTGTAGCAGTTGAAAAACAAGCGCCGATAATATAAGAAATAGTAACCGTACCAGCATTAACACCCGTTACTACGCCGGTACCGCTAACCGTAGCATTGCCATTGGTTGCACTCCAGGTACCGCCGGTGGTTACATCGGTGAGATTTACAGTAGCGCCCCTACATACCGTTGCTGTAGCGGGGGTAATCGGTGAGGCTGCTGTATTCACGGTAGCTATCGTAGTTACAAAACATCCTGCAGTGATATAAGAAATGACCGTAGTTCCTGTGGCGAGACCGCTTACCAGGCCTGTACCTGAAATTGTTGCTACAGCAGTATTGCTGCTGCTCCATGTGCCACCGGCAGTAACATCGGAAAGTTGTAATGTGCCGCCGATACAAAGTGTAACCGGAGACGGGGTTATAGCTGCAACCGCTGGATCAACGGTTACGGCCACACTTGTGGAACAACCGCCTACTGTATAAGAAATTTCATCAACGCCGGACGCAGCCCCCGTGACTAGTCCACCGACCACTGTTGCATCCCCGTTACTGGCACTCCATGTACCGCCGGTTGTTACATCCGAAAGACTAAGCGTGTTACCAATACATACAACACCGCCCGCGGGAGTTATTGCCGCTGGCGCTGCATTTACAGTGGCGGTCGCCAACGCAGAACATGCGCCTATGGTATAAGATACCGTAACCGTACCGGCAGTGAAACCTATAACAAATCCGGTTCCCGGTCCAGTTCCTCCGACCTGAGCTATCGTACCATCACTGCCACTCCAGGCACCACCAGCAGTTGCATCTGACACATAGATGGTATCGCCAACACAAACGGCAAGCGAAGCCGGTGAAATAGCTGCGATCGCTGACGTAACAGTAACTACCTGGGTAACATTACAAGTACCGACCGCATAAGTGATAGTTGCTGTGCCGACAGTGTTACCCGTAACAACACCAGTGCCTGTACCAACGGTAGCGTTGCCGTTGCTGCTGCTCCACACACCGCCGGATGTTGCGTCCGTCAAATTAGTTGTGCCCCCTGTGCAGACTGTTGGTGTGCCAGTTATTACGCCAAGTGAGTTGATAGTAACATTAAATCCGTAGGTTGACTGACTATTGATAGGACAGCTATTATCGGTATATATCAGGTAGAACGTGTAAGTTCCGGCGGCGACTCCTGTAGATGTCCAAGAGAAAGTAACATTTGGTGTCGGAGTACCATTGTTTACCACGTTCACAGTAGCCCCGGTAGGTAAACCGGATGAAGTTACAGTAATGTTTGCAGTGCCTCCTGCTTCTACCGGGTTCATACTGAGTGTGAATGCCCCTGAATTGGCACATATGTGATAATCAAGGCTATCAACGACGAGGCCGCTTCCTGTAGAGGAAACTATGCCACCCCAAGGTGGTGTTTGGGTACAAGTCTGTACCAGGAATGTCATTTCGCGCATCATGGTACCCGCGAACGTATCGTTACGGTATTGCTCAATATTATAGACGACCAGCGATCGCTGAACGATATTTGGCGTAAAGTTAAGATGCCCTGTTAGTGAATTAAATGTTTGTGAACCAGCAACAACCGATAAAGGAGCGGTGGCGCTATACCCACCCAGGTAGGTAACAGCCGGGGTTGTGGAAGCACATGTTGCGCCTCCCGAACCATTGAGCCCCGAGGTGAGCAAAAAGTGTAAACTATCTATCCCGTCTGCTGTCGCACCAGGGGCGTAGGAATCTGCATCATTCAGGCAATAATATGGCGTTGGTTCAACAGCCAGGGTTGGCGATGTACTATTGAAATAAGTATTATTAAGTGTGTCCACCATTGTGGTAAAGGTGGTGCCCGGATTCATAATGTTGGTGATAGATGCTGCACGTCCGGCAGCAGTCGAAGTACCCATGTAGCCGGCGAAAATAAAGCGCCAGTCAGCCGAGGCGCCGCTCAGCGTAACCGTAGCATGATAAGTAAACTTTTTGATCCCTATTATCGTGTACGCAGTATCCGTACATGTTGTAAGGCCGGTATCAGCAGTACAAACCTGGGCCGAAAGCAGATTTGAATTGGCCGCATCTATGGAGCATGAGAGTGTCGCAAATAAGGTTGTCCCATTATACACACAAACCTGTGGGTGGGCAGTTTCCAGGGTTTCAAAGGCTGCATATGACGCCGCGCCGCAGTTACCATATGCTACAACTGTCACCTGGTATTGGTTACCGCTGATCCACTGATAACTTAGGTCCATACCAACAAGGTGGCTGGCGAAAGCCCCGTGACCGGTCAATAAAAAGAGCCCTGATAACAGAAGGGAGCGCAGATAAAGGGGTAAGTTTTTTTTCATAAAACAGTTGTTTGCGATGATTTTTGACTTAGGATAAAGCTGTATTTTGTTACAATAAAAACTAATTAAAAATACTTTGCTTACTGTAAAAAGTAAACTCGTATTTTCAATCACGGGGATAAAGATAATTTGTTTTCGTTCATAACAAAACAATTGGCGCACTAAATTCGCCACATTTGCCACAAAAATAATTCTACGAATATAAATCGGACGTATAAAATAATGCCGTTAACTAATCGTTTGCATTTTTTATAGTTTTTGATTAAAAAAAGGGCACCTCCTCTCGCGCGTTACGTCCTTCCGGCGGCATGGACTCCAAAGGAAAGGTGAAGCAGAATGAACCGGCCATCGGCAGGCATGAGGTTCGCTCTCTCTATATGGAGGCCGAAGTTATAAATTGGCTCGGGCATGATGTTTTTGCAAGAGTTTAATTATACCAGTATCTCAATTTCTTATTCCTGGTAACTCATTTTTCGATCCTGATTCAATTATCTTTGAAACATAAAACAACTCACCAACACTAAAACCAATAATTATGGCATTCTCACTCCCCGCATTACCGTATGCATTCGATGCACTGGAACCACACATTGACGCTCAAACCATGCAGATACACCATGACAAGCACCACCAGGCGTATGTGGACAACCTGAACAAAGCGCTTGCCGGCAGCGATGGCGAAAACAAAACGCTTGAAGAACTGATGGCTAACATTTCGGCATACCCGGCAGCGGTGCGCAACAATGGCGGCGGCCATTTTAACCATACCTTATTCTGGAACATACTGGGCAAAGGCGCGCCGCAGCCAACCGGAGACCTGGCAACAGCGATCAATGAGACGTTTGGCTCACTGGATGCATTAAAAGAAAAGATGAACACGGCCGGCACTACGCGCTTTGGCAGCGGCTGGGCATGGCTGCTGGTAAATGACGGCAAACTGATAGTAAGCTCTACACCGAACCAGGATAACCCGCTGATGGATATTGCTGAAGTGAAAGGGATGCCTGTACTGGGAATAGATGTATGGGAACATGCCTATTACCTGAAGTATCAAAACAGGCGACCCGACTACCTGAAAGAAATATGGAACGTAATAAACTGGGATGCTGTATCAATGCGCTATAAAGCAGCACGATAATTTTCCACGCGAAAATCTCTCACAGAGGGTAAAGGTTTCTCGCCGCAAAGACGGCAGTTCTATCATTTTGTTTTTAAGACCGCCAAGCGCGTGTTGTATTTATGTTATATAGAGACGTTGCGGTGCAACGTCTCTATTAGTTGTGTGCGAATGTCTCGCTTGTATGTATGCTGAACGGTGTTATTTGTTGCTGATGATGCGTATTTCCACGCGCCTGTTGCGCTCCTTGTCTTCATCGGTTTTTTCTGCCGGCGCCACAGGCCTGCTCCTGCCAAAACCTGCGTAGGTAAGCCTTTGCGGATCAATGCCCCTGTTCACAAGGTAATTGTATATCTCCCGGGCACGATTAACGGATAAATGGGCCTCCCCTGTTTCAATGTCCAGCGCGTCAGGCGCTTCAGGGTTTATACAGCATACATGCCCTTCAATACTGATCTTCAGTTTAGGGTTGGCATCCAGCACTGCATACAAGCGCTCAAGCGTGGCATCTGATTCGGGGCTTATTGTGTGCCGGTCTGACGGGAAATAAACATCGCGCAGCAAAATAACAGAACCGGCGCCCAGCTTGCTGATCTCGCTGATATTTGCCGTCACTATTGGCTTTTTTTTGCCTGTGTCTTTTCCGGGAAGCCCGGATATATTTGTCTTAACCCTGTTATTCACAACAATATCCACCCGCCTGTCGGCAGGGAACCCGCCTTTTTCTTTTGAAGTGCGGTCTATCTCACCCTTACCCTCACAAAGCGTAATATCACTTGCATTCACGCCGTTCTCCACGAGATAGGCTTTCACGCTTTCAGCCCGCCAAATGGAAAGGTCCTTATTGTGGCCCTCAGAGCCAAGGAAATCGGCATAGCCGATGATCATCACTTTACTGCCGCTTATTATTTTATCATTGTAAACGAGCAAGTCAATTTTCTTTTCCATTTTATCATTGAGCACAGAGACATTAAGGTCGAAATAGAGCTTGAACGTATCAATAGCCTTTTGCCCGAAAACAGGCGTCAATACTACCGAAAACAATATTGTCAATAATGCTTTATACATAGGAAATCTACTGCACAGGATGGCTTCGTGTACATTACTGCTGTAAGTTATGAATTTTTTCAGTATAAATAACCCTATCCCTAACCTGCCTGCAGGCAGGCAAGAGGGGAGCACTCCAAATCTTCGCGATTCAATCTGTATTCAACCACTATCGTGGTTGTGTTCTCTTAACTCTATTAGCCCCCGGATATCGTCCGGGGCTTTTGACATTTAAGCCCATTCGGGCTTATGCGGTATATGCATTATCTTCCTGAGCCGGACGTTTTTTCGCGAGGGCATAGCCGATAAGCGCGAAAGGCAAGTAAACAAGAAGGTTTGATACTGAAAACCAGGCTGGCTGCCTGGGAAAAGTAACTACATTGAAGATGCCGCCCAGGGTTAGTATTATTCCTACAATCACTGCGGGCCGCATCATTGTCCTGCCCGCAACCAGCGTTGCAGTCAGGCCGGCTGCAAAAGAAGAAACGGCATAGTTGAGCAGCAACAGCCCAAATGCTGCTTTAGGCATTGCCGCAACAGCCTTTGCCAGTGCTTCGATATTATTCTGATCAATTCCTGCAGGCAGCGGGTATAACTTGCTTATCAGCGTTTCACCCAGTTTTATCAGCACCATGCCTACAATAGCGCCCGCTACTACGGGCAATACATACTTAGCTGCTTTCATTGTTACAGTTTTTAGCCATGCGTACCGGGCTCATTTCAATGTCAAAAAATAATCTTCTTTCTCCGGGCGGCATATGAGGTCGTGTAAATTAAGGGATAATATCTTTTTTACGATCTGTTTGATCTCGTTATAGTCATCCGGTTTCTGGATATAGAGATTAGCCCCGAGCTTGTAGGTAGTATCTATCTGATCGGGGAAGGCCGATGTGGAATAGATGATAACGGGAATATTGAGCCATTTTTCATTCTTCCTGATAACTGAGAGGCTCTCGAAACCATTTCGGCAAGGCATATTAAGATCGAGGAAGATGAGATCTGGCAGGCTGCCTGGCGACTGTTCTAATATTTTTATCAGATTAGCGCCATCATAGGCCCGGGAAATAGCCAGGGCCGGGATAAAAGACTGCATTGCTTCTTTAAAAAAATCAAAATCATCGTCATCATCATCCGCTAAGATGATATTAAACTGCCTGCTTTCAGCAATCTGGCTCAACTGGTACTTATTTTCGTTACTATCCTGCATTTTAATTTTTTACTGCGCCCACTATAAACTGTTAATGTTCTGGTCAAAATTTGCCTGGGAAACCGGAAGCGTTATAGTAAAAGACGTTCCCTCGCCCGGCTTACTTTCCACGGTGATCATACCATTGTGGTTCTCAACGATCTTTTTGCATATGGCGAGACCTATACCTGTGCCCTCATACATGCCGCTTAACCGCTGAAAGGCCTCGAAAATCCGGTCTGCGAACTGCGGGTCGAAGCCGATACCATTATCCGTGATCCGGATACTTACAAATTGCTCGCGGTCCCAGAATTTATTTTCTTTCCAGCCCGTAAATTTGTAACGTGCTTTTATGTGGCCCGGCGCCGCTATGTCAAACCCGCCAATTACCCTTGCAGATATGCTGATAACGGGATCTGCATCGTCTTTTTTAAACTTAATGGAATTGGCGATCATGTTCTGAAACAATTGCCCCATCTGCGTATCATTGGCCTCGATAACAGGCAGCTGAGAAACGTGTATCACCGCCTTGCTGTTCTCAATAAACACCTCCATATCAGTAAGCACCGAAGCAACGACAACGCTGAGGTCAGTGCGGGCAAACAGGAACAATGAATCGGCAGAAGATATCCTGGAAAAACTTAAAACATCTTCAATAAGCTTTTGCATACGCGCTGCAGCACCTATTATTTTTTCCATGTACTGGTGCGCCTTTTCAGGCGAATAGTCTTCGGCAGGGTTTTGCATCCTGGAAATAAACGTCCTTATTTTCCTCAGCGGCTCTTGCAAATCATGCGAGGCTACGTAAGCGAATTTTTGCAGCTCGTCGTTTTTCGACTCCAGGGCAGAAGATTTTATGAGCAACTCCTGCTCTATCTGCTTTTGCTCCGTTACATCCTGTGCTGTACCAATAATTTTCAATATGCCCCCGTCTTTACCGGTTACTATTTCACCCCTGGTATGCATGGTCTTCACGAGGCCTTCCGGTGTATTGATCCGGTGATAAAAGTCGATAGACCGCTTATCGGCTATCGCCTGTTTGATAGCGGTATCGGCATTATTCCGGTCTTCGGAGTGTACGTGTTCCAGGAACTGCGCGAAGGAAATGTATGGTTGCCCTGCCCCGTATATTTTGACCAGGTTGTCTGAGAACATAAAACTATTGGCATCAGGCACCAACTCCCAGTGCCCCATTTTAGCTATTTCCTGCGCTTCATTCAGCAAACGTACCTTAACGTGCAGATCTTCTTCTGCTCTTTTACGTTGCTCCACTTCGGCTTCCAGCTCCTCGGCTGTTTTTAAGGAAAATGCGACCGGTAACAGCTTGATAAGGTAATAAACAGTTGTCCAACTAATGACGCCAGTGATAAACCGCACCAAGGCATTGAAACGATAAACAGGATACCAAAACGTGATAGCATCGAGCAGATGGGTGAAGCCGCAGGCAAGAATAAATGCAGCGAATAAAAAGTAAACTTTGTGAAACCGGGCATGTGTGCGCGAGGCTATGTACCGAACAATTATAACGGGCATAGCGAAGTACGCGGAAAAGATAAGCAGATCGCTGATGATATACAGCCAGCCGTGAAATTCGCTCCACCGCCCGCAATGCCATCTCGGAGGCCACAGGGATGTATCAAATAAGCCTCCGAAAAAGTCGATAACCTGCTGCATGGGCGAAGGGGGTAAATGTTAGTGAAATTACCTAAATAAATCTATCGTTGTATGCGTTTTTTGAAGAGATTATGCCAGATTTATACAACTTTTGTGCCACCTATTTCCAGTTATCCGTAGCTTTGGAATTACTGCTTTCACTTTTTCTCGCTTCACATTCATATTCAATATGGTACATAAAATACTAAATGACAAACCGACAAAACTCTTTATTGTACTTACTTCTTTTTTCGTTGCGAATGCACTGATAGCGGAATGCATAGGCGGCAAGCTATTTTCTTTGGAGCGGGTGTTTGGCATGACGCCCCACCCTTTTTCACTGCTGGGGGAGCAAGGGCTGACTTTTACGCTTACCTGCGGCGTACTGCTATGGCCGCTGGAGTTTATTATGACAGATATTGTGAACGAATACTTCGGGCCAAGGGCTATAAAAAGGATCTCGTATATAGCCATAGCGCTGATCAGCTATGCATTCCTGATGTTTTACTTTGCCATCCAGGTGCCGGCAGATACCAATTTCTGGGTGGGCAGCCAGAAAGATACCGGTGTGCCAAACATGCAGGACGCGTTTTCCAACATCTTCGGGCAAGGGATGTGGATCATTGTGGGCAGTCTTATCGCCTTCCTGGTGAGCCAGCTTGTGGATGTATGGATCTTTCACCGGATAAAAAGGGTGACCGGGGAAAAGCATGTGTGGCTAAGAGCAACGGGGTCAACGATCATCTCGCAACTGGTGGATAGCTTCATTGTGCTGTTCATCGCTTTCAAGATAGGTAAGGGGTGGAGCTACCAGCGGGTGATAGCGATAGGACTTGTGAATTATGCTTATAAATTTACTATGGCCATTGTGCTGACCCCGCTTATCTACCTGATAGAAAAAGGGATAGAACGCTACCTGGGGCATACCGTAACAACCCAGATGAAGAATGCGGCTATGGGGAAGGTGAATGAGTGAGTTTAGTCGTAAGTCACGAGTCATGTCGTAAGTCCGCGAGTAGATCACATGCGCATAACCATTGTGTAGAATGGAGTGTTCTTCAGGTAAGCAATTGTCTTTTTCTTTAGTGCTATGCTATTGGCTGTTTCGTTAACGCTCCAGGCATAGAAGTAAATTTTTGTAACCAGAAAAACAATGTACGGCCCATTGTGACCGGTTGTGCGGGCAAAGCTATCTGAAACATAATGGAGGATAGAATAGTTCAATTCCCTTTTTAGTTTTTTCCTCTCGTATCTTGACAACAGCGGCTGTAGCTTTATAAAGTGCCTGTTTGTTTCTGTATTAAATGCTTCCTTCAATAAAATGGTGAAGGCGCGATCCGTATCATTAATTTTCTCGTAGATATCCGCATAACGACAGGCATTAATAATCCTGTGCATGTAATAATCATTTCCGCAACTCGTGACGTAACGGTGTACCGTATCCGATATGCAGAGGTAATGTAATGCTGAGTCGTACCTGTTACGAGCTTCATATATCTTGCTGATCTTATCGGCTGCAAGGTTGTATATCTGACTATACCCATGTTCCAAAGATGGATCTACTGAAGTTTGTGCTCTTTGAAGAATTATAGAACAAATTTCCAAAAGCTGGGTGCTGCCCCAGCCATCGTGGGAATTTTTCAGCACATAGTAGCCCGCAATTGCATATTCCCTGTCGTTACAATGAGTTTTGAAAAAACGGATATTGTAGCTTGCCGAACTATTGCCCCACTGGTATAATGAGCTATCTTCCTGACCGTAGGATAAGCAAGCGGATAGCAACATGAGGACGAGAAAAACGGGGCGCTTCATTTCCTAAATTAATGAAAATCTATGATTTGCGCAAGGGGCCCGATAAAAAAGAAAAACCCGAGCGCACACCCAGGTTCTTGATAGCCGCATCTGCTTTCGCAGATGCGGTATGCCATTGAATATTATTGTTAGTCCTTCTTTTTATTGTTGCCCAGGCGGTAGCCAACAGATACCTGGAATGAAGGGCTTTTGTAAAGCTGGTTAGAGATGTATTTAGCGCCCTGCGATGCGCCATTGTCCCAAACGGTCTGTACGTTGCGAAAATCTAATGTGACATTAGGATACACCTCGTAGGATAAGCCAGCTATGTAGCCTACACCAAACCTCGAATTAAAATCGCTCTGCTGCACTTTTGGCGTATTGTCGTTGCCCATTGCATTTACCAGAATTGGCGTCAATGCACTTGGCTGTTCAGATTTACCGGTATTTATAGAGAAACTATAAACCAGGTTAGCACCGGCATAAAAACTGAAATGGCTCTTCATGTACCTGATGGTGATGGGCATCTCTATGCTGTGCAATGTAGAGAAACTGTATGAATTAGACAGTTGCTGCTTGCTCCACTGGCCTGCGCCCACCTGAGTGTAGGTGTAGTAATTATCATCGAGCGAGTAGTTGTTGTTGATACGATGGAAGTACTTGAGCTCTGCCATAGCGCTAACATTATCGCCGAAAATAAAGTTACCAGTAGCGCCGAACTGGAAGCCCTTAAAGCTGTTGGGGCCAAAGAATGTGGCATTGATACCGCC
Source organism: uncultured Bacteroidota bacterium (assembly GCA_903887415.1). Classification (GTDB taxonomy): domain Bacteria; phylum Bacteroidota; class Bacteroidia; order Chitinophagales; family Chitinophagaceae; genus Nemorincola. The sequence continues at coordinate 2,604 of CAISPO010000025.1, read as the reverse complement.
CGTAAGGCCGGGTGCAAACTGCATTCCGGAAACGTGATATTTCACATCGTTGAAAGTGGCATTCAGTTTATCGAGTGTGGACTCGCCGGTGCCGCTTTTTGCAGTTTGGGCTTGTTTCGCAGCCAGGCCGTTTTTGCCAGTAGCAGAAGCCGATGATTCAGGAACAATGGGTGAAGTGGCAGCAGCTACCGCATTGGTGCTGTTGGTTGAATTTGTATTTTCTTCTTTCCTTGTTTCCTCCGGATGATGTGCACTGCTGCTGCCGCCATTGATACCAAGATCGCGGGCAAGTTGCTCTATAGAAATGGTATCGTACTTATAATACCCTTCTTTGGGATTTGTGCAAACGAAGTGCTCGGTAATTGTCACCCGGTCATACGACACTTTTTCCCGTTCTGCTGCAACTTCTTCCGAAGCAGGAGTGGTGCCAGATGTCTGCGCCGTACCATTGCGGGAAGCGGTACCCGCGTTATTGACACCAGGGCCATTACCTGTTCCGCTACCAGCGGCTTTCTTAGATGTACCTGTTTTAGCGCGGCCAGGTTTGCTGTTGTTATCTGCAAGGGGCTTTTCATTGGCATCAGGCGACTTTGGTGAACCTGCCGGAATGGTCTTCGTTCCGGTTGTACCACTTCCTAAAGCGAGTTTGCCCATGTTTGCCGTTTGTTCGTTCTTTTGGGCCACTGTATTGAGGGCACCAGTTACAGGTGTGGGCAGTTTACCGGTTGCTGCCAGATCAGCGGTATTCACATCGCCAACTTTCGCTGCGGCTGACTTACGTACTGAATGATGAGCGCCACCAGCGGTAGGTAGTGTGTGATTTTTTGCTGATGTCTTCGCATTTGAAGCAGCCAGTTGTTTGTTTGCCTCTTTTTTGCGGCTTTCTGCAGCTGCTTTCTTATTGCGGTCATTTGTGGCAATAATGCTTGCTAAGAATTGTTTTTTCTTAGTGGTTTCCGTTTTAGCGATGCTGTGTTTGCGGCCGGAACTATGAGCTGAGGCTAGTTTTCGGTCTGCATGAGTTGCAGGCGTAATGGCTGCAAGATTTTCAACCGGAGTTTTTACGGCCTGCTTGGCTGTGGGGTTGTTATTTGCTTTTTTACTATCTGCAGCGGGTGCTACAGTTAATTGTTTTGTATCATTTACATCATTACTGTTTGCTGTTTTCGTGGTGTTACGTGATTCAGTGGTTGTGGCAGTGTGATCGTTATTAGCCTGGTTGCCGGCTACAACCTTATTGTTTTTCAGATCATTCGTAGTCTTTTTAGCTGCCGAGTGTTTGGGAGTTGTGTTATCAGCATCTGAATTTTTGGCGGTTGTATTATCAATGGCTGTTTTAGTAGCGTTGTCAGCTATTGCATTGGTTACAGACAGGTTGTTATTGGCAGAAGTACTAACTACAACAGCATTATTGTTTGATGCGTTAAGCGATCTTGTGGCATAGAAATAACTCCCCACACTAGCGCCACCAGCCAGCAAAACCAAGGCTATAGCGCCTAACGTGCGACGCCAATACAGGAACCCACCCCTATCCTGAGGCATTTCCTTATCGAGCAGGTCGCGCATTTGCAACCACGCCCCGGGGCGCTCTTTTTCTTCCTCTCCGCCTAATCGCTGCCTTACCAGGTCATCGATGCTAATGAAATTTTTATCCATGTGGATAAATTTTTTGTTTTAAAAATGACTTTTTTCACACTCACGGGTTGAAAATTTTCAACCCCTACATTCATTATATGTTATACTTTCAAATGCAATTCCATCTTTTCTATCCGTTCTTTCAGTACCCGCCGCCCCTCGGATAAATGCCATTTGGATGTGCCTTCGCTGATGCCTAGCATAGTACCTATTTCCTTGTGTGTGAAGCCTTCCATCACATACATGTTAAACACGGTCCTCGTTGCTCCCGGTAATGCCTGTACCAGTTGCATAAGTTGGTCATAGTACAGCTTGTCCGCATGGTCTTTATGCACTAACTCGTCCTTCTCTACCAGTAGTACCTTATCCGAATATCGTGTGTTTTGTTTCACATAGTCGGCAACCGCGTGAAACACTATTTTTCTTAGCCAGCCTTCAAAAGAGCCCTGGAAATTGTACTGCTTTATTTTCTGGAAAGCACGCAAATAACCGTTGTTCATAATTTCTTCCGCCTGCATTTCATCATCGATGTAGCGCTTTACGAGTGCCATCATTTTAGGATAAAATAGACGATATAACTTCTCCTGTGCGCTCCTTTCGTTGCGAATACAACCCTGAATGAGCTGTTCTAACTCACTTGCATGGCCAGTTAAAGTATATGCCAAAGCGATAGACAAGTATGTTTGTTATTAATGCTTAACATTTATAAAGACCGAATCATCCAGGAAAAGGTTGGGTGAGGCCGTATAAAACACATTAAATTTACGGTATTTGTAGCAAATGTTGGGGTGAAGCGCAAATAAATAGTGCCAAGAAGTGTGGTTATTGCCCGAAAATATGTGAAAAAATATCTCGCAAAGGCGCAAAACTCGCAATTTCCTCATTTTGTTAGGGAGTGTATTTTAAACTGTGTCAACCCACCCTGTGTGTCCTGCCTGCCCCCGCGGGGGCAGGCAGGACACACAGGGT
>CAISPO010000024.1 GCA_903887415.1 uncultured Bacteroidota bacterium | reverse complement strand
TGATGGCGAGACACTCAGGAATACAGGTATAGGCGTATCCACATGGAATGGCGTAACTGTATAACATCCGGAAACCAGTGTATAGCTGATGGTCACATCTCCCGCTACAACGCCATCCACCTCACCGGTAAGGGCTATAGCGTGGGCTATAGTGCCATTGCTGCTGCTCCATACCCCATCTGGTGTAGCATCTGTTAAGATCACAGATGATGAAGGGCAAACACTGAACACGCCCATTATAGGGCCGGGTGCAGGCGATACCGTTATAGGAACAGTGATATAGCAGGAGGTAGGCAGCGTATAGGTAACAGTAACGCCCGTTACAGCAGAAAGGCCGGTAACCACGCCCGTGGGGCTGATAGTGCCGCCTGCGCTGGCGCTCCAGGTACCGCCGGGTGTAGCATCGCTGACCGTGGTACTGGTGCCCTGGCAGATGCTGCCCTCACCGAGTATGGCCGTTGGAAGCGGGTTTACCAGCATGTTGAAGCTCACAGAACTGCACGTGCTGTACACAGCAGTGACAGTACCCGGCGTAACGCCGGTAACAATGCCGGTGGCAGCGCCAATAGACGCTGAGCCGGAGCCCGAAGCAATGCTCCAGGTGCCGCCGGTAACACCATCGGTGAGGGTGGTGGTACTGCCCGCGCACACGGTCGCAGAGCCGTTGATAGCTGTTGGGGCAGCCTGTATAGATGTGGTATAGATACGATAGCAGGTAGTGGGGAGTGTATAAGTGATGGTGGCCATGCCGGGTGTAACGCCTGTTACCAGCCCGCCGGGGCCTGCACTGGCGATGGTAGGGTCGCTGCTGCTCCAGGCGCCGCCCGGGCTGCCGTCATTGAAAGAAGCGGATGCCCCCTGGCAGATGGGGCTGGTACCCGAAATAGCAGCAGGCGCTGGGTTCACAGTGAATATGATACTGGCATTGCAGCCAGAGCCGGGAATGGTATAAGTAATATTGGCAGTGCCCGCAGATGCTGCATAGACTATGCCGGAAAGCGAGCCTATAGTTGCTACGCCTATATTATCGCTGCTCCACGTCCCGCCCGCGGCGGCATCAGTGAGTGTAGTTGATGATCCGATGCAACTGCTGGTAGCGCCGTTGATAACTCCGGGCACAGGGCTCACCGTCACGTTAGAAGTGGCGGTGCAATTACCTGTAGGCAAAGTATAAGTGATCGTTGCGGTACCCGTTGCTATGCCGGTAGCCAGGCCGGTACCGGTTATTGAGGCAATAGTAGGGTCGCTGCTGCTCCACGCGCCGCCAGGTGTACCATCAGTGAGCTGGTTAGACACGCTTACGCAAAGGTTGAAGTTTCCCGAAATTGCCACCGGCGATGTGTTGACGGTAACGACTACTGAAGCAGCACAGTTGTATGTATTGGTATAAACGATCGTTGCAGTGCCGGCAACGTAAGCAGTCACCAGGCCTGCGCCATCAACAGATGCAATACTTGTTGCGCCGGATGCCCAGGTGCCGCCGGTAAGCGCATCTGAAAGTGAAGTGGTAAGCCCTGCGCATACTACCGCGGTTCCGTTGATGGGGGCAACAGAATTAACAGTCACCACGATATTTACAGGGCTGCAGTTGGCATCTGTATAGGTGATAATAGCGGTGCCGTTGGTGATGCCGCTCACCAGTCCTGTAACCGGATCAATGCTGGCAATGCCGGAACCCCCGTTGCTCCATGCCCCGCCGCTTACAAGGTCGCTGAGCGAAGTAGTGAGGCCCTGGCACACTACCGGATTGCCGAGTATGGCCGATGGCGCAGGATTAACTGTAACCGGTGTAGTAACATAACAATTACCCGGCATAGTATAAGTAATAGTAGCTATGCCGCCTGTGCCTGCGCCGGTAACAACGCCTGTGCCACTCACCGTGGCAATGCCTGTGTTGCTGCTGGCCCATGTGCCGCCGCCGATAGCGTCTGTGAGAGGAGTTGTGAGGCCTACGCAGACATTGGGCGTACCTGTTATAGCAGCCGGAGACTGATTTACGGTAACGATTGCGGGTATAGAACAGGCGCCGCCAGCCATATAATAAACTATAGTAGATGTCCCTGCCATAAGGCCGGAGACTACACCAGTACCTGTTACAACTGTTGCTACGCCCAGGTTGCTGCTGGTCCAGGTACCGCCTGCTACCGCATCGCTGAGCGGGCTTGTAGTGCCGGTACATACCGATAGATTACCCAGTATAGCTGTAGGCGCAGCCGAAACGGTAACAATATAAGTAGCAGAGCATCCGCCTACGGAATAACTTATAGTAGCCGTGCCAGCGCCAGCGCCTGTTACCAGGCCGGTCCCACTAACAGTAGCAATACCAGTTGCGCCAGATGTCCAAGCGCCACCGGGCGTAATGTCTGTAAGCTGGGTATTGCCGCCCACACATAGTGTGCCGGTACCGGTTATGGTGCCTGCGTTGCAGGCGACAGTAATGATCACCTGGCCATTGCCGGTATTACCAACTGTAGCAGATATAGGGGTACCACCATCATAGGACCCGCCGCCGCCGCCGGGTGCAACAACAACACCAGGATATAAGGCTGGCTCATATATTCCAGCACCACCGCCGCTGTATCCGCCGCCGCCGCCGCCACCTACGTTGTTACATGCTCCGTTGGCCCCACCACCACCACCATAGCCACCATTTCCTGTGCTGCCAACAGCTCCTCCTCCGCTCCCCCCGGCACCACCACTTAAAGGTGTGCTCCCGCCAAGTGAATTACTGGCACAGCCAAGAACAGTACCGGAATTACCATTAGACAGCCATCCCGCACCGCCGGAGGCCCACCAAATAGGCCCGGCATAGCCGCCAACAGGTGTCGTACCTCCATTTCCGCCCACACCAGCGCCGGTAGTAACATAGGTGCCATTCAAACCATTTAGAGCAGTAGTAGCATCTACCCCAATTACGCCAATATCAACGGAATAGTTTGCTCCGGCACCGCCGCCGCCGCTTGCCGCAATCATTAATGTGCTCGTTGCATTGTCCCACACAAATGATCCGCCACCACCGCCACCACATCCTGAAATTGTTGGGCTCCCGCCTGCGCCTGCCGCTAACACTTTTAGCACCTGACCAGGAGTAACAGTGAAATTACCTGACATTATCGCACCGCGCCCACCTGCACTGCCAGCAAACCCCCAGGAAATACTAGTACCGCCCTGCGCACCTTTAGCAGTAATATTAATGCTCGTTACACCAGCAGGAACAGTAAAGGTTTGCAGCCCACCGGTATAATTAAAAGTTGTCGTCTGCGCAGACACTTTAAAATTTGAATAAATCAGAACCGCTAATATCACGGTAAGAGAGGTGTACAGCTTTTTCATTTTCTATTTTTGAAAATTTTATAAAAAATAACCTGGAACAACAAATGATGGTCTAATAATAAAAACGTGGTAAAACATTGAAAATTTGGGGTAAATTAAACATTATGCAGCAAAAAACATACCAAGTATTAAAAATATGGCAATTTTTGAAAAAGAAAAGGGCGAGACAAAGCCCCGCCCATTCTCGAAAAATATTATTTACTACTTACCATATAACAAAATGGGACTACTTCGCAAAACTATGCTCGGGCTTTATAAGCTCGGGATGCGCTGCCTGGTAGCGGGCGATCTCGTTGAATGACCGCACTACATAGGGCTCGGTAGTGTGTGTATTCAGGTAGTGCTGGTGTACATCTTCTGCCGGCCAGAACAGGGTGAAGTGAACAACCTCTGCGGCAATTGGCTTTTTATATTTTCCCGATTTGTTGAGCATATCTATGTGTTCCTGGGCCACCTTTTTCTCATTGGCAGTACGGTAAAAGATCATGCTGCGGTACTGGGTGCCCACGTCCGCTCCCTGCCCGTTCACTTGCGTAGGGTCTTCCATCGCATCAAAGTAAACATCCAGCAGCGTGGCATAAGATACTTTGGCGCTATCATAATAAATATTTACGCTCTCGGCATGGCCGGTGGTGCCCTTCTCTACCTCTTCGTAGGTAGGCCAGGTCTTGCCCCCGCCTGCATAGCCGGGAAATACGGCTACTACGCCCTTTATACTTTCAAACAGTGTTTGCTCATGCCAGAAGCAGCCCGCCGCAAAGGTAGCCTGGCTGTGTTTCGACAGATCGTTAGGCACCGCATCTTTCAGAAACACAGCGCTTACGTCTTTTGCTTTTTGAGGCGATACCGTTTGGCCGCAGCAGAAGAAGGGGAAGGAGCAGCAGGCAGCTAACAGAATAGCAGCACACAATGTAGAGATTCGATTCATATTTCCTGTTTTTGAGCAGGTGAAGATAATATTTTTTTGAGGTATTTTTTTGCTGCGAGAGGCTATGTTATGAAAAATGAAGGAACGTGTTGTGCACACGCATTCTGCGTCACCATCGCGCCTAAGCAACTAAAGCTGTAACTGCCTACTGTTAACTGCCTACTATTTCTTTCGGATAAATATCCGCACGGGCACACCACTAAAATTGAAGTGGCTGCGCAGTTTATTTTCCAGGAAATTTTTATAAGGCTCTTTTATAGCATCCGGATGATTCGCGAAAAATGCAAAAGAAGGAACAGCGGTAGGCACCTGCTGCACAAATTTGATCTTGATCGCATAACCGCGGGAGAACGGGGGAGGGTAGCGCTCTATTTCTTTCAGCATGATCTCGTTAAGCACAGATGTGATCACTCGCCTGTTGCGGTTCTCAGCCACTTCAATGGCCTTCTCCATTCCCTGGAAGATGCGGGATTTTTCCAGCGCCGAGATGAATATTACCGGTACATCGGTAAATGGCTCCAGCTTTTCTTTGATCTGTTTTTCAAAATCGCGGGCGGTATTGGTCTCTTTGTTTTTTACCAGGTCCCATTTGTTTACCAATATCACTACGCCCTTGCCCTTGCGGGTTGCCAGGCTGAAGATGCTTACATCCTGTGCCGTTATGCCGTTTTGAGCGTCTATCAGCAACATGCATACATCGGCTTCATCCATTGCCTTTATGGCGCGTATTACCGAGTAAAACTCAAGGTCTTCGTGTACATTTTTTTTCTTGCGGATGCCGGCAGTATCTATAAGCACGAACTCTTTGCCAAACAGCTTGTAGTGGGTATGTATCGTATCGCGCGTGGTGCCGGCAATATCCGATACTATCGTACGCTCCTCATTCACCAGCGCATTCAGCAGGGTTGATTTACCGGCATTAGGCTGGCCTATGATCGCGAACTTGGGCAGCGGGTTACCTTCTTTATCTGTTTCCACAGCATCCACCTCGTCGGTGATATGGGTTACCACTTCATCCAGTATCTCGCCCGTCCCACTCCCGGATATGGACGATAGCATAAAAGTTTTCTCGATACCCAGGGAGTAAAATTCAGTGGCGTATAGTGCGCGCTCCTGGTTATCTACTTTGTTCACCAGCAGCAGTACCGGCTTTGTTGACTTGCGCAGCACATCGGCCATGTCTTCATCCTGGGCAGTAATACCCGTAGTAGTGTCGCAGACAAAAAGTATCAGGTCGGCTTCATCTATGGCTATCTGCACCTGCTTGCGTATTTCCCGCTCAAAGACATCCTCGGAACGGGCTACAAACCCACCGGTATCTATTACGTTGAATATCTTCCCGTTCCAGTCAGCGATGCCATACTGCCGGTCCCGGGTCACACCGCTCTGGTCATCAACAATAGCTTTGCGTTGTTCCAGCAAACGATTAAATAGGGTTGACTTCCCTACATTTGGCCTTCCGACGATAGCAACTGTAAAACCTGGCATGTGTAAAAAATATTTTATTTAAGGCGGGCAAAGGTACTCTTAAAAATGCAGTTTGAAACTGTATTCGGCAATTAACATTGTTAAAGTAATAATCTTATCACTTACCTTTGTTCTCCACAAAATAAATTTAGATGAAAAAATATATCTTTTTGATGCTGGCAGTTTGCCTTATTGGTACATCGTCGAAGGCTGCGCCCGGTGACACAACCTGGGTGCAGGGAAATATAGCGAACCTCTCATGGTATGGCAACTATGATACCGCAGTTGCCTTTCCGGCACCGGGGACGAGCTATCGTAAGGTGTACATGATATTTACGCTGGGTAAATATAACTGCGGGCCCTACTATTCTTATGGTTGCGGCCAACCGGGATTTCCCGCCTGTGATTCAGCGCAGTTCCCCTGGTGCGGCGACTGGGACTATACGATACTTAACTACCTGATGATACCCGGTGGCGATACGCTGGAAATAGCACGCCTCATAAGCCCCTATGCAAATAATAATGCACCACGCACTCCCTGGACATGGACACAAAGATATGTGTATGATGTAACAGACTATGCCTACCTGCTGCACGATGCGGCTACCATGCGCGTACTTTATTCCGGTTATTCCGGGGGCTTTACTGCAAATGTGAAATTCGCATTTATAGAAGGAACGCCCGACAGGGATGTAATGAAAGTGCGCAGGCTTTGGACCGGCAGCTATGGCTACAATGATACTACCCACCTTGATTCTTTTGACATCAATACCCATTTTGCGGCGGTGACGGATACCGTTCCAACGGGTACGGTCACTACCGACCTTAAATTCCTGGTGACCGGCCACGGCAACGATGCCAACGGTTGTTGTGAATTTGCAGCGCACAATTACCAGGTAATGCTGAATGGCACTTCAGTTGCTACCAAAACAATATGGCGGAATTCATGTGGCTTGAATGAGCTTTATCCGCAGTCGGGCACATGGTTACTTGAAAGAGGAAACTGGTGCCCGGGCGCCATGGTCTATCCCAACTTCCACGTGTTGCCCGGATTGACTCCCGGCACTGGCTTTAATGTGGCTGTGCAATTTGATCCTTATTCTGGCAGCGGTGGCAGCTACACCACTGAAGGCCATCTTATCTATTATGGCGCAATGAATAAAACACTGGACGCGGGGATAGAGGACATTATAGCGCCTACGAACAATGAGAATCATTTCAGGGAAAACCCTGCTATAGGCCAGCCGGTCATCAGTATCAGGAATTCAGGATCAACGACTATTGACTCCGTTACATTCCAATATGGCATCCAGGATTCAGCGATGCAGACTTATACCTGGGTAGGAACATTGGCATCGCTGCAGGATACAGTAATAAATTTAGCGCCGCTATTAAATTTGAATACGGTTGCCGGCACATCGGGCACCTACAATTTCATAGTAACAATTATGGGTGTGAACGGCGTTGCAGATGCAGACCACACTAACGATACGATGAGGTCTCAATTTATCGCGGCTCCTGTTTTTCCGCCTTCTTTTAGGATACTCTTCAGAACCAGCAATGTGAATGCTTATTCGAGCACAACGCTGGCTCAGACGAGCTGGGTGCTGTATGACAAAAGCAATAACACCATTGTCAGGCAGCGCTCGAATTGCGCCCTTAGCACCAACTATACGGATACGGTTAGCTTACCTACCGGCTACTACCAGCTTGCTCTTTATGACAGCGCTTATTCCGATGGCAATTATTATGGGCTGAATTGGTGGGCTTTGGCTGGCGCCGGTTATAGCCCTGGTTATATACAGGTAAGGCATTTGACCGGCACCTCGCTGATAACCATGAATGGATATAACTACACCGGGTCATACAATAATGATTTCGGGCAGGGATTTACCCAGGATTTTTATGTTACTGATGTATCCCTGGGTATCAGCAATGCTGCTGAAAGCAACGTATCTGTTGAGGCTTATCCAAACCCTGCACAGGGAGTGGTGAATGTGGACATATCCGGTTTGCAAAACGTGCAGGGCAGGATAGAGATCATGGATATGGCGGGCAGGGCATTGTGTTCAGCGCCTTGTAACGATGCTCACCAGCAAATAAATGTGGCTGATCTTACAAATGGCGTGTATCTGCTGGTGTATATCAACAACGCTACCGGCAGCAAGACACAGGTAAAGTTGCTGATAGCAAAATAACATAGCAAGAATACTCGCAATAGCTAATACTAAACAGGCTGCTTTTGCAGCCTGTTTAGTTAGGCAAAAACAATAGCCGATTTTATGACTGACCGGATAGAAAAGCTACAGGAATTTTTAAAAGGAACGCCAGGCGATTGCTTCCTGAATCATGCCTTAGCGCTCGAATATGTGAAGATAGGAGACGAAGAAAGTGCACGGCGATATTTTGAGCGTAATCTTAATAGCGACAAAAGCTATGTGGCTACCTATTATCACCTTGGCAAGTTACTGGAGCGTATAGGGGAACAAACAACGGCTATCAGCATTTATGAAAAAGGGATGGAACAGGCGAAAGCCGCAAAAGACATGCATTCCTACAGTGAGCTGCAGGCTGCGTATGAAGACCTGGTTGATTAGCCGATTGAGATTTTGGATAAGCATTCTTTTGAAAGAGGTTACACAAATGAAAATGAGTGGGCGCAACACCTCCCCTCCTGTTTTTAGGAGGGGATGACCGGCGCTGGCGCCGGTCTGGGGTGGTTTACTCGCGCAAACTCTGGTAATACTGGTGAATTTTAAATACAACTAAGTGAATTTACTCCAGCAGTTTTGTGAGCAATGGAAAACAGGGCAATATGTATTGCCGGGGCAAACTGTGCTGCTCGCGGTAAGCGGCGGCGCAGACTCTATGGTGATGGCCGATCTCTTTCTGAAAGGGGGCAGCTCATTTGCCGTTGCCCATTGCAACTTCGGGCTGAGGGGAACAGCTTCTGATCTTGACGAGCAACTGGTAGCACAGTGGTGTAGTTCTAACAAGATCGCTTTTCATAAGGTTCGGTTTGAAACAAGGGTGAAGTCTGAAGAATGGAAAAAGGGCATACAGGAAACTGCGCGGATACTGAGATATGAATGGTTTGAAAAGGTGAGGAAAGAATATGGTTATGCTAAGATCGTTACTGCACATCATGCCAACGATAATGTAGAGACGCTGCTCATCAACCTCTTCAAGGGGACTGGCATCAGCGGGCTGCATGGCATACTGCCGGAGAATGGATGCATTATCCGCCCATTGTTATTTGCCACAAAGGCAATGCTTGCTGATTATGCCGCCGAACATGCCATTGTTTACAGGGAAGATGCCTCCAATGATACAGATGACTACCTGCGGAATGCAGTAAGGCATAATGTAGTGCCGGCCGTCCAGCAATGGTTTCCTAATGCGGTGGCTAGTGTAAACGAAAGTATAGAGCGTTTCGGGCAGGCTGAAGTGCTGTATAAAAAAGCCATTGAGCAGGAACGAAAAAAGCTGGTGGAGCGGCGCGGCAACGACTACTACATTCCCGTTTTAAAGCTGCGCCACCGTGAGCCGCTGGCCACGATCGTTTATGAATTATTGTACCCGTTCGGGTTTAGCTCAGCCCAGTTGCCGCATGTACTGAATTTGTTGAATTCGGCAAGCGGCCACTATGTTTCATCGTCCACCCACCGGGTAATACGCAACCGGGATTTTCTCGTTATAACTACTGTGCCTGCCGATACCGCCGACCTTATACTGATAGAAGCAGTGCCATGTGTCGTTCATACAGGCAAGTATCAGTTTTCCTTCTCCATACAATCCAAACCAGAAACGATCCCTGCTGATAAGAATATCGCGTACCTGGATATGAGCAACATCGCCTTCCCGCTTGTGCTGCGCAAGTGGAAGACAGGTGACTATTTTTATCCGTTCGGGATGAAGATGAAAAAGAAAAAAGTAAGCCGCCTGCTCATAGACGAAAAAGTACCGCTGCATGAGAAGGAAGATATACGCATCCTGGAATGCAGCAAGCGCATAGCCTGGGTCTCCGGTATCCGGCCAGATGAGCGCTTCCGGGTAAAGGAAACGACAAAGCAGATTTTAGTGGTAAAAAGAACAGAAAACGCGATCGCAAATCACAAGACGTAACAATCCAAATTCCACAATCCTAATTCCCAATTCCCAACTCTACAGCAAATGTATATACGGGTGCATTAGCGCATCAATAAAATTTGCACCGTGCGAAGGATCCATAAGGAGCGCGAAGCTTAGGCCATATAATGCACCAAAAAAGTGCGCATCATGGTTCACATTGCCGGCGCCTCTTTTTGCCATGTAAGCTTCGTAAGCAAGATATAGCCCGCCAAAAACAATGCTGGGGATGTTTATCGGGATAAACATGATCCGGAGGCTGCTCCATGGCTCACAGTAGATAAAGAAAAACAGCACGGACGAGACCCCGCCGGATGCCCCCAGGGAGCGATAATAATTATTGTTCCTGTTTTTAAGGAATGATGGCATGGATGCAATGATTATGCCGGTGAGATAAAGGGTAATAAACGCCCCGCCTGAGCTATGTTGTTCTGCCGCAACGCCGCAAAACCACAATGTGAACATGTTGAACAGGAGGTGGTTCCAGTCGGCATGGATGAAGCCGGAGGAGAGCAGGCGGTAGTATTCCGCCGGGTTATCGTGCATGGCGCGCGGCCAAAGGATCAGCTTATTGTATATGGTTTCATTGTTGAAAGCAGCAAAGGAAATAAGGGCAGTAATGGCAATGAATAGTATGGTATAGCTCATTTTTAACGTGGAAATTTTTAAATGTGCAAATGTGCAAATGCCTCGTGCATCGAACAAAAGTACCGAGTCTGCATTGATTTATTACACATGGTGATAAGGAGAATTGTTAAGAATGCTGAACGCCCGGTAAACCTGCTCCGCAACAATAAGCCGTACCAGTTGATGTGGAAAAACAAGGTGCGACAACGACCAGCATTGGTTGGCCTTTTTGCGCACATTGTCCGTAACGCCAAATGCACCGCCAATCAATATCACCATCGTTTTCACTCCCTGGTTCATACATTGCTGTAACTGCTGCGACCACTGAATGGAATTAAGCATCTTGCCCCGCTCATCAAGCACAATAAGGTAATGTTGCGGTTGCAGCTTTTTCAGGATCAATTCTTCTTCCTGGAGCCTTGTGCGCTCCACATCAGTTGTGGCTGCCTTTTTAGGTGTTTGCAGCACAACAAGCTCAACACTATTCCACGGCATTGTCTTTTTGAAATAGTAGCGTATCCCATCTTCTATAAAGGGCTCATTCTCCTTGCCTACCGACCATATTTCTACATGCATAAAGTGCCGATTGAGGGTTTACCTAAAAAAGTATTTGTAAAAATAGTCGGTTTTCGTATCTTTGCACTCCGAAAAAAGAAATGGCTGCGTAGCTCAACTGAATAGAGCATCTCACTACGGATGAGAAGGTTTCAGGTTTGAATCCTGACGCGGTCACACTAAGGCCTCCACAAACGTGGGGGCTTTTTGTTTGAACCCAGGAGGTCACCACAAAGGGGTCTTACTTATGTAGGACCCTTTTTATTTTGTCATTAAAGATAATTGCACAGTGAAAATGAACAAACATTTAATTAATTTAGCAACATGAACATACGGAACTTTTTCAAAAAGGGCAAAATATCTTTGGGAAAGCCTGATTTTACTGGAACAAGGTTGAGTTTTTCCAGAAAATATCTTTTTGCAGGTCAGGCGGTTTAGGCTTTACCCTAAATACAATT
>CAISPO010000023.1 GCA_903887415.1 uncultured Bacteroidota bacterium | reverse complement strand
TGATGGCGAGACACTCAGGAATACAGGTATAGGCGTATCCACATGGAATGGCGTAACTGTATAACATCCGGAAACCAGTGTATAGCTGATGGTCACATCTCCCGCTACAACGCCATCCACCTCACCGGTAAGGGCTATAGCTTGGGCTATAGTGCCATTGCTGCTGCTCCATACCCCATCTGGTGTAGCATCTGTTAAGATCACAGATGATGAAGGGCAAACACTGAACACGCCCATTATAGGCGCGGGTGCAGGCGATACCGTTATTGGAACGGTGATATAGCAGGAGGTAGGCAGCGTATAGGTAACAGTAACGCCTGTAAGCGGTGAAAGGCCGGTAACCACGCCCGTGGGGCTGATGGTGCCACCCGCGCTCGCGCTCCATGTGCCGCCTGGTGTGGCATCGCTTACGGTAGTGCTAGTGCCCTGGCAGATACTGCCCTCACCCAGGATGGCCGTTGGGAGCGGGTTTACCAGCATGGTAAGGCTTACCGGGCTGCAGGTGGCGTAGGTAACGATAACAGTGCCGGGCGTAAGGCCAGTAACTATACCCGTAGCCGCGCCTATGGCCGCTGAGCCTGAACCCGCGGCAATACTCCATGTGCCGCCGGTAACACCATCGGTAAGGGTAGTGGTGGCATCCGCGCACACGGTCGCAGACCCGTTGATAGCTGTTGGGGCAGCCTGTATAGATGTGGTATAGATACGATAGCAGGTAGTGGGGAGTGTATAAGTGATGGTGGCCATGCCGGGTGTAACGCCTGTCACCAGCCCGCCGGGGCCTACACTGGCGATGGCAGGATTGCTGCTGCTCCAGGCGCCGCCCGGGCTGCCATCATTGAAAGACGCTGATGCCCCCTGGCAGATGGGGCTCGTGCCCGAAATAGCAGCAGGCGCAGGGTTCACAGTGAATATGACACTGGCATTGCAGCCCGAACCCGGAATGGTATAAGTAATATTGGCAGTGCCCGCAGATGCTGCATAGACTATGCCGGAAAGCGAGCCTATAGTTGCTACGCCTATATTATCGCTGCTCCACGTCCCGCCGGCGGCGGCATCAGTGAGTGTGGTTGATGCGCCGATGCAACTGCTGGTAGTGCCATTGATAGATCCTGGTACGGGGTTCACGGTAACATTCGAGGTAGCCCAGCAGCTATTAGGCAGCGTGTAACTAATAGTAGCTGTGCCCGTAGCCACGCCCAAAGCCAGGCCAGTGATAGGGTCAATGCTTGCAATGCCGGAGGCGCTGCTGCTCCAGGCACCGCCTGGAGTACCGTCGGTAAGCTGGTTAGAAACACCCACACAGAGGTTGAAATTGCCGGAGATAGCCACGGGTGATGTGTTTACGGTAACGATAACCGAAGATGCGCAGCCATAGGTATTGGTATAGACAATGGTAGCGTTGCCTGCAACATTTGCAGTCACCAGGCCGGCTCCATCTACGGTGGCAATACTTGTTGCACCGGATGCCCAGGTGCCGCCGGTAAGGATATCTGAAAGTGAGGTAGTAAGCCCTGCGCACACAACCGGATTGCCGCTGATGGGCTGCACAGGGTTCACTGTAACTACCATGCTTACAGGGGTACAGTTCAGGTCGGTATAAACAATAGTAGCAGTGCCAAGGGCCAGCGCGCTTACCATCCCGGTAGCTGCATTGATGCTGGCTATGCCGGGCGCGCTGCTGCTCCATACGCCGCCGCTTACGAGGTTACTCAATGTGCTAACAGCCCCCAGGCAGAGCGTGGGACTGCCAAGTATAGCCGATGGCGCGGGGTTAACCGTAACCGGTGTGGTTACATAACAATTGCCCGGCATGGTATACGTAATAGTGGCTATGCCGCCCACGCCTGCGCCCGTAACAACACCAGTGCCGCTTACGGTAGCAATGCCGGTATTACTGCTGGCCCATGTACCGCCTGTCACAGCATCAGTTAGATTGGTTGTGAGGCCCACGCAAACATTTGGTGTACCTGTAATAGCTGATGGAGACTGATTTACGGTAACTGTAGCCGGTATAGAGCAGGCACCGCCAGCCATATAATAAACTATAGTGGAAGTGCCGGGCGTGAGGCCGGAAACTACGCCAGTGCCGGTGACTACTGTAGCAACCCCTAAATTACTGCTGCTCCATGTACCTCCGGCAACTGCATCAGTGAGTGCGCTGGTGGTGCCCGTACATACCGAAAGATTACCCAGTATGGCAGTAGGTACAGGAGACACGGTAACAATATAAGTAGCAGAGCAGCCGGAAACATTATAACTGATGATAGCCGTGCCTGCGCCCGTACCTGTTACCAGGCCAGTGCCGCTAACCGTAGCAACCGCCGGTGTACCGGAACTCCATGTGCCACCTGCAGTAGCATCTGTGAGTGGTGTGTTGCCCCCTACGCATAGCAGGCCATTGCCGGTGATAGTGCCTGCACTGCAGTTGACAGTAATGATTACCTGGCCATTTGCTCCTGCTGGAGCAGCGGCGCTTGTAGTAATACAATTGTAACCTTGCGTGTGGATAACGGCAGTTGTGTAAAGCGGATTTGTATATGATGATCCGCCGCCGCCGCCACTTCCTTCTCCACCGGAACCACCACCATAATAGCCACCACCACCGGCACCGCAGGTTACACCACCCACAGTTACTGAATTTCCTCCAACGCCTGCGGCTCCATTCATGCCAACATAACCGAAACATGTTCCGGCTAATCCTCCGGCAACCGGCGTTCCGCCCTGCCCACCAAAGCCAACTCCACATTCATCTGAATTTCCAGGCGCCCCAGTCAACCCGCCACCATCTCCGCCACGATCTCCGACACCAAGTCCAAAACCAGCACTGCTACAAAAATCACCGCCGCCACCGCCACCGCCGCCAGCCACTGCTAAAGTTGTACCGGAAGTAACATCAGTAATAAAGCTTCCGCCACCACCACTGGCGCTTGGCCAAGTGGTGTTCCATCCGGCAACGCGGCCGCCACCGCCAAATACAAGCGCAGTTGCAGCATTTGTGCCTATGCCTCCACCGCCTACGGTCACTTGCAGCACATCTCCGGGAGTTACATTTATAGTAGCTTGCACACGGCCGCCACAACCACCAGTGGATTGGTATTCGTTCAGACCAGCAGGATATGCACATTCCCTTCCCCCACCTTGCCCTCCAATTACATCAACAGCAATACTCGTAACCCCGGCGGGAACCGTATAAGTTTGTAACCCACCAGTATAATTGTAGGTAGATGTTTGCGCATCTGCAGCCAAAACGAAGCCACCTACTGCTAAAAGAAATAATGATGCGCACTTGTATATTTTCTTCATTTCTGTATATATTATCATTAATAATTGTAAAGCAAAAAAAGCCGCTTTCATAAAAAGATAGCGGAAAACCGGTTAAATTTACAAAAACTAATTATCATGTCACAAAAAACATACCAAATTATAAAGAGATATATTTTGTATAATAAAAAAGGGTGAAGCGAGCTCCACTCTTTCCAATAAAAAAATCAATCGTACCTACTCACGTTACAATGGCAGAGGGGGGATAAGACAAATTGCACTTTTAAGAAAATATTTTAGTTGCCCCGACCTTCAGGTCGGGGACGAAAATCATAATACTCAAATGCTTTAGCCAAAATGCGACAACAGGGACCCCGCAATCTCTATTTGGGCTAAAGCCCGCATCTATCTCTTACTCATTCCCCGACCTGAAGGTCGGGGCAACTGAATAAAAGAGTGCAATTTGTGCTTACACCCATGGCAAGCCGCTGTTATTGGCTGATGAACAATTTTTTGTACACCTTATTGCCGTCTGCAGTAGTTACTATGGCATAATAAATTCCGGCTGCCAGCGTATGCGGCAGGTAAACCGTAGCAGCAGTTAATACAGTAGTATAAACAGTTTGGCCGTACAGGTCCAGCAGCGTAAGCCTATCAGTATTTGCTGCGCCGGTTATATACAAATGATCGCTCGCCGGATTAGGCGCTATAGTGATGTTGCTGGTTGCCAGTTGCGATACAGAAAGTGCAGTTACATTAATTGTACTGCATAGTGTATCTGTGCATACATATCCATTCTTCCGATAAGCGGTAACTGAAAGGCATACGCTGTAAGTGCCTGATGCAGGATAAATATGTACCGGCGGGTTTTTCAGCGTTGAGGTATCGTTGACCCCGGAAGCGGCATTGCCAAAATTCCAGTACCAGGTGAGTGAATCTGTGGTATTGGCTTTAGTAGTGTTTGTAAATGTCACATGGCGGGATGCACCTACGCTGTCCGTGAACAGCGCGGTAATACCGCTGCATGGAGGGTTGCTGAATGCGAGGTCACTGATAAAAAGCGCACCCAGTTTCGACTTGTTAAAGACAAACTTAACGCTGCGTACTTTAGCCAGGTTGATGCCGGTAAAATCACTTAACGGCACCTTAACTGTATTAAACAACAACTTAGGCAGGTCGTGGTTCTGTGTGCCGGGCTGGAAAAATAAAGCATTGGTATAATTGCTCACTGGTTGACTGCTTACATTTCCCATTGAATCGATCAGCTGTATGGTAAAGTTGAGCATGGAATCAAGCGGTGACAATTTAAAATTTACGGAAGTCCTGAAAGAAAGGTCGTTGTATGCCGTGAGATCTTCATAAGCAGCAGGCAGGTCGTTCTGGTAGTACGCCATGCCAGTGTCCCACCGCATACCCGTTTGCGACAACCCCAGCGTTCCTGAATTACTGTTATGAGGCTGCTGCGCCTGCTGGTAGCTGGT
The DNA here is from genome assembly GCA_903887415.1 of uncultured Bacteroidota bacterium. GTDB lineage: Bacteria > Bacteroidota > Bacteroidia > Chitinophagales > Chitinophagaceae > Nemorincola. The sequence continues at coordinate 21,633 of CAISPO010000023.1, read as the reverse complement.
AGTTACCGCGCAATTGACCTCCCCTACTCCCGTTCCTCCTCCGCAAACCTCTGAAGAAAGAAGGCTGTCTGTTGTTACCGGCCCTCCTAATGTATTCGTTGTAAGCCGGGTAAGGCTATCGGTGCGGTTGAGGTCGAGCCGGTTCATACGCGCGGGCTGAAACGAAACATGCACTTGCGAAGAGTTGAGCGTTGAGGATGCCGGCGGAATGGTATCGTCCACATTCAGGATGGGGGCAAACTGGTTTTCATGCCCCAGGTAAACGCGGTAAAAAGCGGCAAAATAAGGCAGCAATGCCGCCTTCTGAGTGTTGCTGTCCAACCGGCCAGAAACGGTAGCACTGGTGCCGCACCATGCGGCTGTTTCAGAGTAACTGTAAGTCCAGTCGTCCACACCGCCCGGTATCGGAGAGCCGGGGGTCCAAACAGTATTGAACAGGTCGTGATCAGCACCCATATATACTATCTCATGCTTAGGCGCCTGGTCTGTAGTATCATTATATCTTGGGTCATCGTAAAAATGCACCCCCTCGAGGTCATTTACATCGCCATCGCAGTATGGAGCTACATCAATAAGCGGTATGCCATTGAGCACATGCCGGTAGAAATCCACAGGGGCAAGGGTCATTACTGCTTTTATGCCATAAGGGCTCCCAAGCGACCGGTTGTACTCTGCATGAAATACCGCACCTTCCCCACCCCTTGAGTGGCCCATAGTACCAATGTTCTGCATGTCCAGTTTACCCACAAACAATAATGAATCGCCGGGGAAGCCGCCGGTAGTATTCCAGGTATTCCAAAGGTCCAGGTGATGCTGCATCAGGTAGCCGCGGGCGGGCATCCCGTCCTCAAAAGAACCGGCAACACTGCCATCATAAGCATTGATCGCATTTGCCGAAATAGAAATAACAATATAGCCGTGGCTCGCCATATTCCTGGCCAGGTAATCATAACCTTCATAACTCACTATAGATTTATTAACACCTGTACAAGGCCAGTCGGAGCCAGGCCCGCTGGCCACCATCATGGTGGTGGAGTCGTAGCAGGTGGAATGCCGCCCGTGAAGTATTTCAATTACAGGGAAGGGGCCGGAAGTAAGGTCTGCCGGATAATGCACCGACCCGATCACTTCCAACGAATATGGGAACACTGTTGATGGCGGAGTATAGGCAGCATCACCAAGATTGTATTCGGCTTTAATAACTGTGTGCGTGCCAGCTATTCCGGGATCGGGGGTCTGCGCCGCCGCACGGTGAATGATCGTGCCCAGCAAAATGAAGGTTAATAATATCCTTGTGAAGAATACATTTCTATTATTCATGGTACTATTATTTAAAAATGATTTATTTCCTCAATAATGTTTTGCTGAATTTGCCCAGCGACCAGCAGGGCACATCGGCCTTGCTCAGTTCTTCCAGGTCATTGTTATCAGTTGATGGCTGCCCGTAAGTGAGATATATAGCAGCGCCTTCCTTTAAGGAATTAAACTCGCCTGCAGGAATAAAAAACGTCATGCTGCCGGTGCGGTCGCTGTTTATAGATTGTTTGTTCCGGTAAAAATCATTGCTGCCTATGTGCAGTATATACCGGTTATTCCCGAAAATAAACGGCCGCGGGGAGGTGAGGCTGAAGTTGATAAATTCCCCATTTTCTTTTACGCTGGCAATGCTCTTCGCAATTTTTTCCTGGGCACAAACGCTGCCGGAAAAAGAGCATACAAAGGCAAAGCCTAAGATAAACGTGTGGATATATTTCATCTGGCTGTTTTTTGAAAGATATAAATGTAGTAAAATAAATCCCAATGAGGGGAAACATTGTGAATGGGGTGTATTCCCGGTTTATAAAAATAAAAACGACTGCTTACCATAAGGCAAGCAGTCGCTAAACTAAATTGATATGAAAACTATTCGAGCTTTCTGTTATAAACACCTATCAGCTCGCCCTTACCAAGAATGTGATTTTTCATCGTGTTTTCTATCATGGCTTTAGTGGTATTCTTGCCCAATATCATGCGGGTATCGAGCGCATAAACAATGAAGTGGTATTTATGGTCGCCCGACTTCGAGCAAATAGGCGTATAGCCGTATTGTTTGGCGGCATTCATGCTTTCATGGCTGCTCCTGAAATTTTCTGGTATAAAGCCCACTGAGTCCAGGTTCCAGATGATCCAGTAGGTGAACCCATGGTTAGGATAGGCATTATAATCGTGCACAATTAAAGCATATGATTTTGTTCCCGGAGGCACAGTGCCAAAATTAAGCGGTGGGGTGAAGCCTTCCCCATCACAGGTATATTTTACTGGTATCACCCCATTGTTTGCAAAGGCAGTGCTGGTGATAGTCAGTTTATTTCCCGAGGTTGGCTCTTCAGGCATTCTGGAAGCCGTAGCGCTTTTCGACATTTTTCCTGATTTGCTATTTGCCGACTTGTCAGCCTCACTTTCAGCGTTAGTATTGGCATTGGCAGACTCCGTCATGCTCATATTTATGCTGTCATTAGTACCGGCGATGGAACTATCCATCGCCCGTTCCGCCGACATCGCATTGGCCGCCGTGGTTGTGGAATCACTGGCTGTAGTCGAAGTGGTTGTATTTTTGCAGTTACATGAATAAAATCCAAGTAACAGAATGCATGCGCTGATCTTTATTGTATTTTTCATAACAGGTGTGTTGTATATTATTTAATACAACAAACTGTAAAAACCATGCCAATGGATTTATATATATCTTCAACGGTTCAAATTGCCAAACCTTTTGAACATTATAACCGTCTATTAATATGTATGACTTTTTAATTCACTCCAAAACAAGCCTATCATGAGAAAAATAACATTTGCGCTTTTAAGCATTCTTATCAGCTATCAGTCCGTCTTCGCCCAATCATCTGCATCGTGGGTATGGGGAATTACTGACACTGCAGGTATCGCCAGCGGCAACGCCGCTGCTGCTCAACATATTGCCGCTGCATCGGGCAACAAAGTATTATGGGCGACGCTGCAAAACCAGGCAATAAATTACTCTTCCTTTTATTTTGGTAGTTATAAACTTGCAGAATATGATAATACCGGAGCGCCCGGAGCGCAGTCCGTTATAAACGGAAAATTATATGTGGCTTATGCGAAACCGGATGATGCGGGAAACTGGTACATACTTGGTCAGTACTATGATACGATAAATTTCCCTGGAGGGCCTACATTCATCAATCCGGCGCCTGCATCATCCGACAAATATTTCATCGCGAAACTTAACGCTGGCACCCTTACCTGTGCATGGGCACAACCGCTGAGTTACGGAGATGCGTTTACCGTTACCCCCGGCGGACTATATATTCCTATTGATACTGCGTCGGCGACGATCATTAGCAAATTCGATTTGACAAGCGGAAACCGCACTGATCTCTTTTCGCAACCCTTCTCAAGCCACAGTTCTTCTATAGCAGTAGATGGCGCCGGCGCCATCTACCTGGCTGGTTCGTGTGCTTTCGGCGGGGTTAACTTCAACGGCCACGTGGTCTCTACAACCGGGATACCTTACCCCGTGTACCTGGTGAAGTACAGGCCCGATGGCACTTATGCATGGCACTACCTGATATCTGATATCACCTGCCCTGAACGGCAGTTAACATTAGCCGCTGATAACATCATTTATTACTCGGGTAAAATATTTGACAGTTTCACTTTTGGAAGTTTCTTTGTGCACCAGCCGAGGTGGGTATATGATTACATGGTATCCCGCCTCGACAGTACAGGAAATATCCATTGGGTAAAGCAGCAAAAAGACACCGTAGAAGGAGATGCTGCCGCAGATAATAGTTACCATGCCGTAGCTATGGCCGACTCGTCGTTGAGCGTGTATGCTCAGATACGGGGGTACATCGACTGGGGTAATGGAATTATAACGAGCAACGGCACTTACCAAAATACAGCGGTTATAAATTATGCTTATTCGGATGGTACGGTCAACTGGGTAAAACCCATTGTTGCAAATACAATTTTTGCAAAAAATATAGGCAGCAACGGCACGGACATTTGGGTAACCGGAAATGTATATGATACTGTTGAATATCACCTGGACGGCATTTCTGTTCCTGTTGTTCCTGTTACAAATACTCCGTACCTGGCTATGCTGCATACTGCCCGCGGAACAACCGGCATACCAATTGCCGCTCAAAATGAAAATAAATTTCAAATAATGCCGGTGCCCGCTACAACCAGGCTGGACGTAATAATGCCCGCCAGTATCACCGGCAGCGTGCGCATCAGGCTTTGCGACATTTCGGGCAGACAGGTATTTGAGACCACTACTGCTTCAAACCCCGTACAACTTGACGTGAGCCCATATAGCCGTGGGTTATACTTTATAGATATTTCCGGCGAGCGTTACAGAACAGTAAAGAAGATTGTTCTGGAATAGCAGGCGATTTAGTTTGCTAATTGGATGTTGCCAATCCACCAGCGAGTTATTCAAAGAAACAAATAAGCCCCCGCGTGGGGCTTATTTGTTTTAAATAATATGTAATATATATCCAAAAAGAAATCTTAATCATGGAAAAAACTGACGATGGTCATGTTTTCATGAAACCCACTAAGATACTTTTGAGCCACAGGAGAATAACACATCGTTAACTACCGGCTACCTCAAAACGAATCAATGACTAAATTGAAAATACTCTTTTTAGAAGACAATCCCCAGGATGCTTTCCTGGTTCAGAGAACTCTTGAGCAATCGGGAATCGAATTCGATCATGTCCTGGTTTCCACCGAAAAAGACTTTTGTGCAGCATTGCAACATCCGGATTACGATGCAATTTTACTGGACAATGAATTGCCTCAGTTTAATGCTGCAAAAGCACTGGAAATACTTAACGAAAAGCAAATAAATATCCCCTCAATACTCGTTAGCGGCTCTGTTTCAGAAAATATAGCCCTGCAGGTGATACAGGATGGCGCATGGGATTGCGTTTCGAAAGACAGGCTATACCGGCTGCCAGTGACTATATTAAACGCAGTTAATAAACACAGACTGGAGATAGAGTATAAAAAAAAGACCGACGATATTATCAGACAAGAGGCGATAATGAAGGAAGCCGAAAGGCTGGCGCATATAGGGAGTTGGGAAAACAATATTTCAGAAAAACAATATTACTGGTCTGATGAATACTACCGCATCCTGGGTTATAAAGTTGGTGAAGTAACGCCTTGTAAAGATCATCTACTCGCCCGCATACACCCTGATGACGTGGCGTACGTAAGCCAGCGTATGCGCGAAGCCAAGGCAAATGCAAGTAGCGCAAAATATACCTACCGGGTAATACCGAAAGACGGCACTGTGAAATTTGTTGAGAGCGAAGTGTTTATTACCCGTAATGACCGCAACGAAATTGTCCGCATCAATGGTTTCGCAAAAGATATTACCGATAGTGAGCTTGCGGAACGGGAACTTATAAAGACAGAAACGAAGTATCGTAACGTTTTTGAGCGCAATCCGGTTCCTATGTGGGTGATGGAAGAAGGATCGTTCAGACTTGTAGATGTAAATAATGCTGCTCTTCAGCATTATGGCTATACCAGGGATGAATTTTTAACAATGACCGCCCTGGACATCAGGCAACCCGATGAACAGCGAAGGTTTCAAACGGAAAAGCCATTTACGAAGGCGGGCGACATAGGGCTTTGGGAGCACAGGAAAAAGGATGGTACTATCATTGTAGCCCAGGTTACAATTGATAAAATACTCATAGAAGACCGAAAATGCGTGCTCATTCTTGCAAATGACGTGACCAGGAAAACAGCGTCTGAAAAAAAACTTCGACATACTATGCTTCGTCTGAAGCAAGCCCAAAGCATAGCCCATATTGGTAGCTGGGACCTCGACCTTTCCACCGGTGTGTCGATATGGTCAGAAGAAGCCTGCAAGATATATGGATTAAGCCCCGGCGACAATATTCAGTCTTATGAGTCCTGGTTGTCCTACATACATCCCGACGACACCGATGCAATCGTCTCAAAAATCGCCGAATCGAACGCGACGCTTAAGGGTTCGGATTTTGATCATCGCATCGTGCGGCGCGATGGCACCATCCGGCACATTCATTCACAGTATGAGTTTGAAGTAATAAACGGGCAACCTATTGGCCTGTATGGAATAAGTCACGATGTAACAGAAACAAAAATATCAGAAGACAAGCTAAAACACACTGCCCTGCGACTGCAGCAGGCGCAGGGCATAGCTCATATCGGAAGCTGGGAACATGATCTGCGCACAGACAAACTGGTGTGGTCTGATGAAGCACACCGGATATACGGGTTGGATCCGGCCAATGGCATAACGTCGTTCCAGGATTGGAAAATGTTCATTCATCCTGAAGACTTCGACCAGGTAATGGGATGGATAAAGAAGTCCGCTGAAAGTGTATCCAGCATTGCTTTAAATTATCGTATCGTAAGATTGGACGGAGCCGTCAGACATATTTACGCGCAATTCGAGCACGAGTTTAATGGTGATAGAAAGGCAATCGGCAGGTATGGCATAATGCATGACATAACGGAAATGAAAGAAGCGGAACAAGCACTTGTACAGTCGGAAGCGAATCTGCGCCTTATTATGGACTCCATACCCCAGTCAATATCAGTAAGAAATCTTGCCGGAGAATTCGTATTCGTAAACAAACGTCTCGCTGAATTATATGGAACATCCCCGGAAAAACTAATTGGCCAATCAATTCGCTCTGTGATACCAAAGGAGAATAATGATGAGGAATTCCTTAACCGGGACGGCGAAATAATACGTACTGGCCAGACCAGAATAATTCCTGATCTGAATTTTACGGACTCAACGGGATGTAAGCGGGCATTCCACATAACTAAAGTACCGTACATTCTGGCGGGCACCAACGTAAAGGCAGTTTTGGGAATAGGCACAGAGATAACACATCAAAAGCAGGCGGAGGCCGAGCGAATGAAAATGATGTCGGACCTCGTTCAGCGCAATAAGGATCTTGAACAATTCTCTTACATCGTTTCGCATAGCCTCCGTGCGCCCGTTGCGAACATATTGGGTATTACGGGCCTCATAAAGAGCGGTGATCTCGCGGACGATGAATTTGAATTCCTTCTTGATGGCCTCACAGAGTCGGTGAAAAAACTGGATGACGTAGTGATGGACCTTAATGAGATAACACAGTTATCCCATACTATCAGTGAATTCAAAGAGGAAGTGAAATTTGCCGAGCTACTGACCGATGTTGAAGAGGGCATAAGTAACCTCATCTGCAAGTACGATGTGTCTATTAATGCCGACTTCCGGGAGGTCACCACACTTCACACGGTCCATAAGTATATGCACAGCATTTTCCACAACCTTATTACTAATAGCATTAAGTATAAAAAAGACGGGAAAGCACTGGTGTGTGATATCCGGAGTAAAAAGAACGGAAACTGCATTGAGCTCTTCTTTAAAGATAATGGTACCGGGCTTGACCTTTCTAAGACAGGCGACCAGATCTTCGATCTCTACAAGCGGTACCACCTTGGTATGAATGGAAATAAGAACATGGGATTATTTATGGTGAAAACCCAGGTAGAAGATCTTGGCGGACAAATAAGTGTGACGAGTGAGATAAACAGTGGCACGGAATTTAAGATCATATTACCATTGCTTGATGCGGTAGCTTGATTTGTCTGGACAGAGAAAATTTCCGCAGAAGAATCACGCAAAATTAAAGATTTTATAATTTCATAGTAAATTGTGTTTATGCATCACCTGGTCTTATTTTCTTTCCACGATTTTTTCTACGACAACAAAACGTTGCTTACCGTGTTGTTCATAGGCGCTATATCGGGCCTTATAGCCCAGCTTATAACGCCGGGCAGAGGTTTTGGGCTGCTGGCCACAATCGCCATTGGCCTGGTTGGTGGCTGGCTGGGCCACCTGCTGTTCAAAAATTATCTGTCTTTTTCCGACAGCCCGGTTGTAAATGCCATTATTTGCTCTACGGCCGGGGCACTGATATTGTGCATCCTTATCAACCTCATCTTCGGGAAAAATAAAAATGAACACGACCGCTCGGGATATGAATCGGGGCGTTAATGGTTGCAAAATTGCGCTATCGCATCGGCAGCCTGTTTGTAACCATGTTTCAGGGCAGTGTTAAAATCATCGCATGGCCCTTGGCCTGACCGGTATTTAACAATACCCCTGTAGTAAAATGCTTCCCCGGTATTTGGATTGAGCGAGACAGCCTTGTTAAGGTCATTTATTGCTTGCGGATACCTGCTCATCTTAGCCAGCGCCAGGCCGCGCCTTATATAGAATAGCGGTTCCGTACCCTCATAAGTTATTGCTTCACTGTAGTTATCCAGCGAGGCCTGTATGTTGCCTTGCTGCTCCAGGCAATCGCCTTTTACATAATACGCCCTCGCATTCTGCGGCTGTTCTGCAAGCACTTTCTCCGCATCGGCTATTGCGAGTGCTGGCTTACCCGTTCCTTCATAGAGCATAGCCCTGCTGAAATAGGCCTTGGTGTACTCCTTTATAGCAATGCACCTGTTCAGCGCTTCCAGCGCATCATCCACCCGGCCCTGGCGCAAGTGCAGCGCACCTTTATCATACCATGCCTTGTAATTATTGGGGTCTATCTGCACCGCTTTGTTGAGATGGGTCTCGGCTACATCATATTCGCCCATGCGGGTGTATAGCGCGCCCACGCTATACTGCGCTACTGATGAATTAGGGAAGGTATTCAGAATGGAGGTAAAAAAATCAAGGTCAGACAGCCAGATGTCATTTCGCTGAAAGGTCATTACCAGCAAGACCAGGGCGAGAGTACCTGCCGCGATCGCCGCCACGATCTGTTTCGTTATTTTTTGCAGCCACACAAACAAGTAATATACCGCCGGGAAAATAATACCAATGCCTGCTATATACAAATACCGGTCTGCCATAAGGCACTCACCAAACTGGATGAACTGTAGCACCAGGGCGATATTTACCGTATAGAATACAATACCCCCACAGAGCATATGCCATTTTTTGCGCCATGAGATAACCGCCAGCACCAGGATGCCTATGGCAACCGCTAAACACAGATACTCCTGCCAGCCCGCCTCCTGCGGGTATGGATAGATGACCGAAAGTTTTACCGGAACAAATAAATGAACGATATACTGCACATAGGCGTCAGCAGCATACAGGATGGTATTGAACAAATTATGCTCCGCGTGCATGCCCAGCGTTTTCTCCGCTGCCTGGGCCATTATAGCCACAATGCCAATCACAATGCCGATGAGCAGTAATGGCAGTTTTTCTAACCATACCTTTCTGTTTCTCAGATCTCGCTTAAGCCATATGTCCACTGCAAACAGCGAAAGTGGTAACGCCACCCCCACCCCTTTCGAGAGCATTCCAGCCACACCAAGCACAATAACAATTGCCATTTTTTTAGAAGATGGCGCAATTATATATCCTGCATATTGCAGCAACGCCAGCAGGTAAAAGAAGGCACACAGTAAGGTCTTCCGCTCTGCAACCCATGATACGCTTTCTGTCTGTGCCGGATGCAACGCAAAAATTAGGGCAACGAACAGGCCGATAGTCCTATTTGGCTGTAGCCTGTTAATAAAAAAGTAAAGCACGATGGCATTACCGGTATGCAGCAGTATATTGGTAAGATGGTAAGCGAACGGCTGCGCCCCGCCAAATAAATAATCGATCGCATAGGAGCAAACAGTGAGCGGGTGATAATTACCAATATAAAATTTGGAGAACCACGCTGCGATATGCTCCGCACCAAAATCCCTGATGTCTTTGTTGTGAACTACATATTCATAGTCGTCCCAGGATATGAAACCCGCATGAAATATCTTGCCGTACGCAACTGCTATAACAACGACCAGCAAGCCGATGTGCAGCCATTTGTTTTCAAGGTTGTTTTTTGTTGCAGGAGCGGTCATTGAAGGTCAAATATACTCAATCAACGAGGGAGTTGCCAAAGCACAGATTTCGAAAGACAATGGGCATTTTCAAATTTGCACATTCTCAAATTTTCAAATTATCCTCCTCACCATCCTCAGGTTATGCGTCCTCCGCTTTAGGGAAACGCTGATAATGCCTCCTTGGTCAATGCGGTCTATCACTACCCTGCCCGATGTTTCGGTGGCGTGGATAATGGTCTGGTTATCCAGGAGTATGCCTACGTGGGTAATACGGCCATCCTTCTCATCAAAAAAAGCAAGGTCGCCGCATTCGGCATGTTGCAGGAAGTCAACTACCGAGCCTACTTCCGCCTGCTGGCTGGCATCGCGGGGCAGTTTGTGATTGCACAACTTAAAAACCATCTGGGTAAGCCCGGAGCAGTCCAACCCCGCTGCACTACGGCCACCCCAGAGATATGGAGCATGCAGGTATTTCATTGCGGCTTCTTTTAGCGCATCGCAACTGAGCACCGCTTTCTTTATCGCCAGTTTTTTCCCTTTGAATTTCCCCGGCTCATTTACCGGCACAAGGCTACCTGCCTTCATGCTTACCAGCTCACTGCCCAATGGCAACAGGGTTTCCCCTTCCGGCATTATCAGCTTGCCCGTGTGATTAGCAGAAAAGTATTTGGTTTCCTTCCGGTATTCTTTTTTTTGCACCACTTTCAGTTGCGACAGTTTGCACCAACCCTCATAATCATCCCATGCGCTGGCTATTTTAGCCCAGTCCTTGCTGTTTACTTCCTGTATCTCTACCTTCTCGCCAAACAATAGCTGGTTTACCTGCTCGGCACGGTGGGCGGCCTCGCTCCTTACCGGCATTACCGGCACATTACAATATGCGTATGCTAGCACCATTTTGGGAATTAGGGATTTGGAATTAGGATTGTTTGGGGCTAAAGGTAGCACTGAATCCGCACGCTTTGGAATTTGGGTTTTCAACTTTTGGATTTTGTTCCGAAGTTTTAAACATTACGTATTTATATGTATGGGGTGCTCCGTTTCTATACCGAAATGTTTTGTTAACTTAGCACGCTAAAACTATGCCCAACCGCAATATTTTATTATTAAATATACAGGAGGCTTCAAAATGAACATTTATCTAAAAAAATCTACAAAAAATTATGGAATCAACCGCGATCATAGCCGCTGTCGTTGCCGCGATAGGGGCTCTAGTAATAGGTATCTTTCTGGGCAAAATGATTTTTGCCAAGAATACGAAAAAGGAGCTTGAGGAAGCTGAGATACAGGCAAAAAAGACACTTGAAGACGCAAAAACACTCGCAGACACAATTAAAGAGAAGAAGGTATTAGAAGCAAAAGAACATTTTTTACAATTAAAAAGCGCACACGAAAAAGAAGTACAACAACGCCAGCAGAAAGTAGTAGAGGCAGAAAACAAGATAAAACAATCTGAGCAGGGCCTGAAAGATAAGACTGCTGCTGTGCAACGCCAGGTGCAGGAAAATGAAGCACTGAAAGAAAGCCTTGACAGCCAGTTGAAGGCGTTCAACATAAAACGCGTGGAGCTGGATAAGCACCACGAAGAGCATGTGAAGCGCCTCGAGAAGGTAGCTGGCCTTTCGGCGGAGCAGGCCAAGGTGGAGCTAATGGAAGTGGTGAAGGAAGAAGCCCGCACCCGAGCCATGGCCCATGTGAAAGACATCATGGAAGAGGCCAAGGTAAATGCCTCAAAAGAAGCTAAGAAGATAATTATCCAAAGCATACAGCGCCTGGGCTCTGAGCAGGCTATTGAGAACGCGATCACGGTATTCAACCTGGAAAGCGATGAGATCAAGGGCCAGATCATAGGCCGTGAGGGCCGTAACATCCGCGCGCTGGAAGCAGCAACCGGAGTTGACCTTATCATCGACGACACCCCCGAAGCAATTGTACTTTCCTGCTTCGACCCACTGCGCCGCGAGATAGCCCGTCTCTCTTTACAGCGCCTGGTGCAGGACGGCAGGATACACCCTGCCCGTATTGAGGAAGTGGTGGAAAAGACCAAGAAACAACTGGAAGAGCAGATCATGGAGATCGGTGAGCGCACCATTATTGAGTTGGGCGTTCATGGATTACATAAAGACCTGGTGCGCCTGGTGGGTAAAATGCGTTTCCGCTCGTCTTACGGGCAGAACCTGCTGATGCACTCTAAAGAAACAGCCAACCTCTGCGGACTGATGGCTGCCGAGTTGGGACTGGGACAGAAAGTAGTGAAACTGGCAAAACGCGCCGGCCTGCTGCATGATATAGGTAAGGTGCCTGATGAAGAAACAGAACTGAGCCACGCACTTCTTGGCGCCAAGGTTGCCGAGCGTTGTGGTGAGCATGCATCTATAGTGAACGCCATTGGTGCCCACCACGATGAAATGGAAATGCTCTACATCATATCCCCCATTGTGCAGGCCTGTGACGCCATAAGCGGCGCCCGCCCCGGTGCAAGGCGCGAGATGATGCAAAGCTACCTGCAGCGCATAAAGGACCTCGAGAACCTGGCAATGGCCTACCCCGGTGTGGAAAAAGCCTATGCCATACAGGCAGGCCGCGAGCTGCGCGTGATGGTAGAAGCCGACAAGATCAACGATGCCGAAAGCGACAAGCTCTCCTTTGAAATAGCCGACAAGATCCAGAAAGAAATGCAATACCCCGGCCAGATAAAGGTTACCGTTATAAGGGAACTGAGGGCGGTGAATATTGCGAGGTAGTTGCTCATGGTGAGCCCCGCCGAACCATGACTGCTGAATGAACTACAAAAGCTAAAACTTTAGAACTGCAATGGAGCGATCTGTTGCAGTTTTTTTTGCATTGTTGCCTTTTTGTGTTTTACTGACTAGCTGCTATATTTACACCCTGATTAATATCTCAACCCCCTCCCAAAAAAATGAACAAATTTATTCTCATCGTTTCCGTCCTTTTTTTAACTAATACAATAGTTGCAGGTAAGGACAAGACGGATATATCGACTCTGTCAAACAAACACGCTCCGCTTTCGTTTGTTGAAAATAAAGGACAGATAACTGACCAAAACAACAACCCGAGGCCCGACGTCCAATTTAAGGTAGCCGCCGCCGCTGGCCTGAATGTATTTATCGGCAACGGGGCTATTCACTATCAATTTAATAATCCTGTAATCAATAAAGCCTCTCAAGAGAAAGATCATCTAAATAACACGGCTAAATTACATCATGGCAAAAGTCAAATAACCGACAACGTAAGCTTTGATATGTACCGGATGGATGTGGAACTGGTGGGTGCAGATAAAAATGCGCAGGTGACAAAAGAGGAGCTTCAGGATTACTATGAAAATTATTTTACCGCAAACACTGGGGATAATAATGTTATTGCTCATGCTTATGGCAAAATCACATACAAAAATGTATACCCGAATATTGACTGGGTGCTGTATATGCGCAACGGGCAACTGGAGCATGAGTTTGTAATTAAAGAAGGCGGAAAGGTACAAGACATACAATTGAAGTATGGCGGCGCCGTGAGCTTAAAGGTAAACGAGGACGGCAGCCTAACCGCTACGACACCACAAGGCACTATCACCGAGCAGGCGCCAACGTCTTACCAGGAAGATGGCCGCCCTGTGGCAAGCAGCTTTAAGCTTAAAGACAATACCCTCAGTTATAGTACGGAAAGCTATACGGGAAAACTAGTAATCGATCCCGCCTTGAAATGGGGCACATATTATGGTGGAAATTACATAACCCGGGGCGCGGGTCTCGTAACCGATGGCGCCGGGCACTTGTTCATGACAGGGAATACCACCAGCGCTTATGGTATAGCAACAATAGGTGCTTACCAGGTAACTTATGGCGGCGCTGCAAATCCTTATAACTGGGGAGATGCATACATCGCCGAGTTTGATACCACAGGCGCGCTTCATTGGGCTACCTATTATGGCGGGAGCGATGATGACGGCGCAGTTAGTATCGCGATAGACGCATCGGCAAACCTTTATATAACAGGCAATACAGCCAGCAATACAGGCATTGCTACTGCTGGCGCTTACCAGGCTTCAGTATCCGGCATGTCCGGCCAGCACGCTTTTTTAGCAAAGTTCAATAGCGCAGGAGCTATCCAATGGGGGACTTACTTTTACGGAACCGGAGGCTTCGGAGGTTTTGAAACCAGTTGGGGCAACGCTGTTGCAACTGATGCCTCGGGCAATGTTTATTTCACCGGAATGACCTCCAGCCCCGGGGGGATAACGACACCCGGTGTCTTCATGCCCTCAGCAATAAACAGCTATGAGGTTTTCCTGGCAAAATTCAGCAGCGCAGGCAGCCGAATATGGGCGACTTATTATGCAGGAAGCAATATGATAGACCAAGGCGAGGGTGTGGGAATAGATCCCTCTGGTAATGTATATATTACAGGGATCACCTACTGCACCAGTAGTGCCTACGTAGCGACAGCGGGCGCCCTCCAGACATTTTACGGCGGTGACTGCGGAGGTTTTATTGCTAAATTCAATAGCACGGGCTCCAGTTTGTTATGGGGTACATATTTGGGGTACGCAGGCACCAACGGCACTTACGGACTCGCATTCGATCCAGCATCGGATGTCTATGTAACGGGACAAACAGGTAGTGAATTCGGAATAGCTACCTCCGGGGCTTACCAGGACTATTTTGGCACTTCTTTTGACAGCACCGAAGGCTTCCTGGCCAAATTTAATAGTACCGGAAGCGTTCTGTGGTCTACGTATATTGGAGCAACAGGGGGAACCGGCAATGCTTACACAAACTGCGTTGCTACCGACGCCACAGGGAACGTATACGTAGCGGGTTCAACTACATGCCCTGCAGGAGTAGCCACAACAGGCGCTTACCAAACTACTAACGGCGGTAGCGAAGATGCTTTCCTTGCCAAATTCAATAGTTCGGGCCTTATTTACGCTTGCACGTATTTTGGTGGAGGCGGCTGGGAAGCGAGTAGCGGACTGGCACTTGATGCAAATGGGAATGCGTACCTGGCAGGATTTACAAGCAGCAGTTCAGGCATTGCCACTATTGGCGCATATAAGACATCAATAGATACAGCGTTGTACGATGCGTTTTTAACCAAATTCGCGATTGATTGTTCTGGCTTTGGTGCAGGCACAATAAGTGGCACCACAAACGTTTGCCCGGCCGCAAATATCACACTATCCAATATCGCAGCAGGTGGTGTCTGGAGCAGCAGTAACACTGCTGTAGGCTCAGTTGGCTCTGCAACAGGTATAGTTACCGGAATATCAGCAGGCACAACGACCATTAGTTTCACTATAACCAGTGCTTGCGGTACTGCTTATGCAACGCGCGTAATTACTGTGAACAGCTTACCATCGGCTGGTGTGATATCCGGATTGTCGACTGTGTGTACGGGAACTATGCTTTCGTTATCTGATGCCGTGACGGGCGGTGTCTGGAGCAGCAGCGCTATCGGAGTGGCTACGGTGAGCTCCACTGGCACATTGACTGGTACAGGAAGTGGAACAGCTACGATCAGCTATGCTGTAACCAGTTCCTGCGGCACCTCATATGCGACTGCGGTAGTTTCCGTAAATGTTGCACCAACACTAAGCGCCGTCACTGGCACACTGAGTGTCTGCTCCGGCTTTAGCGTGTCATTATCTGACAGCACCGCGGGCGGCATATGGAGTAGCACAAGTGCAGGCATAGCGGACGTAGGTACTTCCGGATTGGTAACCGGAATAAGCGCCGGCACATCGCTCATAAGTTATACAATTACCACCGCGTGTGGCTCGTCTGTTGCCACCGTTGTTATTACGGTCAACCCCCTTCCTGCTGCAGGCGCCATCACTGGCCCCTCGGTGATATGCATCGGTAGCACTATTGGCCTCACAGATACTGCAACTGGCGGAATATGGAGTAGCACAGCGAGCAGCATTGCCACTGTCGGCTCCTCAACAGGCTTAGTTACGGGCATAGCTGCCGGCACTGCAACGATCAGCTATGCAAAGACAAATTCCTGTGGCGCCATGGCTGCCAGTGAGGTGGTAACCGTGACTGCTACGCCTGTAGCTGGCAGTATAAGTGGCTCATCCCACCTGTGTATAGGTGGGATGAGCCACTTACAGCATCTGCTTCCGGCGGTTCATGGAGTGCTTCAAACGGGCATGCATTCGTGTCGTCCTCGGGTATTGTGATTGGGTTTAGCTCAGGCATAGATACCATAACTTATACTCTTACGGTTACTTGCGGTACCACTGCTACAGTAAGCGCTACAACGGTCATTACGGTTAACCCCGTACCTGATGCCGGTGCTGTTGCAGGCGCAGATCTCGTTTGCGTTGGTGATACTATTTCTCTTACTGATGCTGCCCCGGGAGGCACTTGGACGAGTGCTAACGGCAGTGCATTTGTGTCCAGTTCCGGCATTGTGCTGGGTTTAAGCATTGGGGCGGACACGATAATGTATACGGTTACCAATGCCTGCGGCACAGATGTTGCAGAACACCCTATAATTGTTCACAATTGCATTACGAATGTGGAATCGGTTAATGAACAGTGTAACATTAAAGTATATCCCAACCCAACCAATAACGAAGTTTTTATTGACGCAAATGATAAAATCGGAGCCCTTAAAATAACCAACACCCTGGGGCAGGAAGTGTTTGATGGGTATATCGATACGCGTACTACGGCTATCTCGTTAAGAGCATTTCCATCCGGAGTGTACTTTATCAATGCACGCGATAGGAACTTCAAGATCATCAAAGAATAAGGATAAAACCATTTCTAAAAAACTGCAATGGAGCGATCTGTTGCAGTTTTTTTATTACTTTGCTGTAGGTAATTGATAGTGATATGAAGATCCGATATGATAAAGAAGTTGACGTACTGTACATTTCTTTCAGTGAAAATAAAATTACCGAAAGCGATGAAGATAAACCCGGCATTATCCTGGACTATGATAAATCCGGCACAATTGTAGGTCTTGAAATTCTGGATGCCTCTAAAAAAATGAAAAATCCCACCAAGGTTGAATACGAGGTAGCGTAACGTCTGACGCATTATAGAACTGCAATGGAGCGATCTTTTGCAGTTTTTTTATGCATATCGATGTATAATAGAAATGTTTATTTTATTTCCTGTAAATTGCACCTTTATGTTTAATCACCAGCCATGCAACATAATTTTGATGACTATAAAATTCACATAGTTGAATCAAATAACTACAATGGAAAATGGGTATGCTATATCGAGGAGCTGTATAATGTTTCTGAGATAATAGATAATAAAAAGCAGGCAATAGAATCTTTGAGAGCTTTATTCGAAAAAGAGATTGTTAGACTTAAAACATTCAACTTAGAAATTCCTAAACCAAACAGCGGAAAAGCTGTCATTACATTTGCTCCGAATGAAAAAGTCAACTCTTTGCGTCCCTTTATCGATATATTTTGGAAAGATGTATTATGCACATCATATAATACTTCATTTGTTTCTGATGAAAGCACCTTTTATCCTTGGGAACAATATCTGGAAGGAGGTAAGGATGAGCTTATTGATAAAGTTAGAAAAATATATAAGGTTGATATTTCGGCAATATACGATAGACGAGTTTATGAAATATTAAATTTCATCAGACGACATTCTAATCGGCACGGAATTTTGTATAGGTGTTTTTCAATTTTATTTAGGCACTGAACGCCCCCCAAGTTGCATGTAGGCAATGCCTACGTCCTCAGCAGAGGCAAGTCTCCGACTCTCGAATAAGAGCGCATACGGGCTTTACAGTTCACATTAATCATACAAATCACAAAAATCATAGTTCAGACTACCTCCACCGAAAAAAAACTCCCCCTACTGTCCAATTTCCAATCGCTCGTTTGTTATTGATATAGTTGCGCGACCAATAACCATTCACATTTCTAAAAACCAAACAAAATGAACGAGTATATGCTCATCTTCCGTCATGAAGACGGGAACAAAGTAGCCTCACCACAGCAGATACAGGCGTGGATGAAACAATCCATGGACTGGATAGGTGGTATTGCAGCACAGAACAAATTTGTACAGGGCAATGGCCTGCCGTTTGACGATAGCCGGGTGGTAAGATATAATGGTGTTGTTACGAACGGCCCGTTTGGCGAGATCAAGGAAACCATTGGCGGGTACATTGTCGTGAAGGCAGACTCTGTTGATGAAGCTGTTGAGTTTGCAAAGGGCTGCCCCGTATTGCAGGGCGATGGAAACACTGTTGAAGTGCGCAAGATCGCAAAGGCAGATGGTCTTCACTAAAAATTATTAATTAACAACCATAAAAAATCAAAAAATGAAAGATTTCTTATTAGTCTATAGGGCAGACTACGACAACATGCCGACAGGCACGCCCGAGCAAATGCAGGGAATGACAAAACGCTGGATGGACTGGATAGGTGGCATCGCAGCACAGGGCAAACTCATAGACCGGGGCAACCGCCTCCACAATACCGGCCATGTGCTGAAGCCCAACAATGTGGTGACGAATGGCCCGTACATGGAGATCAAAGAATCACTTGGTGGCTACTCGCTGATAAAAGCGGAGTCTTATGACGAAGCGGTAGAGATAGCCAAGGGCTGTCCGGGGCTTACCGTTGGCGGTAGTGTGGAAGTACGTGAGATCAATGCGCTTTAAATGTGATTTTTTAACGAGTCCCCTGTATTTTGCAGGGGATTTTTAGTTTATGTACCAGCAGCAACTAATACCACATTTGTTCCGGACAGAATTCAGAAAGATAACTTCTGTGCTCTGCAAGCTATTGGGATTAGCACAAATGGAAATTGCAGAAGACATTGCCGGCGAAACATTCCTGCTGGCGTTAGAGACTTGGCCTTATAAAGGCGCCCCCGAAAACCCGGCTGCATGGCTGCATACCGTAGCAAAAAATAAAGCCCGAAATTACGTTGCCCGTCAAAATGTCTTTATCGGAAAAATTGCCCCGGAGCTGAAGCATAGTTCGTCAGAAACCGAAGAAATGGACATAGACCTTTCTGAAAAAAACTTTACGGACAGCCAACTGCAAATGATGTTTGCCATTTGCCATCCGGGCATCTCCACGGAGGCACAGATAGGCTTGTCCCTCCGCATCCTTTGCGGGTTTGGCATTGACGAAATTGCAAACGCCTTGCTGACCAATAAGGAGACGATCAACAAACGGCTGTTCAGGGCAAAAGAAAAACTACGCGCTGAAAACGTAAAAATGGAGCTGCCCGGCGATGCCGAAATAAACAAACGGCTGGAAACTGTACTGCTGATTTTATACCTGTTGTTTAACGAGGGTTATTATTCGGAGAGCAGCGACAATGTGCTGAACGAAGACCTTTGTATGGAAGCCATATGGCTCACTTCCTTACTTACCGAAAACGAGAAAACCAGGCAACCACAAGTATATGCCCTTCTTTCGTTGATGCGCTTCCACGCATCACGGTTTGCAGCAAGGAAAGGCAAAAACGGGGAGCTGATCTTGTACCAGGACCAGGACGAAACACTCTGGAATGCCGGGCTGATCTCAAAAGGAATGTATTATCTCAATAGGGCATCATGTGGCAATACGATCTCGAAATACCATCTCGAAGCCGCTATTGCATACTGGCATACCATCAAGGAGGATACACAGGAAAAGTGGGAAAATATTTTACAGATATTCAACAAGTTGCTGCAGATAGAGTACTCCCCCATTGCGGCACTCAACAGAACCTATGCCCTCGCAAAAGCAAATGGCAATGCAGCGGCAATAATTGAAGCGGAAAAACTGAACCTCTCCGACAATCACTTTTATTTTACATTGCTGGGAGAGCTATATAAAGATATAGACAACAACAAAGCAAAACAAAACTTTGAAAAAGCTCTGGCGCTCGCGAAGACACAAACCGACAAGCAAGCGATACGACGAAAAATAGATGGGTTATAAATAACCATGATGTTCGCCAATAGCTCCCCGGCGAAAAAATCTTTGTAACCTCGTAGATGCCCGGTTCAAAAATTGCCATTTCAATTGCCTGGTCACGGTAGGGTGACGAAACCGGGGTAGCTGGCATTTTTTGATATTTGTTCCTCCTCCTCCAAAAATATCGCTCGCGTTTCTGAAAATTCTGTTTTACTTTGCAAAAATTATTTATTTTTTTTTCAAACCAACTTTATGGAACAAGTAAAAGCAGGAGATAAAGTAAACGTACATTATCACGGAAAACTGGAAGACGGTACTACATTCGATAGCAGCGAAGGCCGCGCGCCCCTTGCCTTCACCGCCGGCAGCGGCCAGGTAATAGCTGGCTTCGACAATGCCGTCATCGGTATGAACGTAGGCGACAAGAAGACTGTACATATACCCGTAGCTGATGCATACGGCGACCGCGACAACACCATGATCATTGAGCTGCCCCTCACCGACTTCCCGGCAGACCAGAAGCCGGAAGTAGGCATGGAACTGCAGATGAGCAACAACCATGGCAATCTGTTCAACGTAGTGATTACAGAAATCAGAGAGCACACCCTCGTACTCGATGCCAACCATCCACTTGCAGGCATGGACCTCGTATTCGATATAGAGCTGGTATCTATCGGCTAAAATACAAGCCCCTTTCACAAGGGGCTTTTTTTTGACCTTTTCCCGCTAGCGTCGCTCTTTCCATCGGGAGATCAAAGGATCGGAGGAGGCCGAATAAGCTATACCCCGATCATAAAAATAGATTTCTATTGTTTTTTACAGTTGCTGATCAGCGCTTTATAATTGATCTGGTCACCGCCAAATTCATCTACTTTACCGGTGGCGCAATGGTTTACAATAAGCGGGAACATTTTTATATTTTCTGCAGGAACCATGAGTTGGTAGTCCGGCCAGTAATCCGATTCAAAAACCGCGATTTTTTTAACCGGGTCAATGATATAGATATTCGTCGTAGTTATGTTGGTTTTGGCAACCCCATTGTCCCGCTCAGGCCGTGTCATTTTTAATTGATATTGTCTCGCTGAAATTTTCTTTACTGAGATAAGTGCATTTACAATACCGCCATCCAGCTCGTAATATGTAATCGAGGAATCATTGATTTGAAACTGATAATTGGCGCCCCATTCCGATGGTGCATAAGCATAATAAAGGCCTTTATATTCCATAAGGCTGCACCATTTCCTAGGCAAACCATAAAGGTTGTTCTCATGAAATTTTATTTTGAACGCGTCGCTTAAATACCGGAGGTTTTCGTTGTAGTCCTTGCCATCAAAATCCGTTATCCGGTCATAATATTTTGAAGTCCTGTTGTTTTCAATATACACAGCTTGATAAACCTGGTATTGAGCATCTTTTGCATCACCGCTGATTTCTCTTTTAATAAAAACGGTGTCGCCCGATTTATTTGGTAGCTGGCGACTATAATACTGGCCCTGGGCTTGGCCACAGATAGCAAATAGCACTGCAAAGAGCGCATTTTTCCTTAAATCAACCATCAACTTTATTAAGTAATCCGAAATATACAGCGTCATTTTTGAAAAATAAATCAATTTTATTGAACAAAAACTAAATTTTATTAAAAAAACAATTACTTTTGTGCAGTAATTATGCAAAGAAACCTGCCACATATCTGTCCTAGTTGTTCATCTACACTGAAGGTGAAGAGCCTGGTGTGCGAAAAGTGTACTACCGAGGTAACAGGTATGTTCAGCCTGCCACTA
>CAISPO010000022.1 GCA_903887415.1 uncultured Bacteroidota bacterium | reverse complement strand
GAGGTATTCGACAGCCTTAATGATGTGGAGAAGGTACTGGTCAAAATATTGGGAACATACCATAAAGACCCAGAAGCGATAAAGCAGTTAGCTAAAGGATATTCATTTTAATAAAATTGATAGCGGTTTATTATAAATGATTAGCTTGCTGTTAATAATCATTCTTTTACAGCGTAAAATTTCCCGCTGTAAAAAATCATATCTGCTGAAACTATTGATAATACAGGGTTTCGCAATATTACCTGCCGCCGGCAGGCATGTATTAGTGGTTAAGTTTCAATACCATAACGACATTATATGAAAGTAATTTATATTATTCATTTCGCTGAAATTTTCTTGTACAAATAAAAAAATACTAAATTTGACTAGCAAATTTAGGGGCGTACCGTAAATTTTATGGGGTGAAAAGTGATTTTTTTTGTGGCCTTGAGTATAAAAAAGAGCGTGCGTATTTAGCGGTAAAATGAAACCAACTCTCTGTTGCGATACATGTTGTAAACGTCTTTTTTAAAACGAAAATCCCCCGAAGAATCGGTGTTCTTCAGGGGATTTTTTTTATTAAGTAACCACAGAGCTCGAACCAAAAAGCAGGAGTTATTTAGCGCACAAGGGTCACATCACCCTTTGCTTCCAGCGTCTCACCGCCGCAATCATATTTCAGGTAGTAGTAGTACACATCCATATCCTGCGGCACTCCGTCAAAGGTACCATCCCATGCTATGTCGCTGTTCGCTGATTCGAACACCGTTTGGCCCCAGCGGTTCACAATACGGAACTGGTGGAAATTATGGTATCCTTTTAATATCGGGCGGAACACATCATTGTGGCTGTCGCCATTGGGCGTAAAGGCATTCGGGAAGAGCACTTCGCAGCACGGTTTCGGATCCATATATAAACTGTCGGTTGCCGTGCATCCGAACGGATCGGTGACCGTGAGTTTCACGTAACCCGGATATTCAATGATGCCTTGTATTGTTGAATTGTCATTGCTCAACGGATCAAACCTGTAGCTAAAGAAATGCACCGGCGACCAGGCGTAGGAGTAATTATAACGGTCGTACATGGTGCTGAGTATCACCGTATCCTGGATACAAACCGCACCTTTCGCCGGCGCTTTTATTGTTGCATTGGGCAACCCATGTATCATCACCGTATCAAATACAGGCGGGGTACTGCACCCTATGTCAGTTGTTGTTATCAGTGACAATATATGTATTCCCGTATCCGGCCACGATAAGCTGAATGGGCCGCCACTGTTCGAATTAGCAGCAACGGTATCCGCACCAGCAAAATTCCATGTAAACACGGTTGCATCTGGTGACCGGTAAGACAGCGCTACTACAACTGTATCACCTACACAAATATCCGGCTTAACATAAAAATTGGAAAGAGGCGGCGATTCCACATTTATCGGGATGGTTTCTGTAGTGCTGCATTTGCCGCCGTAATCGCTTGCAGTGAGCGTTATATTCTGCGACAGCGGGGAGTTGAATTGTACACCAATTGTGCTGCTGGTAGTTGTGCCACTGACCAATGTTGCACCCGCAGATATAGACCATGTATAGGCAGGCGTATTGAGCACCGGCCCGGAATAACTGAACGTGGAACTGTTGCCAACACACAGCACCGTATTGCCGGTAATACTAAACACCGGGAGATACAGTATGGTAATATTTATTGGTGCCTGGGGGCTCTCGCAGCCGTTTATGGTCTGGGTTACAAACCAGGTGAAAGTACCAACCGCAGTATCTGAAGGAACTGGAGCTGTCGCCGATCCGGTACCTGTAGCGGATGTGTACCACAAAAGGTTGCTGCCTGTTGCCGTGAGCGATGAAATATTTGCAAACTGGCAATAGGTGGCATCAATTACAAGAGGGGCCGGAGGCGTTGGGTAAACTGTGAAGGTAGCGGCTCCTGGCAAAGACAGGCAGCCATTCAGTGTTGCCACCACAGTATAGGTGCCGGAATCAGAAACTGTGACCGGTGCTATGGATGGATTTTGTATCGCTGAAACGAATCCCGCAGGGCCGGTCCAGCTATAAGTACACCCCGCATCTGATGCAGCATGAAGATTTAAAGTTCCTCCTGTGCAAGCGTTGTTACCGGTCACCAGAGGTGTTGCCGGAGTAGGCTTCACAGTTATAGTAATTGAAGACGTAGCGCTACACCCGGTCGTAGTACTTGTAACGGTAACATTATACACTCCCGAGGCAAGTGTTTGCACATCCGTGATAAACGGATCAGTCATTGTTGATGTAAAACCGGCAGGCCCTGTCCAGCTATAAACGATACCGGTAGCCCCATCGGTAGCGGTCAGCAGCAAGGTGCTGTCGGCACACAAAGGTGCATTGCTGGAAAGTACAGGCGGCGGCGGATCGGACGGGTTCACCAACGTAAAAGTTAACGTATTGGATGGACAGCCGCTGGCCGTTGCTACAACGTACACACCGGTATAGCTGCCGGGGGGCAGGGCGGTCAGCAGTATTTGTCCGCTTGCATTTGCCACCACTGCCACCATATACGGCGTACCACTCTCGGTATAATACAAAGTATATGCGGCTCCTGGCGTAAAACCGGAAAGCGTTATTGTGCCATTAGGCGGAGCGCACACAGTAGGGTTCGTGAAGGTGCCGGTAATAGTTACGGTAATACTGGTGAGCGTAAACGATAAAACATTTGATGCGCATCCGGTTGCTGTTGATGTGGCATAAACACCGGTATAGCTGCCCGGCCCTAAGCCCGTGACGGTGATCTGCCCGGATGCATTTGCGATCATCGCAACATTATAATTCGTGCCGCCCACTGTGTAGTATATGGTATATGACCCTCCTGGTGTAAGCCCGGATACAGTAAATGAACCGTTTGCAGGGGCGCATACAGTTGGGTTACTAGCAGCGATAGTGATGGACAGAGGGCCGGCAATGGTAATAACCGCATAAGTGTTGCACGTACTGCCTGCTGCAGATGTTATGTGTATAGTGTCTGTACCTGGCGGCAAACTATCAATGAAGCTGCCGGTAACACCGGGAAAGGTTTGCGTGGTCGTTCCTGTTACGTTGACGTTCCAGGGGGAGCCTGTGCCGCCGGGAACAATAGAGATCGCTTCCTGTGCAGAACAAGTGGCCGCGGATACTACTGTAAAAGCAACTGTTGGAGCGGGAGTTACCGTAATAGTTATCGCCTGCGTAACAGTTCCCGCAAGCGGGCAGTTGTTATCCGTATAAGTAACGTAGAAAATATAAGTACCCGGCGCTACCCCTGTTGATGTCCAGGAGAAAGTAGCGTGAGGTGTTGTTGTGCCATTACCTACTACGGTCATGGTTGCGCCAGCCGGCAATCCGGATGAACTGACCGTGATGGTGTTTGGGCTTCCGGGTTCTGTGGGGTTAAAATAGAGAGAGAAAGGGCCAGAGCCGGTGCACACGGTAAAGTGAGTACTGTCCACAACGGTTCCGTTGTTAGCAGAGTCGATCCATCCTATTGGGCTGGTATGGGTACAGGTAAGCACAAGAAAGTTCATTTCCCGCTGGCAGCTCCCTACATAGTTGCCGCCGCGAAATTCCCGCACATTATAAACAACCGTTGATCGCTGTATTGCATTTGGGGTAAAGTCCAGCTGCCCGGTCGATGAGTTAAAAGAAAAAGTGCCTGCGGCCACCTGTAATGGGGTTGTGGGTGAAATTGCTGTAGCGGGCGGCGTCCATGCAGTGCCTGTATAAGTTACCGGTACTCCGAACGCACATCCTGAAGAATACGAGCAGTCCATTGCCGAGATAAGGTTAATATTCAGGCTGTCCCCATCAGGGTCAACACAGCCTGGGTTGTAGCTATCGGCAGTATTAAGGCAGAAAAACGGCGTGGGTATCACTGAAAATTGCGCATTGGAATTGTGCGCGGCTATAGAGTTATCCAATGTGTCCACCAGCTCTATTGATGTGAGCGAAGGGTTGAGCATATTAGTGATCGCCGCCGACCTTCCCGAAGCCGATGCGTAATAACCATTATTGGCAAAGTACGCAAACTGCCAGCAGGTAGAAGCTGTGGGAGCAGGCAATGTATAATTTGCGCTGTAAGTGAATTTTTTAATGCCGGGTATTGTTGACGATGAGTTTTCGCACTGGGTATGGCCCACTTCCGAAGGGCATACCGGGGTAATGTCCACCCCTGCTGTAGGGGCTTCTATAGTAAGGCTGATAGAGGTAACGTAGGTGCTGCCGTTGTATATACAGATAACAGGTGAAGCATCCGGCAGCGATGAAAATGCCGTGTAGGATGACGGGCTGCAGTCGCCATATAAAACGGCCGTGATCTTATAAGTGTTTCCCGCTACCCATGTATAGTACAGGTCCATACCAAGGATGTGGGAAGCATATGAGTTTATACTTGTAAACAGTAGTACGCACCATATCAATGCGATACGAATAGAGCTGGATAGACATTTTCTCATAAAACAACTTTATAAAAACAGGATTAATTAGCTAAGAAATGGGCAGATACTTATTTCCTCTCCGAGGCACGGATAAAAAATCACGATTAAATGTAATTCACTTTTTCGCTATTTGCAACAGCTATTAATTAAAATAATAAGCATGAAATAAATAACGAACGTATAAACACCTGTATTATAATATAGTTGATAAAAATATTAATCAGAAGTTAATGGATAATAAAAATCGACTATCCGCCTAATAGACTGCAGAAAACAGTTTAATGGTTGGTTTCGGGATTGACTATATTATTTTTTGCCGGAATTCCAGAGCAAGCCTTCAAGGTCTTTCCGGGTATTAATAATACTTGCCCGGTACTGGGTGGTCCCTTCCCACCTATTTTCATCGGGGTTCCATTTTTCGGGCATAGCGCTCCAGAGAATTTTTTTATCCATGTTAACTATGAATAGCTCGCTATACCCGCTGCACATAGAAACAAAAAGCGAGTTGTCGGGCAATTCCACAACATTGCCACCAGTTGTATATTTGTCGCCGGTTTGTTTTTTATCAGACTTGACTTCATTATTGCATTCATATTCCCATACCGTCTTTGGTTTGTCTTTATCAGACGCCGGCTCTTTTATCATTAGTATTTTTGGTGAAGCATCCGGGTTGCAACTGTTATTATCGTACAGGTACAAATACCCTTTTTGCGACCGCCTGCAGCTATGTTGATAACAGAAGAGCCCATTTTCATTGAATGCTTTTCCCGGCTTATAGATATTGCCATAAGTATTTAATACTTTCCCATCAGGGTACCTGATTTTTACTACCCTGCTGATGTTCCTGAAACTTACGTAAATGACCTTTGCTTTCTCATCGAAGAAAAATGAGTTCTCATGTGTATCAATATCGTATAGCCCTTTGGGTGTCTTACGATTGGCGAGGTCGGATGTTTTAAAATACGCTGATGACTTCCACGACCATACCACATTACCTTTCTCATCATATTCTATTAGCGTACCAAAATCTATCTTCTGATCAATTGTTTTTTTTGTTTTGTCCCAAACCACTTTGTCGTCGTGCAATACACTGCTGTCTTTGGATGGGGGCAGTTTCCAGAGTGCATGCTCCTCTCCCAGCACCATATAGTGGCCATTGGCAAGGCGTGTAAATTCATGATGGTAATGCTCTGCCCTCTTCCCACTGACGACACCGGTATTCGGGCCTTTCCATAAGATGTCCCCATCATAGTCTATTTCATAGGCTTGCTGGTCCAGAAGAAAAGTTATTGTTCCCCTGGGTGAAAGTTTCAGGTCGCGCAGATCGCGCAATTTCTCTTTGTTGAATCCGGGCAGTGCCGGCAGATACCAAACCGGCTGGCCCTGCATGTTATAAAGCGTTCGCTTCCCATCAATAAAAACATAAGCATCCTTATACTGTTCGCTGTTTTTAAGTATCCTTAACCGCGATACATTTGTATCCACATTGGGTATCATGCCGGTGCAGAGGTGGTGCAGTTCGCTTTTTGCGTTGCCCGAAGAGCTTACTGCCCGCCAGGTGTATTGCGCACCGAATGAAGGCACTTCAGCTATAATTTTGTTTTCATTGCCTGAGCGGGATACGATTATGTTCTTTTTAAAGGAATCTTCCGTGTTGTAATTTCCGCTCGCAATTTCAAAAGTAAAGGTGGCTCCCGCAGCTACCCGATAGTCATAAAATTTGATGATCCGGTAATGCAGTTTACTGCCTTCTGCAGGGGACACCTGGGCATATAGCTTAACCGGACAGAATGCTATTAATAACAATGCCACTACTGCACAGCAACAACGTGTCAATCCTGGTTTTTTATTGCGCCATTCCATATTAAATGCTCTTTATCTTTCTGATCAGTAATGATACTGGCCCTGTACTGAAACACAGGCTCCCATTTTGATTCTACCTGGTTCCATTTTTCGGGCATTGCGCTCCACTTTACTTTTTTGCCTTTACTAACGATAAAAATATTGCTGTAAAGGTCGGTAGCCAGGGATGTGAAAATAGATTTATCAGGCAACTCAATAACATTACCCCCGGATCTGAATTGGAGGTGCCTTTTCAAAGTGAAATCTTCGATCTCGCACGAATATTCCCATTTTTTTTCCAAATTGCCATCACGCGATTCTTTCATCATGACGATCTTTGGTGTTTCTTCTTTGTTGCAGCAATTGTTATCGAACAAGTATATATAGCCCTGCTTTGAACGTTTTACGCTGTGCTGGTTGCAAAATAAATTACTCCCTTGCTCCTTGCCACCCGGACTGTAACAATGCCCATAAGTAACCGCGACCTGGCCGTCCGGATAACGCACTTTTAGTATCCGGCTTATGTTTCTGAAGCTCACCAACAGCTCTTTTTTTTCCTCATCAAAGCAAAACGAATTTTCGTGCATGTCCTTGAATTTACCTAGGGCGTTAATGCTGTCTTTCAGATCAGATCCTTCGAAGTATTTTGACGACTTCCATAACCATACTACATTATCTTTTTCATCGTATTCTATTATTGTGCCGAATTCTACATTCCGGGAGAACGCTTTTTTTACCGTATCATATATAGTATGCGTATCAAGCAGCACATTGCTGTCCGCATTGGAAGGCAGTTTCCATAAAGGATATTCATTCCCAAGTATCATATAGTGCCCGTTCTTCAACCTGGTAAGTTCATGGTGGTAGTATTCATGCTTATCACGGTTTACTGTTCCATTATCCGGTGTCTTCCACAATACAACACCATCATAATTTATCTCGTAGCCAACATTATTGAGCAAGAAAGTAATCGTACCCTGCGAGGTCAGTTTCATATCGCGCACATCGCGCAGTTGTTCATTGCTCATCCCATCTATCACAGGGAGATACCAGACAGGATGTCCGCTCATATCATAGATCGCCCTGTTGCCATCCAGGCATACAAGTGCATTTTTGTAAATGCCCCTGTTCTTTGTTATTCTTACCCGTGTATTATTGGTATCCATATCGGGGATCATAGAGGTGCTGAAATGATGCAGCTCACTTTTTGTCTCAGCTACATTTTTACCCGTGTATATCACCCGCCATGTATAGTCATTGCCAAAGTACGGCACCTCGGCAATGATGCTGTTTTTATTGCCTGTATAAGTGGCAAACACATTCTTCACAAAGGAATCTGCCGCATGATAACTGCCCAGTGCTACCTCCAGCCGGTAATGATTACAGCCTGTACTTACCGGGAAAGAAAACCCGATAAGCCGGTAGTGAAGTTTACTGTTCTCACCCGGTAATACCTGCGCCCGCAAAAGATGCGGCAGGAAAAGAAGGGTGAGTGCAGCAATAAATTTATACATGACCAGTGTCGAAAATTCAGGTAAATATAATGCGCAAACCGGCAATGCAATTAGGTCAGGAAATATACAGAATAAAAAGAGCAGCCACGAAGTGGTGAAATATATCAGCGAGTGGTGAAGCCCCCGTCGATAACGATAAAAAAGGCCGACAGCCGTGCAGGGGGAAATATACCAACGATACTTAGGTATTGACAAACACAATTACTGCCCCACTCCCTCATCATTCCATATCAACGCTTCCAGCTCTTTCCGGCCGATGATAACGCTGGCCCGGTAATTAGCTGCAACTTTCCATTTTTTTTCAGCAGGGTTCCAATGTTCCGATATAGCATTCCATAGAATTCTTTTGTCCCTGCTCACGATAAACAGATTGCCATACAGCACACTCATACTTGCAAACATAGACCCATCGGGCAATTCAACAATATTGCCGCCGGATGTGAATACTGAATCAACCGGATTCTTCTCACCCATACCCTCCACATTGCATTCATATTCCCATACTTTTTCCAAAGGTTTTTTAGGGTCATCCGGCTCCTTCATCATAACCAGCTTGGGGCGTTCTTTTAAGTGGCAGCCATTATTATCGTACAGATAGACATACCCCTCCCGCGACCGCTTGCAGCTATGCTGATAACAGAACAGCGGGTTCTCCACCTCCCTGCGGCCCTGATATGTTCCGCCATAAGCGCCAGCGACAGTCCCTTCCGGATATTTTATCTTCAGCACCCTGCTCACATCCCTCAGGCTCACTAATATCGTTTTACTAACCTCATCGAAGGAAAACGAATTTTCGTGCATGTCCATATCAAATAGCCCTTCCGCGGTTCGCCGGTTATACAGATCAGACCCTTTAAGATATTCGGAAGGATTCCACGACCACACCAGGTTGCCTGCATGGTCGTATTCCAACAGCGTTCCCAATTCAACCTTCTGGTAGTATTTATTGCTCGCGCTATCATGCACTATTATTTCGCCAGGGGCATTCAGCACCTTACCATCTATAGTCGCAGGCAATTCCCATTGTACCTGCTTTTTCCCCAGCACCATATAGTTGCCGGAAGCGAGCCGCGTAAACTCGTGATGATACCCCCCGCCTTGCCCCTTCTTAGCTGCATCCGGGCTTGGTGTAGCCCACAACACAGTGCCGTTATAGTCAACTTCATAAGCCTTATTATCAAGCAGGAAAGTAATTGTTTTTTGCGGAGTCACTTTAAGGTCGCGCGGCGGAGTGCCCACACCCCTGATATCTGGTAAATACCACACCGGCTTCCCTTTCATATCATATAGGGTCTTTACACCATCTAAAAAAACATAAGCGTCCTTATATTTTTCAGCGCTTTTGAGAATTCTTAAACGGCCTGTATTGTTATCCACAAAAGGCACCATACCCGTGCTGAAATGATGAAACCCTGCATCAACGGCAGTTTTAGTATTGCTGATAATGCGCCACGTGTATTGCCTGCCGAAAGATGGTACCTCCGCAACGACTCTGGTCTTATTCTTTTTCAGCGATACAACAATATTTTTTCGGAAAGAATCTGCTGAATTGTAATTCCCTGCCGCTATCTGCAATGTATAACTGTCACCTGTTGCACCCGGAAACGAAAAACCTATAAGCCGGTAATGCAATTTAGCTCCCTCCGCAGGCAATACCTGCGAATGGCCATTGTAGGATAGCATCAAAATAACCAGTGTAAGGAGGAATTTATTCATGAAGACGTGTTATATGCGATGTGTTTAAACGGTTATGAAGTGCCTTTACTCCATCTCCCTCGTTTACAAACATGATGTACCCGCACGGCGTGTGCGGCTTCCGAAACACATAGATACAAAAAAGGGTAAAAACAAACGCCGTTTATGCGTATTGTTTTTACCCTGGCGGCAATAGCATCTGTTGCTATTGCTCAATAAGCACATGGAATACCACGTAATCGTAACCCGAAGCTACACTCACCAGGTAAGTGCCTGAGGGCAGCGAATTTGGAAGCGAAATATGTTCATCAAGCACACCACTGCCAGCGGTCGCATTGCTCTTATAAACGGTTTGGCCAAGCACGTTCGTTACTGCGATGTCCACTTGGTCATCGGCATACGTTCGCAGCACTCCTCTAATAGTGAAGGCACCTTTGTTCGGATTCGGCTCCAATACAAGTTTCGTCGCGTTAAGCCCGGCCTGTGTTATCCCGGTGGGGATTACTATGATCGAAATACCTCCGCTGAATACAGACTGGGGCGACGAACATAAGAAACTGCTTGTTTCCTCGCAATTGACGATCTGTCCATTCTTGAGGGAATCTGTGATATACTGCGTTCCAGTCGCCCCCGGCACTGCAGTACCATTTATGAACCACTGGAACGCCGGCGTGGCGCCCGCACCACTTGCCACAGCAGTAAATGTATCGACACTTCCCGACATAATAGACGACTGTGAAACTGAAACCGAGAGCGCATTTGCCATAGATGTATATGCATGAATAATAAACATATTACTTACCGCAACTGATGTAGCCAAACACGGATAGTTACTGGTCATGGTAACGATCAGTGTGTCGCCATCATGCGGCGCGTAAATATAATAAGGGCCTGTAGCCACGTTCACCCCATTCTCGGTCCATAAATACGTTGGCGAAGTACCGCCAAATATAGGCACAGCCGCAAATTGAACAGTATCACCTGTGCAGGTGCTGTCGTTATGGATCGAAGTGATACTTACGGGATGTTCCGCAGGATATCCTCTGCGATATCTCCATGAGGATCAACCACACACAGGCCGTTACCCCGCCTAATGTCTGAAAGAGCCATATTTGCAAGTAATGTGCTCTTGCCAGTTCCTGATTTGCCAATGACGTATATGTGCTGCAATCTATCATGGTCTTTTATGCCAAAGGGCTGATTAGTGTTTCTAAAGTTTGTTATCCCGATGGGAGTGATGTT
Organism: uncultured Bacteroidota bacterium; assembly: GCA_903887415.1. GTDB lineage: Bacteria > Bacteroidota > Bacteroidia > Chitinophagales > Chitinophagaceae > Nemorincola. Next base: position 8,843 of record CAISPO010000022.1, on the reverse strand, counting down.
GCTGTGTTCCTCCATATACACAGCGTATAACTGCGACATGCTTTCCGTAAGGCAGGAAAAATATCTATTAATGAATACGGGTTGACAGGGATGGTCAAATTAGTGTTCCGTGCTATTATGACGGTATGAATAAGTATGAAAGAACCCCAGATCATATCTTAGATCTTCATGGCAGGACGATCCCCGAGGTCGAAATATTGCTTGACGATATATTTTCTAAAAACTATTCACATGTCCGAATCATTACGGGGAAAGGCATGCACAGCAAAAACGGCCCGGTACTCCAGGCATTCGTAAAGGAATATTTACAGCTAAGGAACATCCGGTTTAATCAGTCCAAAATACAGGATGGTGGAGAAGGTGCTTTGGAGGTATTTTTAAAGGCATAACTGCAAGCTATATGGTGCTTGCAAATTACAGCAATACTTCAAGCCCCGTACTTTTTCTGACGAGGCATACCGCCCGTCCCACAGGTAAATCGCAATACACAACATACATATCGCCGGTGACAACACGGCCACCGCTTGCAATCAAGTATTTGGCTCCGTACATATTTGAAGCAAACCCTTCGACAGTATTGCAAAAATGTCCATATAACAATAAGATTGGCGAGGTATTTTACAAAAGTTTTGAAGATGTTTTGAAGAAAGATTTTCTGCAAATAATCATTTTCTTTCGTGATTTAAATAGCTTGCATTTGGACAAAGTAATTTGGAATTGGGGAGGGATTAAAATGTCCCCGATCAATTTTGCCAGGTGGGCTGCTCTAATAGACAACAACCAACCTTTCATTCAATCACAAGAGGATGTAGATATTTGGAAGGATTGTTTGATAAGACTTCCTATATCTGAAGTTGAAAATACTCTGAAGTTATTGCGCACACAGAATGCATCTCTTAAGCAAATATCGGCTGTCGAAGCTTTTTTAACATCTTAGGAGCATTATAATTAAGGATTTTTAGCTCCCAATTGATAAGGCAGGGAAGGGACATTCTTCTACTTGACCATCATAATAGTTCGCCAAATGTAATTGGCTTTATAGACAAGGCAAACCTACATGCACAATTACCCGGTGTTGTAACTAAGCTAAAGAGATATTTTGATGGTAAGAGAGAAAATGTTGGTTTCAATTTTGATGACGGATATAGGGTGATTAAAAAAAGTTCAATTTCAATGATAACAGTTCAACCAAATGGTTATTTTGAGAGAAGAGATAAGAGAATACTATTCAAAGAAAATTCAAAATTAACTTGGTTGACAATTAAGAATTACAAGATGGATAAAGTTTTTGAACTTGTCGGGAAAGATGATTTCTTTAAAATCAACGACAGTTGTATTATTTCTAAACATGAAGCTCAAATTGCACAATATTACACCGACCATATTGTCCTTAAAATTCCAAAAGACTATATTGAAAATAAAGGGGTTCAAAGTATTGCACTAAATGAAAGAAAGAATTTTAAATCATGGCTTAGTCAGTAAATGCTGTAATTACATAAAATCAGGGTCTCTTTACATTATTCCATTCTAAGAAAGCAGAGACTATTTTTAATTTTTCTCTTGGTAATACTTTTGAGTTGAATTTTTAATTATTCACTCAAAAAAAAACAATTACAATGGGAAAAAATTCAAACCAAAGAGCAGACAGGTTTAATCCAAACAATCCGGCTTTCAAAGCTGCTGCCGACCACAACGCAAACATTCATAACCCAACAAGTTCTGAATTTAAAGCAGCAGCAGCTAATAAGGAAGTCCAGCATTCAACCTCTGGATTATCAGAAAGTGTTGAGCCTGGCAGCAAGCCTATTCAAACAAAACCTTAGTTCATTATGAATTTGGTTTAACCCGAAGTCCATCTAAAATTAAGGGTGCGGTAGCCAAAAAGCAAATAGAGTAGGCAGTAACAATTAAATTTTGCATTATGGCAAAAGGTAAAGGCGGATGGCCCAGTACAACTGGATTACCATCAGGCGGAGGAAGGGATAACAAATAATCCTTCAAAATGAGTATTAACTATACTCCCCAAAAACCAGAATTCCAGAGCAATCTGATTTCTGGTTTTTTATTTTGTAGGCAGAAAAATAATTAATAAAAAAGCCAGTCTGAGAACAGACCAGCCCCTATAAACCCTATCACTATGAAAAACTTAATTTATTTTTTAGCCTTCCCGCCTGCAATTTTTGCTGAAAAGTCTTTTCCTGCTTTAAACTTAGGTACTTTCCTTGCTTTGATCTTTATTGTAGCTCCGGTCTGTGGGTTGCGACCATTACGGGCAGCCCTAGCGGTTACTGAGAAAGTACCAAAGCCTACCAGAGTAACTGTCTCTCCTTTCTTTAAAGTAGATACAACTGCACCAGTAAATGATTCAAGAGACTCATTTGCCTGCTTTTTAGTAATGCCTGCATCTTTGGCAATTTGTTCGATTAATTCTGCTTTGTTCATTTGCTAGATTTTTAATTTGGTGAATGATGATAATAAAAGCTATTCGGCTGCAATTCTATTGGCAAATAATGCAACTTGTTCAATTCGATTATTATTTAGGGAATAGTATATCTCCTTACCCATACGTTCTGTGCGTACAATATTAGCCCTGCGTAAAATCGCTAGGTGCTGAGATGCGACAGATTGTTCCAAGCGAAGTTTCACATAAATGTCTGTTACTTTCATTCGCTTGTTTTCTTCCAGTAATTTTAGAATCTGCTGGCGTAGTTTATGGTTAATTGATCGCAATGTCATAGCTGCATTCTTTATAGCTGCATAATCCATTTTATTTTGTTCGCCAGTTGCTTGCATCTTGAAATCCTTTTTAATTGTTTGGGAAGGGCCAAATATAGTATTAACTATTAGTATTGCAACCCCTAATAATAGCAATATAGAAAATGTATATCTGTGGTTCGTTAGGGTAAAATCATCTGCTTAATGGTCTTATATTATTTAGAAGTGATTCCAATACTGGAAGAGCTATTTTGTCAGCCATAGTTGGATTATATTCTATCGTGCATTCCTCGTCAAATAAAAGGGCAAGCCTGTCAATGTGTTCTTCTGCATAAGAAAGGTAAATGACGGGCATAATATTTTTATGCTTCTTTCTTACTTCTTGGATAACGCTATGAATATGTTTGGCGACCTCGTTAAAATTTAGCTCTTTGATTAAGGCTGTTCCAGACTGATCCCATTTTCACTAAAAACCAAAGCCAATTGGATAGTTTCCGGCATCCACCAGAAGAACTTAGATCCAATAATGCGCGATAAGCTGGAATATTTCTGGAAAAAGTGGCTAAATGAATCCGGAGCAGATAGTCCCCGATTTATTCTCGACAATGCCAGTACCGTAATGGTCAACCAGTACAACAATTTATAACGTAGCTACTTCGGTAGTCAATTATATCCCTAACAAAAAAAAATCACATAGCAAGAATGAGACCTACCGCAATAACTTTCGAAAAAAATGTACCTCCTGAGGTTAAGCAAACTATAGTAATCCAACTACTGGCAGCCTGCAAGAGCCTCGATGTGATGAAGATTCAGGAACTGATAGAAAACGATACAATATTTTCAAAAACAGGTAAAGATGAATTTCTTGCAAGCCTTAGAGCTACATTGAGTAACTGTGCATCAGAAGGAGTAACGGAGTTGAAACAATACCATGCCGTATGCAGACTATGTTTTTCAAAGACCATCATAGCCGGATTTAAAGACATAACCGAGAAAGGTAGGTTAGGACTGTATTTTCAACCTATGATCTCCAATCCCAATTGCATACACATTTGCACCCGGTTTACCACTACTGATGGTGTCTATAACAACGACGTACATTTTGCCCCTCCTAACCTTACAGAAAGCGAATGGATAGATCATGCAAACATAATAGACACAGGGATAATTCCGGAACACATGAAAAAGCCCAAATCCCCTATGTAATAAGTGAGTACGTCTTATTTTGTCCAAAAAATCCGATAATCAAAAAAAATAGCACTGTAAAAACCTAAATCTGCCAAATGTTGTACCTATGCTGTACCACTAAAGAAAAATCCCCTGTAGAGTATTGATTCTACAGGGGAAATTCAGTTTGATGGTGGTCCCTCAGGGACTCGAACCCTGGACCCGCTGATTAAGAGAAGGCGCCAGAAACTATCTTTTAAACTCAAAAAACTCAATGTTACAAATCTTCAAAAGCTTGTCTGCCTTGCAAAGAAACTAATTTTAAACGTAAATATTGCGTTTTTGATGCCTTAAAGCAAACATTCCTCCAGAAGCACTTTGAAGACAACTTTACTGCAAGTTGTACTGCAAGCAATTTTGATTGATATTAAATTATTCCTAAAGCTAAATTCGATTTAAGATTACTTTCCAACCAGCTTGAAGTTCTTCTAAGGTAGATTTGGATCTTTTAAATAGACTTCAAAAGGTCATTTGACCTTTCTACTCACATTATTTGAATGTAATTGTTGCTATAACGCACTTAAAATACCAAGTCTTCAGGTTTGCCTGGGATTACAAGTGGAATAACCGTATAATTCTTTAAAACGAAGTTTAATATCATAATGCTAATGTTCCGCGAGTAACCGAGAAAAAAACATTTCTGCTCTAAATCTGCTGAGTTAGTTTGAGTTCACTCAAGTCAAATCCCTTTTCTTTCAATCTTGAAAGAATCTGCTGGTATATTGAATCATTCATCTTAGGTGTTCTGGATAATATCCATAAGTATTTCTTATTAGGATTGCTGACCACTGCATAGCTATAGTCATCGGCCAAATCTATGATCCAATACTTTGCCCGTAGCGGCCAGAAAAACTGAACTTTTAGCTTAGCATTACCGGAGTTCTTTTCAACAAAAGCCTTGCCCTTGATGTAAGATTGCTTGCCGTTCACACTGCCTTTGTTACATCTATTCTCTACTATCAGATAACCATCCGGGCTTAAATTATATTCAGCCGTTGTACAATGACATCCTTTTTGGAAACGTTGCGGATAGGATGCAATTTCATACCATTTTCCAGAATACTTTTTGATATCTACACCGGGGACTGTATGTAGCGTTTGAGATTTCAACGTGCTTGCCGACATAAAAATAATGATGATTGTAAAGAATAAAATGATAGTATGATGATAACTATTTTTGGTGTGCATCTGACTTAAATAAATCTCGTTTAACGAAAAGGTGTTTCATAAATCTAAAGATAACCTTAGAACTCGACAGCCATGTCAATAGCTTACCGTTTGTATTGTTGTGTATCATCTTTTTGACAAGGTATTTCGCCGGGGCATCCGGCAAATCCCCAAGAATGTTATAGATGTTTTGGACTTCGGATTTATTATAAATACTTCCATCGGCTGCATTTACAAAGTCTGTTACCATCATGCCCGGTTGCAAAGTCCCTACAATGATACCTGCGCCCTTTAGTTCATTCGCAAATGCTTTAGTGAAATGAGCTACAGCATGTTTTGAGGTGCCGTATAAATTTAAGCCCGTCCTTGTCATTCCGGTACTGCCAAAACCTACAGTATTATATACCTTCCCAAAGCCCTGCTTGAGCATGCCGTTTACCGCCACCTGTGTACCGCAAAACGCTCCGAGCAGGTTCGTGTCAAATATATTTTTCACATCAACAGTGGATGAATGCCATAATTTTTCAGTCTTTTGAGCTACACCTGCATTGTTTATCCAGAGGTCTATTCTTCCCCATTTTTTAAAGATCATGTCCCATAGATTTTGCAAATCGCCACAATTTCTCACATCACATAAAACTGACGCTACTTTTTCCCCATCAAATGTAATTGAACTAATGGCTCTATTTAGATTTTGTGCATTGCTCCCTGAAAAAGCCACATGATAGCCCTGATTCAGAAATTCCTTTCCCATCGCTAAACCAAAACCTTTGCTGCTGCCTGTTATTACAACCGTTTTCATCATAGAATGTATGTAAATAAAAAGGAAGGCTAACAGTGCATTCCACATCTATCCAAATCGTTCATTATCTTAAAAAGCACCAATGCTATGCCTCCACAATCATCTTACCTATATTTTTACCATCAAATAACCCGATGAATGCTGTTGGTAGCTGGTCAAACCCGTGAACAATAGTTTCCTTAAACGTCAACTTATTTTCTTTCACCCACTTAGTCAACTGCTGAATGCCTTCAGGAAAACGGCTTTGGTAATTGCCAACAATGAAGCCCTGCATCAATGCGCTTCTTGTAAGTAACATTGGCTGTAATCTTGGCCCCACAGAAATTTCTGTGCTATTGTATAGTGAAATTTGACCGCACAGGGCAATTCGTGCATGAAAATTAATGTTAGCAATTACTGCATCGGATATTTCACCACCAACATTATCAAAGTAAATGTCCACCCCATTAGGGCATAACTCTGCAATAGATTTCGTCATATCGCTAGTAGTTTTATAGTTGATTGCCGCATCAAAGCCAACTTCTTTCAATAATTTCATCTTCTCGCCCGACCCTGCAATGCCTACTACCGGTAATACGTTGAGCGCATCGAAATACGGCAAAGGCTTTTGCGATTCCGTAACTGGACAAGATTTCAAACTTGCAATGCAACTAACAATAAATTCCAAGTTGAAAGGCCTTCGGTATTTTTTAGGTATTTCAAAAAAATACGGAAGCAACGATTTTTTACGATTATAAAATCAAAAAAATACAGGTTGGCGATATTCAAAAAGGTCAAATGACCTTTCGGACGGCCACATTTCTTCTATCTTAAGGAAAAATTTTGTTATTACTTTGAAGTCGCGCCAATACTAGCAATCTGGAGTCATTAGAGGCCTGTTCTGGCAAGCCAGACCACGAAGGCTTGCAACTATATGAAACGGGCCGAAATTCAGAGAAACGAGAAATGAACCGAGCACCAAATTAGAATTTTGTTTTACAGAAGCGAGTTAAGGCGATTAAAAGGAATTGATTTAAGGTTCTCCGTGTTCGTTTGGTTAAAAATTAGCATATACTTTTAGGAGCCAATAATCTCTATTTTCGTAGTTACTTTGGCTGCTGGATATATGGCATATCGCTTTATAGATTGTTAGGCAATGATCAAAAAATGAAAACATTATGAACAAAACTGTCTTTACGGATCCCCAAATATTAGATGAGATAAAAAGGTTTGCAAAGGTTAAATCCATAAAAAGGGATACGGTACTTATGACACCAGGTGAAGAGGTGTATTTTGTTCCAATTGTCCAGCATGGTGTTCTACGTATAGTAAGACAAAATGATGAAGGAGATGAAATATTCTTATATCACCTGTATCCTGGTCAGACATGCGCAATGGCTATAAATTGTTGCCAGGCGCATAAAAAAAGTATGATAAAAGCTATCGCTGAAGAAGATACTGAAATACTTCAGATACCTGTAAATTTAGTGGAAGATTGGTTTAAATATCCTGAGTGGAAAATATTTGTTAACAGTACTTATAGCAATCGTTTTGCAGAGCTTATTGAGGTGATCGATCTTATTGCATTCAGCAACATGGATAAACAGGTATTGCACTATTTGCGGGAACGGGCAAAAGCAGCAAATACCAAAGCAATTTATATAACTCACCAGCAAATAGCCGATGAACTGCATACACACCGCGAAGCAATAAGCCGGTTACTGAGGACAATGGAGCAAAAAAGCATTTTGAAACTTGGTCGGAATGTCATTGAGATGCTACATTGATATGATTAGCAGTTTGCGGGTACGGTTTTGATCAAATTATTTATTGCTACAAAATATCGACAAATGGATTCGGAAGAAAAGAAACAAAATGTAAGTGATCATTTAGCAAATGAAAGGACGTTTCTGGCTTGGATCCGCACCTGTATCGGTATCATGGCATTTGGATTTGTTGTGGTTAAATTCTCACTGTTCATTAAACAAATCAGTTTAGTTCTTGGGAAAGAATCTACTATTCATCAATATGGATTTTCAGCTCCAATAGGTATTATTCTCGTGTTAGTAGGTGCAATAAGCCTGCTACTTTCAGTTATGAGATATAGTAAAACAAAAAAAGAGCTTAACAAGGGTACTTACTACCACACTTCCGGCCTGATCTACATTATTGCAGGATTTATTCTAATAACAAGTATAGTTCTGGTAGTGTACTTAATTAAGACTACATAATACCGGTACACTATTTCCTTCCGGTATTTCATCATGTCGAGTTTTGAAAATTTCGGCCCTGGCTATCTTTTCCTAACAAATACGCATCGAAAATATTTAATTAGCTCAATCCTGCTTTAACAATTAATTCCCAAAAATAATCTCCGTAATCAAACAAATGTTCCAAACCGGGCTCAATTTACTAGTGATCTTTGTACAATAATTACAGACAATCTTAAAGAACAGAATAAAATAAATGGGGGCCAAGTTTGTAAAATATAGGTTAGAAATTGCAGGGCTAATTATCGGGGCAATTGCCGGATGGTGTTATTGGTATTTTGTGGGTTGTGCATCCGGCACTTGCCCTATAACCTCCAAACCGCTTAACAGTGCATTGTACGGATCGGTGGTGGGGGTATTAGTGCTGAGTTTATTTAAAAAAGAAACTAGCAAATCGAGTAGTTAATTAAATTTTGAACATATGAATCACATTTCACAATTAATAAAATCGGAACATACTGTAATCGTTGATGTACGGTCACCTGAAGAATTCATGGGCGGACATGTTGCCGGTAGCATCAATATACCGATAAACGAAATCCCTCAGCATCTTGAAGAGCTTAAAAAAATGAAATCAATCGTTTTGTGCTGCGCATCGGGGGGAAGGAGTGGTCAGGCAACAATGTTTCTAAAACAAAATGGCATCGAATGCAGTAACGGCGGTTCGTGGACAGACGTAAATT
>CAISPO010000021.1 GCA_903887415.1 uncultured Bacteroidota bacterium | reverse complement strand
GATGACAGATTTGGGTGGTATCTTAAAGCACAATCCCGTCAACAAAACAGATAATCAAAATAAAGTAAAGTATTTTCAATCGGTGAAGACCCCTGTATTTACAGGGGCACCAGATATTAGCCGAACGCTTCACTCTACAGTCACAGACTTTGCCAGGTTCCTTGGCTGGTCCACGTTGCAGCCACGCATGATGGCGATGTGGTAGGCGAGGAGCTGCAGGGGCACTATGGTGATGAGGGGGGAGAGTATCTCCTCGGTCTCGGGCACTTCTATGATGTGGTCTGCGAGCTCGCGTATCTGGGTGTCGCCTTTGTGCACAACGGCTATGATCTTGCCTTTGCGGGCTTTCACTTCCTGCACGTTGGATACGATCTTTTCGTAAGCGCTCTTGTTGGTAGCGAGGAATACTACGGGCATGTTCTCGTCTATGAGCGCTATGGGGCCATGCTTCATTTCGGCGGCAGGATAGCCCTCGGCATGTATGTAGGATATTTCTTTGAGCTTCAGCGCGCCTTCCAGGGCTACGGGGAAGTTGTAGCCGCGGCCAAGATACAGGAAGTTGGTAGCGTCTTTGTATATGGCGGCTATCTCTTTTATCTGCGCATCGAGCAGCAAGGTCTCTTCTATTTTCTTAGGGATGTTCTCCAGCTCGTAGAGTATCTCGCGGAGCTTGGAGGTAGGGATGGTGCCTTTTACGATAGCTAGCTGCAGGGCTATGAGCGTGATGAGGGATATCTGTGTGGAAAATGCCTTGGTGGATGCAACGCCTATCTCGGGCCCAGCATGGGTATAGGAGCCGGCATGAGATGCGCGGGCTATAGAGGAGCCGATGACATTGCACACGCCGTAAATGAGCGCCTGCCGGTCTTTGGCTATGTCAATGGCCGCAAGGGTATCGGCAGTTTCGCCTGACTGGGAAATGGCGATCACTACGTCTTTAGCGGAAATGATGGGATTGCGATAGCGGAATTCGGAGGCATATTCTACTTCCACGGGCACGCGGGCAAGGTCTTCTATGAGGTATTCGCCTATGAGGCCGGAATGCCAGGAAGTGCCGCAAGCGGTAATGATAAAGCGCTCTGCATTGTCTATGCGGTTGATGTATTCATCAAGGCCGCCCAGCTTTATCCATCCCTTGCTGGCGTTCATACGGCCGCGCAGAGAGTCCTCAATAGCCCGGGGCTGCTCGTATATCTCCTTCAGCATGAAGTGCTCAAAGCCGCCTTTCTCTATCATCTCCAGCGAGAACTCCAGCTTCTTTATTTCGTGCGATTTCTCTACATTGCCCAGGGTGCGTATGGAATATTGCCCGTTGCGGTTGATAACGGCATACTCCTGCTCATCGAGGTATATCACGTTCTGTGTATATTCGATGATGGGTGATGCATCGGATGCTATATAAAATTCGTCTTCACCGACACCTATTACCAGCGGGCTGCCTTTGCGGGCTGCAATAAGCTGGTCGGGGTTGTTGCGGTTGAGCACAACGATAGCGTAGGCACCAACCACCTCATTGAGGGCTATGCGCACCGCATTATCCAGCGTTGTCTTTTCGGTTTTCTGTACTTCCTCTATCAGGTTCACCAGCACCTCGGTGTCGGTATCTGAATGAAAGGTGTAGCCGCGTTTCTTAAGCTCAGCTTTAATAGAAGAATAGTTCTCAATAATGCCGTTGTGAATGATGGCCAGATCGCCCGATTGGGATATGTGCGGGTGGGCATTAATATCATTCGGCTCGCCATGAGTGGCCCAGCGCGTATGGCCTATGCCTATGTTGGCGGCTACATGGTTGTGGTCCACTATTTTCTCCAGGTCGCTTACTTTGCCTGCTTTTTTGAAAACGGTCATGCCGCCGTTCAGCAAAGCGATACCTGCACTGTCGTAGCCCCGGTATTCCAGGCGTTTAAGACCTTTTATAAGAATAGGAAATGCTTCCTTGTTCCCAATGTATCCTACAATTCCACACATAAAGATGTAATGATGTTAGTTATTCAGCTTTGAATATACGACAATTAATTTAGGGCGGTAATTTGAGTCGGCATAAGTACCGCCGCCGGCTACCATTTGGAATGCGCCGTAATAATCTTGTGTGCCGCTTATATGGAGATGTATGGTATCGTTTTTAGCTGCAATGGAGTTGAGCACTTCCCTTGGCAGGTTTATGGTATATGCCCGCTGTGAAACGCCATTGACCGTAAGCGGATGATAGAAGCCGTCCATATAGGCAAGTGGAGTGAGGCTGGTAACCGGATACCTGTCGGCAAGGTTGTATTGCCCGCCGGCGCCTACGCCGCTGGGGTAATTGGCATTTGCAATGCCAATGGGATACATACGCTCCGGCAGCAAAGTAGTATCGGCATTATAGGCCGGCAATAAATGTATCTGCAGCTGCGCGTTATTGATGACGCCTACCGGTAATGATTTTATGCCGGGTATAACCACATCGAGGCTGGCGCCGGGCTGGTTTTGCAGCACGATCACACTGTCATTTGCAGCCGATGAATGCAGCAGGTTATTGACCGGGTAACGGCTGTAAGACCGGGTAATGCTGTTGAAGTGCGAGCAAATGCTAGGGGCAAAATAATATTCCTCAATAAGGTCGGTATCTCCCGCAACCCAGCCGGCAGGGTCGTGATAGTAAATCAGTACGTTTGCCTGGCTATATAGCCCGCCGTCACCGATGCCGTCCAGCCGGAAGTAAGGTATAGCGCCAGTGCCTTGTTTTGTGTTGGCCGGCATTACACAAATTCCATTAAATGCATTTAGAAAATCCTGTGTGGGGTTAGAACTGGTTGCCAGGATATTTAGTGCAGGAATAAGGTGTTTGGACAGGGCCGGCCATCTCAGCTTCATGCGCATTGCCGGGTTATTAACAGCCACTAAATTATACCCAAAAGAGTCTTTTAAGTTGTAGAGATTTACCGTTGTGGGGTCGCTGAGCGGGTCGGAGAAGTCAACCGGTTTTGTGCTGTTAGCATAGTAGGTGACAACGTTTGGATCTCCCAGCGTATCCAGCAGGTAAAAGGCCTGGTAGGTTTGGGTGAGGGATTGATTGGTGCTGTCGCCGAAAGTAAATCCACCATAGGGCAGGAACAGAATTGCTGAATCGACAGTCAGGCCAGTGAATACGTTGAAGTAGTCGTTGGTTGTAAGATTGAAATAAGTAGCCCCGGTCATTGTGCCGAAAAACGGATCGGTATATACACCTACACCCTGGTAAATAGGAATACCGCCGATGTCGGTGCTGGTAATAGCATAGGGGTCATAGTAAGTATGCGTAATACATGGCAGCGTATAGGTCTGCAGGCCAACAGTATCGTTTGCCGGTAAAACTTTGGACCGGATAAGCGTATTCTCCCGGCAGCCGCTTTGAATGATAACGGCAGCCACGAGCGCAGCAATAATAAGGGGGATGCTAAATGAGTGGCGTTTCAAGCTGGTATAATTTATGGCAAGATGGCAAAAGAAATACTAAGACTCTGTTAAGCTTTTATACAGCTCCAAAAGAGGGGTTACATCTTCCTTCCACCCAGTCTCATATTTCAGCACTTTTTTATAGCGGCCCGGCTTTAATTCATCGACTACTTTTTTGTCCATTTTCTCTGAACCGAAAATAACTACGTCTGCGCTTTTGCCTGCGCCTATAGTGAGTGCGGCATTGGTACAGTCCTTAAACGGTTCCAGGTCTTTTTCTTTTATTTCGTTGCTGATCAGCGCCTTCTTCATGAAGTTCGGGTTCAGCTTTTCTTTGAACTGGTTTGCCTGTGCAGTGTATATTATCTTGGAGTAGCCGAAAACGGGCTCTTTTTTATAGGTTGTTTTCAGGTAAAGCGGAACGAGCGACGTCATCCAACCGTGGCAGTGGATAACATGCGGCGGCCAGCCGAATTTCTTAACGGTTTCGAGGGCGCTCTTGCAGAAAAATATCATGCGTTCTGCATTATCATCAAAGAAGTTATCCTGGTCGTCGCGGAAGACAGCTTTGCGCTTGAAGTAATCTTCATTATCCATAAAGTAAACCTGGAGGCGGGCATTGGGCAAAGAGGCCACTTTTATTATCAGCGGATAATCGTCTTTATCAATAATAACATTGATTCCGGAAAGCCTTACTACCTCGTGCAGGCGGTGGCGGCGCTCGTTGATCACTCCGAAACGGGGCATGATCACACGAACCTCAAGGCCGGAGTCGAATGTCTTGATGGCCAGCTTGTTGAGTATCTGGGCAAAATCCGTGAACTCGGTATAAGGAGATAATTCGTTGGCGATTATTAAAACACGTTTCTTTGTGTCTGCAGACATGCGGAAGATTGATTATTATCTGAATAAAAATAAAACAGGCTGCAAAATTACGAAAATATTGAATTCCAACCGTACTTTGTGGCGCCGAGACTAAAATAGTTATATGGTTATTTTCAAAAATATTAATGATATAAAAAAATATATATCATTAAAGAAAGACGAAGAACGCAGTATAGGCTTCATTCCTACGATGGGAGCGCTGCATGCGGGGCATATATCGCTGATACAAAAAGCAAAGGAAGATAATACCCTTTCTGTATGCAGTATTTTCGTAAATCCCACCCAATTCAACGATAAAAAGGACCTGGAGAAGTACCCGGTGTCAACAGAAGCTGATATAGAGTTGTTGCTGAATGCGGGCTGTGATGTGCTTTTTTTGCCCAGCGTAAATGAAATATATCCCGATGGGGATAGCAATTTCAAGACCTATGATTTTGGTTATCTTGATACGATATTGGAAGGGGCGCAAAGGCCCGGGCATTTCAAGGGAGTGGGGCAGGTAGTAGGCAGGCTGCTGGAGATAGTGGAGCCAGACAACCTTTATATAGGCCAGAAGGATTACCAGCAATGCATGGTGCTGAAAAAGCTGGCGCCAATGATGGGATTAAACGACCTGAACGTGATCATATGCCCAACGGCGCGTGAGGCGGACGGGCTGGCCATGAGCTCGCGCAACCGCCGGCTCACGGAGCCACAAAGGGTAGTTGCGGCGGTTATTTATCAATGCCTTGTATCAATACAATCGAAAAAGCAGACGGCCCAATTTGATGTTGTAAAGAAGGAGTGCGAAGACCTTCTGGCCGCAAAAGGATTTGTGACAGAATACGTGGCGCTGGCAGATGCAAGGGACCTGACGTTATTAAGCAATTATAAAAAAGATACGCCCATGGTGGCACTGATAGCTGCAAGGATAGGGGATATACGGCTGATAGATAATATGCTGGTGTGAGGGTGTAGTAGATAGTAGATAGTAGGTAGCCCGGAGTGAGTTTTACTTTGGCGTTTTCTAAAAGGTATGTATCACCCCGGCGCCGCTGCCGCTTACATGTATCTCGTTCATGATGCGGAACCAGAGAGGGCTATAACGGCTGTGAGAGGAATACATGATGTTATCGAACAGCAGGAGGAAGGCGCCTTGTATAGCTACTGACTTGCCGAAGCCGCTGAAGAGCGCAGGATTGTTTTTTGTTGTTTCTGAATATTTTACCAGGCCAATTCCTGCGCCCAGGTACAGAATATCGAGCCCTGAATTGACCAGGTATATTTTTTTATTGGCATGGTAGCGGGCATAAGCCTGCTGAAAAGTTAATTGCTCCCGGCTTTCCTTCCTGGCTGCTGAAAGGCTTACCGCAGCTATGCTGGTATTGACAACACCCCACAGCGCATTCATCCCCTGAAAATATTTCCACTCATCCTGTTTTGCGGTAAAATAGCCGATGCTGCCTTCTGCAATGTTTGCAATGCCCCATGCGCCCAGTACCTGCATACCCGTTTTGTTGATCTTCATGCGGGCATTGTTGTAAGCGGTGATGGTGTCGCTAAAAGAAAGTACCTGCGCATGTGAAATGTGCGACAAGCAAATCAGTAAAATGAGAAAAATAAATCTTGTGCGCACTGCTGAACTTTGAGGCAAAGCTATAAGAAAAATGAAACTAAAAAACCCCGGCTAAAAAGCCGGGGCTGTCGATATGGGATTTCTTATTGCTGGTTATGCTTTTAATATGTCTCTTGATATTACCAGCTTCTGTATTTCGGAGGTGCCTTCGCCAATGGTGCAGAGCTTGCTGTCGCGGTAGTATTTTTCCACTGGGAAATCTTTGGTGTAGCCGTAGCCGCCAAATATCTGCACAGCATCTGTGGATACCTGCACCGACACTTCGGAAGCATAGTATTTTGCCATGGCCGATTCTTTGGTCATTTTCACACCGCGGTTCTTCATATCTGCGGCCTGGTATATGAGCAGTTCAGAGGCTTCAATTTTAGTAGCCATATCTGCCAGCTTAAAAGCTATAGCCTGGAAGTTCGAGATCGGCTGGTCGAACTGCTGGCGCTCTTTTGAGTATTTCAGAGAGGCTTCGTATGCGCCTTTTGCAATGCCTAATGCAAGCGCCGCGATAGATATGCGGCCGCCATCCAGCACTTTCATCGCCTGGTGGAAACCATCGCCCACAGGGCCCATTCTTTGCGCATCTGATATGCGGCAATTGTCGAAAACAAGTTCTGCGGTTTCGCTGGCGCGCATGCCGAGTTTATTTTCTTTCTTACCCGCGGCAAAGCCAGGTGTGCCCCGCTCAATGATAAATGCGGTGCTGTTATTTTTTGCGCGCGGCTCACCGGTGCGGGCAAGCACTACGGCTACGTTACCGCTGATGCCGTGCGTGATCCAGTTTTTGGTGCCGTTCAGTATCCAGCCATCGCCGTCTTTTGTGGCGGTGCAACGCATATTGCCTGAGTCGCTGCCGGTGTTGGCTTCAGTAAGGCCCCATGCACCGATCCATTCACCACGTGCCAGCTTCGGCAGGTATTTTTTCTTCTGCTCCTCATTGCCAAAGTACAAAATATGCCCTGTGCATAATGAATTATGCGCAGCCACGGAAAGGCCAATAGAGCCGCATACTTTAGCTATCTCACTGATAACTGTGACATACTCGAAATAGCCAAGGCCGGAGCCGCCGTACTCTGTTGGCACCAACACACCCATAAGGCCCAACTCACCCATTTTATGAAAAAGATCGACCGGAAATATTTGTGCTTCATCCCACTCCATCATTTGCGGGCGAATATGTTTGGCGGCAAAGTCGCGGATCATCTCAGCAATCGAACGCTGTGCATCTGTATTATTAAAATCCATAATTTCTATATATCAAATAAACGTGCGGCAATTTTACAACTTTTTCCTGAATGAAATAAATAAAAGGGGCGGAGATATGGCATGATAGTTATGGAGCGTGAAAAATATGACGCGAGAAGTGTTTCCAAAAAGGTCTCTAGCAGGGGCGCAAAGTCCGCCTACCGGCAGGCAGGCTCGCAGTTTCCTTCATTTTGTTTTTAAGGCCGCCAAGCGCGAGTACGGTTTGTCACGGATTTTTGATGTCGAAATGGGTACAAAATCATTTATCAGCGACCGTCAAATGCTTTTTCAGAATTTCAAATGTGGCGGTGGGCATGGATGAGACCTCCAGCAGTTGATCTACGCTAGTGAATAAGCCTTTGTTTTTTCTTCGTGTTACTATTTTACGGGCTGTTGCCGGGCCAATGCCTTTAAGGCGAACGAGGGTGGCGGAATCGGCGGTATTGAGGTTGATAATATTTGGAAGAGGCTCAGGATTATCATCGGAGGCATCAGCGTAGTCATTGTTGTTTGATACATCTTTGGTCTTTTGAACAGGCTGACTGCGCTTAAAGGTTTCCCAGGCTGCGACTAATTTTTTCTGGCTCTCAGAATCATCAGGAGTGTGAACCCACAAGTGCATCGTAGCCCGGATAGCGATAAGAATGATAAGCAGTGCAGATAGGGCTACCAAACCTATACGCTCGGTGCGGGTAAATGATGTGAAGGATTTTAAGAGTTTCTTCATTCGGAAGAATGAGGGTTAGTTGCCCCTGATAATCTTCATAGCTTCTTCCAGGCTATAAGATTGGGTTATGCCTGCAAGGTGTAAAGCGTGTTCGTTATTCAATAAGGCCAATTGCTGTTTAGTAAGCGTAAAAGGTGAACTGTCCCGAACATCACCTTCGAGCAGTGTGTATAGCGAATTGATATTGGCTTGGTCAATAATTGTTGTTTGCACATCCCGGTTCATTTCCACTGTTATTAAGTTTTTATATTTGCAAATACGGAAGCAAAGATAAGGATTTCTATTAATTACTTTGTATTATGTATTGTGGTGGGTGCAATGCAAAATGTTTCGAGTAAAGCAACTTTACTTATAACGTATTTTGCGTTGGTGTATTACACCCTTGCAGGGCTTGTGTTTCGGGTTTATTTGGTATCACAGGGCTTCATCCTGTGCTGGTATATTTCGCCAATTCGTGGCTGTAAGTTTTGTGCATAGCGCGCACCGGGCGGGTTTTGCCAATGCCTTTTAAGTAAGCGATTGCGCTATCGCAGCGCACCTCTGCTGCAAATTTATTTACTTTGCATTATGTACACCGCTCAAGACGAAAAACGCCTGTATGAGCAGGCAAAGCACTTATTAAAGCAGAACGCCGGAAAGGCCGCAGACACGATCGTGCAGTTACGGGAAGTTATCAATTACGCCGACTGGAAGTATTATGTGCAGAATGATCCTACGCTATCTGATTCAGAGTATGATGGGTTATATAAGCAACTGAAAAACCTGGAAGAAAAGCATCCTGAGCTGATCACGGCGGATTCTCCTACACAGCGTGTGGCAAAGGGGCTCAGTGAGCGTTTCCCGACGGTGAGCCACCTGGTGCCTATGCTGAGCCTTGACAATACCTATAATGCCGATGACCTCACCGACTGGGACCGCCGCTGCCGGGAACTTGCGGAGACGGACGATATTGAATATTGTGTAGAGCCCAAGTATGATGGGGCAGGCATATCATTGATATATGACGATGGGGCATTGACCAGGGGGGCCACACGCGGCGATGGGGTGATGGGTGAGGATGTAACGACCAACATCAGGCAGATAAGGGCCATACCGCTTTCAGCCGAGCTGATGAAGTATGGCGTAAAACAAATAGAGATACGCGGCGAGATCGTGATACATAAAAAAGTGTTTGACGCATTTAATAAACAACGTGTTGCTGAAGGACTGTCGCCGCTGGCTAATCCACGTAATGCGGCCTCTGGCACGTTGCGGATACTGGACCCTTCGGAGGTGCGGAAGCGCGGGTTAAATTCAATACTCTACCATGTAAGTAGTTATACAATGACCTCTCCCCGGCCCTCGTTCGACAAGCTCACGATGACAGAAGAGCGGGAGGTATTACCTGGCAGCGAGCACCCTAAGGAGTTAGATACTCATTATGACACGCTGAAATGGCTATACAGCCTTGGCTTTCCAACGCCGGCACCCGACATGAAGGTGTTTAAACATGTGGATGATGTGATCAGATACTGCCATGAGTTTGAGGGCCGCCGGGACGATCTGCCTTTTGAAGTGGATGGATTGGTGATAAAAGTGAATGACTTTGCCATGCAGGAGAAGATGGGTTCAACATCCCATCATCCAAGGTGGGCAGTGGCTTATAAGTTTAAGGCGAGGCAGGCAACAAGCAAGCTGGTGGATGTTGAGTTCCAGGTGGGGCGCACCGGGGCAATTACACCTGTGGCTAAAATAGAGCCGGTACACATAGGTGGGGTGACCGTAACGTCGGTATCGCTGTTTAACGAAGACGTAATACGCGAAAAAGACCTGCGCATAGGCGATACCGTGCTGGTGGAACGCGCCGGCGATGTGATACCTTATATTGTGAAGCCGCTTGCAGAACTGCGTGACGGGACTGAAATGGAGATAAAATTTCCCACACACTGTCCTGCGTGTGAAAGCCAACTGGAGCGGCAGCCAGAGGAAGCTGCATGGCGTTGCATCAACATCAATTGCCCGGTGCAGTTAGTGGAGCACATTATACATTACGTGAGTAAGGATGCCATGGATATACGGGGGCTGGGTGCAGCAAACGTTCAGAAATTTTATGACCTTGAAATTTTAAAAGACATTCCGGGTATCTATCGCATAGATTGGAACAAGCTAAAAGGCTTGGAGGGCTTCGGAGAAAAATCGATAACCAACCTGCAGCAGGCAATTGAACAATCGAAAAAGCAGCCTTTGAACCGGGTGATCTTTGGATTAGGTATTCGCTTTGTGGGTGAAACAACAGCTAAAACACTAGCTAACGCGGCATCGGATATCAGGGAATTTTATACCTGGGATGCGGGTAGGTTTGCAACGCTTGAAGACATAGGCCCCAAGGTGGCTACATCAGTTGTTGATTTTTTTGCACGGGAGGAGAACAGGGATGTGATAAAAAAACTGGATGAGGCCGGTGTAAATCTGCTGAACGAACATAAGGGACAAACAGCCGCGGACGGTGAACTGGCGGGCAAAACGTTCTTGTTTACGGGGACACTAAGCCATTTTAAGCGCAGCGATGCAGAGAAGATAGTAGAAGATAAGGGTGGTTCTATACTGGGTGGTGTGAGCGCTAAGCTGAATTACCTGGTGGTGGGCGAGGATGCCGGATCTAAACTGGAGAAGGCGAAAAAGCTGGGGACGGTGAATATACTTACGGAGCAGGAGTTTTTGAAACTGGTGGAAGGTGATTTCGCATAAAAAGATCTCTCGCAGAGGCGCAAAGCTCGCAATGCCTTCATTTTGGTTTTAAGACCGCCAAGCGCGAATTTGGCGTAAAAATTGGTTTGAAAATGAATGAACAAAAAAAAATGAACTTGAATGTTGTTAATGCATCTGAGACAAAGAAAAAGGATTGGTGGGATGAATTGTCAGAAGACCAGTTATGTGCGATCAAGGAAGCCGAAGCGGAATTAGATGCGCGTAAAGGAATACCTCACAAGGATGTTTTGAAGAAATTAGCCGGATGGCTCTAAAGCAAGCTAGTACCGTCAATAATGAACTCGGGGTAATTATGATGGAGGATTCGCCCGTGGCGAAATAAAAACACTGTATTGCCGTGTCATTGTATCGTATAATGCTTCGGCGGTATTGAGGTTCAGTGATTCATTTGAAATTCCGTAAATGTCATCGCCGATATTAAAAAATGCAATTGCCTTGTTGGGAGTCTTTAGGAGGTGCTGGTCATTTATCACACTATAGTCGTCAACTAATAACTTAATACCTTCCAGTTCAAACTTATACCCGCCTTCCTGCACCTTTACGATTTTGAAATGATACATTTCGTGCTTTTTGATTATCAGATAGTATTTGCAAAAACCGGGCTGATTTTTTAAAAATTAATAAATAATTTTTATATTAATATAAATAGTGTACATTTTTTAGTGCCCTATCATTGCGTAATAAATTGATTCACAATAAATTTAGATAATGAAATTGAACTTTAATTTTGTCGCAGTATTCTGAAATAGTTAACGAGGAAGGGGAAAATGCCTGGCTCCGTTCGCTTGGTACTGTGGAAAATAATCCCCAATTCGCTAAATAGTGAGAAAAGATATATTAACCAATAGTTAGTATTTTGTACAATTATTTTAAAGAAGACTTGCGGATGAGTTTGTAAATTTTGATGGCACTCATAAGCAGAGCGACGAATAAAAGTAGTCCAGCCAAGCCCCATATGAAACTCATGCCCTGCTTCACGACAGCGAGCATTACGATCGCAACAAGAAAAATGGTGGCTATTTCGTTCCAGATACGGAGCTGGCCGGAAGTGAATCTGAAAACGCCATTGGACTGCTGTTTGTAAATAGCATGGAGTGTAAAGTGATAAGCATAAAGGCCAACAACAAAGCATAGCTTAATGGCCAGCCAGTCATCCAGATGGCCCCACAGGTACCACATCCAAGGACCGAAAATAAGCGTAAGAATAGCAGAAGGCCATGTGATGCCAAACCACAGCCGGCGGATCATAATATTGAACTGCTTTTGTAAAACACTCTTTTCAGGTTCCGGCTTTTCATTGGCTTCCGTATTATAAATAAACAGGCGCACGATGTAAAACATACCACTAAACCAGGTAACTATAAAGATGATATGGAGGGCTTTTATATAGAAGTACATTTTTTTAGTTTTGGAATTTGGAATTTTTTCTGGAATTAGGGATTAGGATTTGGGAATTTGGATCGTTCCTAACATAATACAAATTACGTTAATAACCACAATCCCGATTCCAAATTACTAATTCCCAATTCCGTTTCCAACTAACTGAGCAACAGCTTTTACCCATCTGGGTTGCGTATTCATACACGGAATAAAGGTAAATGATTCACCGCCGGCTGCAAGGAAATTCTCTTTTTCCCGGATTGCTATTTCTTCCAGGGTCTCGAGACAATCGCTGACAAAGGACGGGCAAATGACCACGAGGTCTTTTATCCCTTCTTTCGGCATTTGCTCCATACGTAGTGTAGTAGATGGTTTGAGCCATTCTGACCTGCCGAGCTTTGATTGAAAAGCAACGCTATACTGATCTTTAGATAGTCCTAAATATTCAGTAACGAGCTTTGTAGTCATAAAACACTGGTGACGATAGCAATACCTATGTGTCGCGGATGGGATTTCGCAGCAGCCAGGTGATTGCAGGCAATGGGTGCCGGTCATGTCACTTTTTATAATGTGGCGCTCAGGTATGCTATGATAGCTGAAAAGAAGATGGGCTTTCTTTATGGAATTAGGAATTGGGGATTGGGAATCTGGATTGTTTAGTTTGGAATTTAATACTTCGGCTTCGTTATTTATGGAATTAGGAAATAGGAATTTGGAATTTGGCCCTCTGGCTTCACCCAGGTATGGCCTCATGCTTTCTGCAAGTGCTTCTATATAGTTTGGGTCATTATAAAATGGCTTGATCGTCCGGATGCGGAAAGGGTAATTGCCTTTCTTGTGAACGGTTTTTGCATGAGTTACAGCAGTTTCGTAGCTGGACATGGCATAATGAGGGTATAAAGGAACAAGGACTACCTCCTCGATTTTCGGATGTTTGGCGAGCAATGAATCATAGGCGTATTTCATAGATGGATTGCCATAACGCATAGAGACTTCCACTGGTTCATTTATTTCTTTTTCTAATGCGGTACGCAGTTGTTTCGTAATAGAGACCAGCGGAGAACCTTCTTTGGTCCATATAGACTGGTAAGCCTCTGCAGACTTGGGGGCGCGAAAGGGAGTAATGATGCCTTTTACCAATACAGAACGGACAAGGTATGATGAATCAATGACCCGCTCGTCCATAAGAAATTCGTTAAGGTAATTTTTTACATCTTTCACGCCGGTAGAGTCCGGGGAGCCTAGATTCATCAGTATTATTCCTCTTTTTATGTGTGCTGGCATTGACTATTGATTGGGATGCAAAGAAAACAACTTAATGATTCACTTAAATATAACCTGATTAAAATCATCCTCTAAAATGACCAAGGTATGACATAGAAATTTCAATGTCGGCAACCACGCAATTACCTTTGTGCCCTGGGTTCTCAAAGATAATAATGCACACAAAAGACAGGCAAAAGATTGATAATTTTTGGGTGGTTGGCATCAACTACAAAAAGACCGATGCGTCTGTGAGAGGATTGTTTGCAGTAAATGATGTCCAATACAAACAACTTTTGGCAACAGCGCCCGCTTACGGACTCAAGGACGTGTTTGTTATCTCGACTTGCAACAGGACCGAAATATATGGATTTTCTGAAAATGCGAGTGTTTTAGCGAACTTGCTGGCAAGTGTTTGCACAGGAGATGCGCAGGAATTGCAAAATATCTGTTATTCAAAAAACAATACCGCTGCTATAGAGCATTTGTTTAATGTCGCATCCGGACTGGATTCTCAGATACTGGGTGACTATGAAATACTGGGGCAGATAAAGAATGCAGTGAAGATCGCAAAGGCCGCTGGATTTGTGGGGCCATTTACTGAACGACTTATTAATTCGGTATTACAGGCGTCAAAAGCTATCAAGACGCATACAGCACTGAGTGGGGGCACGGTCTCTGCTTCATTTGCGGCAATCCAGTATATAAGAGAATATTTTGAAGGCCCATTGGTAACGCCGGATATGAGATGCCCGGCATCGAAGCATATGATAGCACCGGGCAGTGACCCGATGGCCATTGGGGCAAAAACAATTGAGGAGCGTAAAATAGTGGTGCTTGGGACAGGAAAGATAGGGCGGACAACCTGCCGGAATCTCGTGGACTACCTGGAAACGCGCAATATTACATTAATAAACAGGACAGAAGAGACGGCTGCGGAGATGGCCAATGAGCTACAGCTTAACTATGCCCCGATAGGGGCAATGGACAATGAGCTGTGCGATGCTGATATTGTCATCGTGTCAACAAGCGCGGCAGAGCCGGTTATATTCAAAGAGCACCTTGAAGGCAGGGGCAATAAGCTGGTGATAGACCTGTCGGTGCCCTGTAATGTTGACAAGGATGCACAGCAATTGCCGGGCATTACTTATGTAAATGTGGATGCGCTCTCGAAAATAAAAGATGAGACGTTGCAGAAGCGGATAGCCGAAGTGCCGAAAGCCGTTTTGATCATAGAAGAGCATATAGCAGAGTTTATCGCGTGGTATGATATGCGCAAGTATGTGCCCGTGCTGAAAGAAGTAAAAAATAAACTGAAGGCGATATACATTGATCCGGCTCTGCTGGGCGTTATTCAGGTAGGGCGCGCGGCCCATCCTGAAAAGCCGGATGAAAAAATACAGAAGGTGATCAATACTCTTGCCATTAAAATGCGCCAGGAAAATGCCCCGGGCTGCCATTACATAGAAGCCATTAACGAATTTATTGCCTAGTATGGAAAAGATCCGGATAGGGACGCGCGAGAGCCAGCTCGCTGTATGGCAGGCTACGCTGGTAAAGGACCTGCTGCTGCAGCATGGGTATGATTCGGAGCTGGTTTACATAAAAAGCGAAGGAGATACTGACCTGCAAACACCGCTGTATGAAATAGGGGTGCAGGGGATTTTTACAAGGGCATTGGATATTGCCCTTCTTAATGGAGATGTTGACATTGCGGTGCATTCCATGAAGGATGTGCCCACACAAATGGCGAAAAGGATTGTGCAGGCGGCGGTATTGCCGCGTGCATCTTACAAGGATCTATTAGTTCCAAGACCGGGCGAACTTTTTTCTGATGACAATCGGGCAGGAGCGATTGCTACCAGCAGCATAAGGAGAAAAGCGCAGTGGCTGAACAGGTATCCAAATGATAGAATTGAAAATCTGCGCGGTAACGTAAATACTAGGTTGCGGAAAGTGGAAGAGAGTAACTGGGATGGGGCGATATTTGCAGCAGCAGGGTTAGAACGTATAGGGCTACGCCCGGACAATGCAGTGGAACTGGACTGGATGCTGCCTGCGCCCGCACAGGGGGCAATCACTGTTGTATGCAGGGAAGGAGACAATATTGCAATTGAAGCATGTGGGAATTTTCATAATGTGGAGACTGCATTATGCACTGCAATAGAGCGTGACTTCCTGAGGGCGCTGCTGGGCGGGTGCTCTACACCAATCAGTGCATTGGCAAAGGTGGAAGATGGGCTGGTGGTGTTTGAGGGGAATATACTCAGCAAGGATGGCAGGCATAAAAAAGAGATCAGAAAAAAGATAGCCCTTGATGGCGCAACGGACCTGGGGCGCTTGGCCGCCGAAGAGTTGCAGCAAGATGGAGGACAACAAATACTAGAGGGAATCAGGAATGACCAATAACACGCAAATACTCAGCACTGTATTACTCGATCCGCAATTTGTAACCAAGGCCGAGGGGTTGGGTGTGCAACTTGATGTAAAATCGTTTATTAAAGTAAGCGCTATCGAAAGCGAAGAGCTGGCTGAACGGGTCGTGGATCTATGCTACCTGTCCATAACCGCGGTGTTCACCAGTGTAAATGCAGTGAAGGCGGTATCGGATATAATAATGTCTGCTGACCCTAAATGGGATATATACTGCATTGGAAATGCAACAATGGAGGCAGTAAAAGGGCAATTCAGGGCGGCGGAGATAATAGGCGTTGCGAGCAATGCTGTGGAGCTGGCGAAGCAAATTATTGAAGATGGGGAAGAAGAGGTGGTTTTCTTTTGTGGCAATCAGCGGCTGGATACGTTACCCGACACGCTTCGCGAAAATGACGTTGAAGTATTTGAAATGATAGTTTACGAGACCACGCAAATACCCACTGCTGTAGAAAAAGAGTATGACGGGATATTATTCTTTAGCCCAAGTGGGGTGGACAGTTTCTTCAGTGTGAATAAGATAAAGGGAAACACTGTTTTGTTTGCAATAGGCAATACGACCGCTAATGCTATAAAACGGCATACGGATAACAAGGTAATATTCAGCCAAACAGCCAGCAAAGACAGCGTGGTGGATTATGCGATAAAGTATTTTGATAAATAATAGCTAATGAGCGAATTGAAAAATGATCTGTTATTGAAAGCATTGCGAGGTGAGCAAGTACCCAGGCCACCTGTTTGGATGATGCGCCAGGCGGGCAGGTATTTGCCGGATTATATAAAGCTCCGCGAAAAATACGATTTCTTTACCCGTGTGGAGACGCCGGAACTTGCTTGCGAGATCACGTTGCAACCAGTGGACCAGGTAGGTGTTGATGCAGCTATTATTTTCTCTGATATACTGGTAATACCACAGGCTATGGGGCTTACCGTGTTGCTGGAGGAAGGTAAGGGCCCAATGCTGCCTAAAGTTGTTGCTACCAGGGCCGATGTGGATGCGCTTATTACAACGGGTGTTGAAGAACGATTGAGCTATGTGATGCAGGCGTTAACGATGACTAAAAACGAGCTCAATGGCCGGGTGCCGCTTATTGGCTTTGCAGGTGCGCCATGGACGCTGCTTTGCTACATGATAGAAGGGAAGGGCAGCAAGACATTTGATAAGGCAAAACAATTCTGCTTTACCCAGCCAGAACTCGCGCATATGCTGCTGCAAAAGATAACCGACATTACTATAAACTACCTAAAGGCACAAGTGAAAGCGGGAGCGGACCTGGTACAAGTATTTGATAGTTGGAGCGGGATGCTGAGCCCGGTGGATTTTAAAATATTTGCACAGCCATATTTGGTGCAGATAGCTGATGCGGCAAGCCAGGACGCGCCTGTGATATTGTTTCCTAAAGGGAGCTGGTATTCGCTCGGTGACCTGAGCCAGAGCAGTGCAGCCGGGCTGGGGCTTGACTGGAGTGTTACCCCTGCTTTGGCGAGACAAATGACTGGCAATGCTATCACCTTACAGGGGAATTTTGACCCATCAAAATTGCTGGCGCCTATTCCCCAGATAAAGAAAGAAGTAACGGAAATGATCGATGGATTCGGCACACAACGTTACATTGCTAATCTTGGCCATGGGATATTGCCCAATGTGCCGGTGGACCACGCCAGAGCGTTTGTGGACGCGGTGAAAGAGTATCAGGGGAAAAGTGAAAAATAAAATTCCAAATTCCAAGTTTATGGAGATAAAAGATCAATTTGTAAAGTATATACATGGCTTGCAAGATGCTATCTGCGCGGGCCTGGAGGCAGAAGATGGCAAGGCTGTTTTCATAGAAGAAATATGGGAGCGGCCGGAAGGCGGTGGCGGCAAGACTCGGGTAATTGCTAATGGCAATGTATTTGAAAAGGGTGGGGTGAACACATCGGTAGTTTACGGAAGTTTACCGTCTGCGATGCAGATTGCATTCAATGTGCCAGAGAGTGATTTTTTGGCCGCCGGACTGTCGCTGGTGATCCATCCGCTCAATCCCTATGTACCCACGGTGCATGCTAACTGGCGGTATTTTGAATTGTATGATAAAGAAGGCAAGCGGCTGGATAGCTGGTTTGGCGGAGGCGCTGACCTGACACCTTATTATGTTTTTGAAGAGGATGCCCGGCATTTTCACGCTACGTTGAAGAACGCTATGCTGCCCTTTGGTGAACATATCTATGATGAGTGTAAAAAGCATTGTGATGAGTATTTTGTGAACAAGCACAGAGACAATGAGATGCGCGGCATTGGCGGCGTATTCTATGACTATCTGCGTCCGCAGGATACTGCAGATGAATTGCGGCATTTTAATTTTCAACAGGCGAATGGCAATGCGTTTTTAGATGCATACTTGCCGATCGTTGCGAAAAGAAAGGATACGCGATACGGTGAGCGGGAAGTGGAATGGCAGGAGATAAGGAGAGGCAGGTATGTTGAGTTTAACCTGATACATGATAGGGGTACATTATTTGGATTGAAGACAAACGGGCGGACAGAAAGTATATTAATGAGCCTGCCACCGAGGGTGAGGTGGGAATATAATTACCACCCAAAAGAGGGTAGTGTGGAGGAAAGGATGGAGAAGTATTATAAGCCGAGGGAGTGGGTATGAGTAAGATGGGCGTTTTTTTTCTTAAATTTAGACGCCAAAATAACCGCAAATGGAAAACCTATTGTTGTATAACAAACTGTCGTCTTTGCCGGACCAGATGAAAGCAGAGGTCGCTGATTTCATAGATTTCCTTGTAAGTAAAGCTAAAAAGGACAAAAAGAATGAAGAAAAGCCTCGTGCGAAATTTGGGAGCGGCAAAGGTATGTTTATCATCGGCCCCGACTTCGACGAGCCATTGGAAGACTTCAAAGAATACATGTAAATGAACTATTTACTGGACACTCATACATTTATCTGGTTTATTAATGGTGAGGAGGAATTGTCAGTCCGGGCGCGAACAACAATTGAACATAAAGACGCAAATAATTTTATCAGTATTGCAAGTCTGTGGGAAATCGCAATTAAATTAAGCATTGGAAAACTTAAGCTGAAAACACCGTTTGACGCTGTACCCGAACAGATAGCCAATAACGGATTCCAGATATTGCCGATAACATTTGCCGACACTTTGAAGTTATCTACGCTGCCATTTCATCACAAAGATCCGTTTGACAGGCTGATAATAGCGCAAAGCATGACTAACCAACTCTCTGTAATTTCAAGAGATAACCAATTCCCTGATTAAGGAATTACTACGATCTGGTAGTTTTTTCGCTCCTAATTTTCATTCGAAAAAATCAAGAAAATGCATTTAATTAGAAGAAACCGCATTCTCCGCCAGTCGCCAGCTATTCGCGCAATGGTGGCGGAGACTATATTGAAACCAAGTGATTTTATTGCTCCGTTGTTTATTACCGAAGGGTATGGTATAAAAGAAGAGATACCATCAATGACTGGCTATTATCGCCGGAGTGTTGATTTTACGGTGCAGGAGGTGAAGGAACTGTGGGGGCTTGGTATAAAAAGTGTACTGCTGTTTATCAAGTGCAAAGACGAACTTAAAGATAATAAAGGCACAGAAGCGCTAAACCCCGATGGGCTGATGCAGCGCAGTATAAAAGCAATAAAAGATGCCTGCCCGGAAATGGTGGTGATGACGGATGTGGCACTAGATCCGTTTTCTACTTATGGGCATGATGGCATAGTGGAGGGCAACGAGATAGTGAACGACCCAACCGTTGAAGTGCTAGCCAAAATGAGTGTAAGCCATGCACAAGCTGGCGCCGATATAGTAGCCCCCAGCGATATGATGGATGGCCGCATACTGGCCATACGTGAAGCCCTGGAACAAGGTGGATTTACCAAAACGGGTATCATGGCTTATAGTGCCAAGTACGCCTCGTGCTTTTACGGGCCGTTCCGGGATGCGCTGGACAGTGCGCCGGGCTTTGGTGACAAGAAAACCTACCAGATGGATTATGCTAATCGCCGCGAAGCGCTGAAAGAAGTATTAATGGATGTGGAGGAAGGTGCTGATGTAGTAATGGTAAAACCTGCCATGGCTTACCTGGACATAATAAGAGAGGTAAGGGATAATGTGGATGTGCCGGTTAGCGCCTATCATGTAAGTGGTGAATATGCTATGATAAAGGCGGCGGCAAAAATGGGCTGGCTCGATGAAAATAAAGCTATTATGGAGTCGCTAACAAGTATTAAGCGAGCAGGGGCAGACCTTATTGCTACTTACTTTGCTAAGGATGCGGTGAAACTGATTAATGGATAATTGTTTAATTTTGTGATCAAATTGGTATTATGGCATATCCTGCATTCGACTATATTACTCCGAATGAATACCTTAATATAGAAATTAGGGCTGATAAAAAGCATGAATATTTCGATGGGCGTATGTATGCAATGGCGGGAGCCGGCTTAAATCATAATTATGTAGTCTCAAGTCTAATCAGCAATATCGGCTCTTTTTTAAAAGGAAAAAAGTGTGACATTTTTGTGGCTGATCTAAGAATCACTACGCCGGGATCTGATTCCTACATGTATCCTGATTTAAGCATAATATGCGATGATGTTGAAACGCAGGAAAACAGTTTTGACACTGTTATCAATCCTTCAGTTATCATAGAAGTAATGAGCCCTTCTACAAAGGGTTTCGACATGGCTTTTAAGCTTCACTATTACAAACAGATACCATCCCTGAAGGAATATATTTTGGTTGACTCAACAAAATGTTTTGTTCAGATTTATAGAAGAGACACGGATGGGTCATGGGTGGATGCCCTTAATATCGAAGACATGAATTCGTCTCTTGGTATTGATACTATAGGGTTGCAATTGCCGCTTAACGACGTGTACCGCAAAGTATCTTTTGCAAAATAGTACCGGCTTTTCCTTTATTAATATATTTAAACACACCTCATGTAGGTGTACAATATTTATGGCACAATATAATACCAGAAGCGAAGAACTATTCGAACGTGCAAAGAAGACGATTCCCGGCGGTGTGAACTCACCGGTGCGGGCATTCAAAAGCGTAGGCGGTACGCCCATTTTTATGGAGCGGGCTAAGGGCGCTTATATGTATGATGCCGATGGCAAAAGGTATATAGACTACATCAATTCATGGGGCCCTATGATGCTGGGGCATGCTTATGAGCCAGTGGTGAAAGCAATACAGGACAAGGCTCTTTACTCTACTTCGTTTGGTGCGCCTACAGAACTGGAGATAGAAATGGCGGAACTTATTGTGAGTATGGCGCCAAATGTGGATATGGTGCGCATGGTGAGCAGTGGCACGGAAGCCTGCATGAGCGCGCTTAGATTGGCGAGAGGATATACGGGGCGCAATAAATTTATCAAGTTTGAAGGGTGTTATCATGGCCATGCAGATGCTTTCCTGGTGAAAGCCGGGAGCGGGGTAGCTACCTTCAATATTCAAACTGTGCCGGGTATTACTGCTGGTGTTTCTATGGATACGCTTACCGCGCCGTATAATGACCTTGCAGCGGTGCAGCAATTGGTTGATGAGCATAAAGGGGAGGTAGCCGCGATCATCATTGAGCCGGTAGCTGGCAATATGGGTTGCATTATTCCTGAACCAGGCTTCCTGGAAGGTTTGCGGGCTATATGTGATAAGGAAGGTATTGTATTCATATTCGATGAAGTAATGACAGGTTTCCGGCTTGCTGCCGGTGGGGCGCAGGAACGGCTAGGTATCAATGCCGATCTTGTCACTTATGGTAAAGTAATAGGGGGAGGGATGCCTGTGGGAGCGTTTGGCGGCAAGGCTGAGATCATGAGGCATATAGCGCCGCTGGGCAACGTTTACCAGGCCGGCACGCTAAGTGGTAATCCGATAGCTATGATTGCAGGATACACCATGCTCAAGACCTTAAAAGACAACCCGGGCATTTACAAAGAACTGGATGAAAAGACGGAATATCTGCATACGGGCCTCTCCGGTGCATTAAGCGATTGTGGTGTGCCTCATGTCATTAATCGTTTTGGTTCTATGATGAGCTTACACTTTTCGGAAAAGCCAGTAAATAACTTTGCATCGGCTGCGGCTGCCAATAATACTTTGTTCAATAATCTTTTCCATGCCATGCTCGAGAACGGTGTATATCTGCCCCCGTCTGCATTTGAGACCTGGTTTATAAGCACAGCATTATCTAAAAAAGATATCGACTACACTGTGGAAGTAGCGGGTGAATTCCTGGCCACATTGCGTTGATAAAGCGCCGCTTCGCATTATAAAATATTATTTTTGAAATTTTCTCCAAAAAAGTTTGGAAATACAGAATTGAGCATTACTTTTGTTATCAAATAGTTAACGATTATTAAATCAATCGTTAATAAAAAATCAAAACGTAAAAAGAAAAATAGTAAAAGAAGTTGTGAAACTGGTATTTGGAGCAATAATAGTTTGGGGATTCTATTGATTGCTGAATGCGAATACTAAAGCCCGGCCCGAAGCTCAACAGAGCTTCGGGCCGGCACTATTATGGGAAGTCCTGAATGATTGTGGGGGGGGGGGGGGAATTGCTATTTCTTGATGAATTCCACCCTGCGATTTGCGGCTCTGCCTTCCGCCGTACTATTGGATTGAAGTGGCTTAGACGAGCCAAACCCAATAGATGTAAGCCTGCTTGGGTCAATACCAGCCATCACAAGCTGCTTTTTCACCTCATCAGCACGATCCTGCGAGAGTTTCATATTCACCTTCGGGTCACCAGCGTCATCCGTATGACCGCCGATCTCCAACTTTAGCGTCGGATTTGCTTTTAAAACGTTTGTGAGTTCCTCTATCACCACAAAACTTTCAGTGGTGATCGTTGATTTGGCTACGTCAAAAAGGATGTCGTGCGTCACGAATTTTTTGTCTGTAAGTATCTGGGCGACCGAAGCCTTTGCCTTTTCGGAGTTAATAGCAGACTTACCTGCAATGCTTCCGCTGGCTGTACTGCTATTAGCCGCTGTACCCCCGCTGCCGTTGCTGTTTTCTTTGCCGATGACACCGGCTGCGCTGCCGTTAGTGCCATTAGTGCTGTTACTGGCAATGCCACCGCCGAGGTTATTGTCTTTGCCGGCAATAGTGCCAGCGGCATTAGTACCATTGTCTTTGCCGCCGCCACTTTTGTCTTTGGCGCTATTACTGCTGCTGCCCGGGCTGCCATTATTACTATTGCCACCGCCCCTGGTTCTGCTTTTATCCCTGGCGGTGTTAGCTGCAATGGCCTCGCTGGTATAAGCAACGCCGCTTTCAGATGTTATTCTGAAATGCTTATATCTTACCGGCGGTATGGCGCCTAATCCAATTCGGTAGGGGATAAATTTGCCATCGGGTATTGATGCCACACGGTATTTGTCCAGGTAAATATCGATTGCCCTTTGCTTATAAGCGAATGCGATATGGTGCCATATGGCGCTGTTGAACCCGGGGTATTTTACGGTGAGTATATTTTGCTCGGCGCTCCCCACCACAGACAAGGTACCCAGGTAGTGCAGGTGCAGTATGGTTTTTGCACAGGAATCTTTGCTCTCATTGGTATAGAAGAATATTTCCATACACCTGCCAAGTGTATCAAAAGTGAAGTCGAAATCAACCGCGAAATTATCGGGCAGGTAAATATCTTCTGCCATATTTGGGTCAACGATCTTTGGCGAGGTTTCTACACTAAGGACATGGTCATTGCTATCTCTCTGTACAGCACAAAATTGCTTGTTTTCAGGAAAGCCCGGAACATTCTTTTTTGTGCAGGCAGACATGCGCCATTTGGATGGGAATGCACCAAGAGCATCCTGGCTGAAATCATCGGAGAAGATAACTTTGCTGCCAGGGGCAAATCCGTAAGTGCCTCCTGCGGCGGGCTGTGCAGAACACAAAACGCCTTCTGTTGCTAAAAGTGTTAAGAATAGATAGAAAAAAAACTTTGGCATTGCTTGTTTAATATTTTGGCAAATGTACATTATATCAATTTCTCCGTGCTTTTCTTTCATTTTTACCGTCAGTTTGTCAAATGCACTTCACTGGCAGGCATTTCCCCCAATCCCCTTATATTTGCCACATACGTTATGGAATTAGCTAAAAATTTTCAGCATACAGAAGCAGAACTAAAGTGGTATGCCCACTGGGAGAAATCGAGATATTTTAAGAGCGAGCCGGATGACCGGCCGCCATATACTATAGTAATGCCGCCGCCTAATGTGACCGGTGTGCTGCACATGGGCCATGCGCTGAACAACAGCGTACAGGATATACTCATACGCCGTGCCAAGATGATGGGGTACAATACCTGCTGGGTGCCGGGCACTGACCATGCATCGATAGCCACAGAGGCCAAGGTGGTGGGTATGCTGCGCGAAAGAGGCATAGACAAGAAAGCGATGCCCCGTGAAGAGTTCCTGAAATATGCGTGGGAGTGGAAAGAAAAGTATGGCGGCATCATACTGGAACAACTTGAAAAACTGGGCTGCGCGCTCGATTGGAGCAGGACTGATTTCACGATGGACGACGCCTACTATTTGGCAGTAATCAGGGTGTTTACAGACCTCTATGAAAAGGGCCTGATATACCGGGGGGTGAAAATGATAAACTGGGACCCAAAAGCAAAGACCGCCTTGAGTGACGAAGAGGTAATGCACAAAACGACCAACTCAAAGCTGTATTATGTGCGTTACAAACTGGATACAGGTACGGATGAGTACATCACTGTAGCAACTGTGCGCCCGGAAACGATCCTGGGCGATACTGCTGTTTGTGTACATCCTGATGATGAGCGCTATGCGCACCTCGCAGGCAAATATTGTTTTGTGCCGCTGCTGAACCGCCGGATACCGATAATATTTGATGACTATATAGATAAGGAGTTTGGTACCGGTGCGCTGAAGGTGACACCGGCACATGACATCAACGACTACAACCTTGGGCTGAAACATGGCTTGCCGGTAATAGATACGCTGAATGACGACGGCACTATGAGCGAGGCGGCGCAGCTCTATGTGGGGATGGACCGGTTTGCCACCCGCAAGAAAATAGTAGAAGACCTGAAGGCCGCGGGCAACCTGGTGAAAGAGGAAGACTACAGCAACCAGGTAGGGTATAGCGAGCGTACCAATGAAGTGATAGAGCCACGCCTGTCGATGCAGTGGTGGTGCAATATGCAGGAGCTGGCAAAGCCCGCACTGGAGGCAGTAATGAGCGATGAAATAGAATTTCATCCTGCCAAATTCAAGAACACATACAGGCACTGGATGGGCGGCATAAAAGACTGGTGCATCAGCCGGCAGCTATGGTGGGGGCAGCGCATACCGGCATGGTATGACAGTGAGGGCGGCCTCTATGTGGCTAAGACTGGTGAAGAAGCACATAAAGAATATGCAGAGATAAAGCCGGAACTGGCCGCCAAACATCCCGAACTGAGGCAGGATGAAGATGTGCTTGACACCTGGTTCAGCAGTTGGCTGTGGCCCATGGAGGTGTTTGACTGGAATAATAATCCAGGCAATAAAGACCTGAAATATTACTACCCTACCAGCACATTGGTGACTGCGCCGGAGATCATATTCTTCTGGGTGGCGCGCATGATCATGGCGGGGTATGAGTATATGGGAGAGAAGCCTTTCGACAAGGTTTACTTTACGGGTATAGTACGCGACAAGCAAGGCAGGAAGATGAGCAAATCGCTGGGCAATTCGCCCGACCTGCTGCAGATGATAGAAGACAGCGGTGCTGATGCGGTGCGCTTTAGCGTGATGATCTCCTCGCCCGCAGGTAATGATCTTTTGTTTGATGAAGGGCAACTGGAGCAAGGCCGTAACTTCATCAATAAGATGTGGAACGCCATGAAACTTGTAAAAGGCTGGGAAACCCGCACTGTTGATGGATTAGAAGACGGCCAGGTGAAGTTTGCGTTGGACTGGATGGATGCCCGCCTGGCGCATGTGTCGCAGGAACTGGCGGAGATGATAAAGGACTTCCGTCTGAGCGAAGGCCTGAAAACGATTTACTCGCTTATATGGAATGACTTCTGCTCGTGGTACCTGGAATGGGTGAAGCCTGGCATGGAGCAGCCCATATCAATAAATGTATATGACCGGACAGTAGCTATTTATGAGCAACTGCTGCAACTGCTGCATCCGTACATGCCATTTGTAACCGAAGAGATATACCATCTGATAAAAGACCGCGAAGCAGGAGATGACCTTATAATAAAGCAATTGCCTGTACATGCCACACCGGATGCCGAAATACTGAGCTTTGGCCTGAAACTACAGGAACTGATTACGGCTGTAAGAGACACAAGGGTAAAGAATCAACTAAAGCCCAAGGATACCATAAAGCTCTGGATAGATACCAACCATCACGCCTTTTACGAAGGTGTGCAGGATATTTTGCGCAGGCAGGTGAATGCCGAGCATACCGGGTTTATTGGCAAGGATGGTATGCAATCGACCACAGGTATGATAGCGATCGTGGTGCAGACAGATAAACTGTACATAGAGGCTGCGGCAGCAACTATTGATACAGGCGCACAGAGAGAGCAGATGCAAAAGGACCTGGATTATTTCAAGGGTTTTATAGCAAGTGTATCTAAGAAGCTGGACAATGAAAAGTTTGTAGCCAATGCGAAGCCTGAGGTTATAGCTAATGAGCGCAAAAAGATGGCTGATGCACAGGATAAGGTGAAAACACTGGAGGAGAGCTTATCGCTGATGTAGTTTGGTTATTGATTGCTTTTTTTCATCTTAATAATTTCGTAAATTTGAGTGTGAAAAAGGCAAAACTCACCATAACCCTACCCAAGCCCTGTTCAGAGGAATGGGATGATATGTCTCCCGCTAGTGGTGGCCGGTTTTGTGCGTCATGCCAGAGGAACGTGATCGATTTTACCAATCTTAGTGATACCGAGATAATAAATATTTTCAAAGCGGCCGGAGGAGTTCAGCCTTGTGGCCGTTACCATGTTTCGCAACTCAACCGAGAATTAATTGAAGTAAAGAAATCAATTTTTTCAACTGTACTGCTAAAACGTATTGCGGCCTCGCTCTTATTTTTTCAAACTATAGCTACCACTACATGGGCGCAAGCAGTGAAACAGCGTACCACCCAGCATACCCCGGATGCCAAAGGAACTAAGAAACCAGCTCATCCAAGAACAGTTCATGGCAAAGTTGTGGATTATGTCACTAATGAACGGCTGCATGGCATGATAGTGCAGATAAGC
Source organism: uncultured Bacteroidota bacterium (assembly GCA_903887415.1). GTDB lineage: Bacteria > Bacteroidota > Bacteroidia > Chitinophagales > Chitinophagaceae > Nemorincola. The sequence goes on along the minus strand of CAISPO010000021.1, from coordinate 59,687 downwards.
GGGACGGAAATAAAAACGGTAACAGATAAGTCAGGTAGTTTCCATTTAGCATTGCCTGATAGTTTTACAGCCAGAAAATTCAACTTGTATGCCCACTACACGGACCGGTCATCAAAAGAACTTCGCGGAACTATGATTGAGTTACAAGAGGTAAACATTGAAGATGTAGCCGCTGGTAAGGATATTACCATGTACAGGTACGCCAAAGACGATATAGCCCCGCTTCAGGTTTTCGCGTATCGTATTGAGCACGTTGATACTTATTTGGGAGCATACCCTCATCAAATATCGGACGTTGCGGAAATACCAGCCGAACAGCCTAAGAAGACATTCTTGCAAAATATCACTTCGCCATTCAAAAAAAAGAAAAAAGAGCATGCGCAATAGTTTTTTGGCCTTACTCATCCTCGCCCTTATCGCAAATTCAGCATCAGCGCAGCGACATGGTGTACAAAAGGGTACTGTTGATACAGTAACACCATATGGAAAGAGTTATCACAAAGCATATTTGGAAAGCGACGACAGCCTTGCGCGTTACTTGAAAAAGAATTTGCATTATCCCGATGCGGCAAGGGAAAGCTTTGTTGAGGGGATGGTAGCCGTAAGGTTTTTTGTTGATGAGCACGGAGAAATATCGGATGTTAAACTGCTTAGAGGCATTGGCGCGGGCTGTGATGAAGAAGCTGTAAGAGTAGTAAAAAATATGCCCCGGTGGACACCGGCAAGGTATAAAAACAGGCCTGTAAGATCAGTAGTTACATTACCTGTCCAATTTAAACTGGAATAATTCTACAGGTTGCTATAGAATTTTCTTCAAATAAGCATGGAATAATTTTGCAATACAGAGAACAGGTATTATCATTGCTGTATAATTTCCAGACAGGATAAACAGACATATGAAGAAAATATTTTACGCGATTACATTGTGTTTATTTTCCAGCCCTTTTTCGGGCATCAGCCAGGGTATCACAGACCATAACAATAACGACCTTTATACTACGCTGAATAATAAGTGTTCCTTCGCTTTTGGCAACGATTATGCGAGTGTTTCTGTTGGGCTTTTCTATGACAGCACAGAGAATGCATTTGCTGATGGTATCGGGCCTCATTCGGCACATTCAAAGGCGGTTATTATTAGTTTGGGCATTGTTGATTTTAATTCTGACCTCAACAAATTTTTCACACAGGCCAATCAGCCAACGGTTACGCTTAGTGTAGGGCATGCTTTTCACACGGTTACCAATTTCATCAACTGGGACGAGGCGCGTACTGCGAAGCGGGATTTCCTCGGTGCTGTTGACCGTGAGCTATACCTGGGCCTTTTCTTCAGCAAGAGCTTTATTACTTACTATGATACGCTGCACAAAGAAATGTCTGACCAGTCTCTGGGCAACTACAACAGCGCTTCTTTGCTCGATTTTGATAAGTTCATCACTTATGGTTTCAAGGCAGACTATAACATGTATTATACCCGCTGGCTTACGGTGGCCCTGACGGGTACTGTGCAGCGTGGCTATACACAGCCTTTTGCCGATTTCCAAAACGGGCCGTTTACTGCATATAGTGCACAGAACGATGTATATGGAGCTAATGACCTTGCCGGCAAAGTAGGCGGCGACATTACCCAGCGTGTAATGGATGCGCGTTTCAGTATAGCCACGCCTGTTTTTGTGCGGGCTATATACCGCAGTGTAGCGGACCTGGACAAAGAAGATAAAGCAGAGGCAACAGCACGGGCATCGAGGAGGACGATACGTGATATATGGGGCCGGTTGTTTGTTATGCCATTCTTTGCAACAGACGGCTGGTCGAACAATATGTGGCACAACGAAGTAGGGGGATCAATAAATTTTCTGCAGTCTCCTTATGGCGGCAGCAACTCCAAGATAATGTCCAATGAAGGTTTTGGTGTTGACTGGCAGTCCGGGGCAGGAACAAGGAACGGATGGAGCGGCCCGATCTATTATGTTGTAGGCAGGCTGAACATAGGGCCTTCACCAGACCATGGAAGAAGGAAGTACGTAGCCAGGGATAAAGATGGTTCTGACGCGCCGGAACAGGCGCCTGTAAAGGAAAAAGAGGACAAAGAGTAAAGCTAACTCCAGAGTAAAACAGCCACGGCAACAGCCAGGCAGATAACACCAAGCAGTATAAAAAGTATAGACTTATAAAGTTTTTCTTTAGGGATATGCTCCCAATTCAAGAGGTTGTTCCAGATTTTTTTCATATTCTATTGAACAAAAACCATCCCTAAACATCGGGATGGTTTTTGTTTTTTAAAGGTTTTTTATGCTATTGATTTTTGGCATCTTTGGAATTTCCAGGATGTTATTTGTTGGTAGTATCAGCCTTTGGGGCTGCGGGGCTTACTTCTCCGGCGGAGAGGTTAAATTCCCTGGAAGCGGCTGTCATTGGGCCTTCTGCTGCCTTGCCATCTTTGTCGATCAATGAAAGCGACACTTTGCACTTGCCGAGACCGAGGTTTTGTATGAAGTGTGGTTCCCATTTATCGATAGTAGTCGTTAACTGCTGGGCGGGAATGGCTTCATTGCTGATCTCTGCCTTGACCTTGTAGCCGTCAGCGGCCAGACTGCAATTCCACACGTAGAAATCAAGCAACACATTGGTAACATCCTTGCCCATATAGTCTCCCTTGGGGCGGCTATAGAATAGCATCGGTGTTTTGGGGTCGTCCAGCTTTTTGAGGTTGCCTTTTTCGTCTATCTTAAAGTGGTAAACCACAGCAGCGCCTTTAGCCTTTATAGACTCATGGTACGACCGGGAAAGGAATGCCATAAGGTAGTGGTCTTTGCCATCGTTGGGCAGTGTTACTTCATTCTTAGGCTCATAGAGGGCCTTATAAGCGCCATCGTCAAGGATAAAGTGTATGTGCTGGCCTTTATCCGAATTGTTGCACATTTTAGTGCCGTTGTCGCTAGTCTGCATTTTCAGCTCGTAGTTCTTCACATCGAAAGCGAAAGAAACCTTTGCTGAATCCTTGCCTACTTTCTCTGCTTTTACTGATGCAATGCTCAAAGCAGCACCGGGAAAATCAGGAGATGGTGTAACAGTGGCAAGCGCTACCGGCTTGAGTGCAACCACGGAATCCTGGGTAGCGGTTTTGTCTTTGCCGGTATCGCTATTGCCGCATGATGCGGAGAAAAGCGCGATGCAAGCGGCAGGTATTAATAGTGCGTGTTTTTTCATGATATAATATTTTTTTCAAAAGTAGTATTAAATCGGGAAGGAAATTAGTGGATTTTATTTTGCCGTTGTTCCTAACATAAATTTAATGGAATACTTTTTATTTAAAAATAGGCAATTGATGGAAAAAAGCCGACCTTTAGACTAACCAAAAAATAGTAGCAGAAAAATATGTGGCAAGAAACACAAGGTAAAAAAGACAAAGAAAAGGCGAAAGCCAAAAACAAGCAGGAAAAAGCGCACAAGAAAGAAGAACGCAAAGCCAACAATAACAAGGGCAAAAGCCTGGACTCTATGCTGGCGTATGTGGATGAGAATGGCAACCTGTCTGATGTGCCGCCGGACCCGACGAGAAAGAAAGAAATAAACCTGGAAGACATACAGATAGGTGCTGCAAAACAGCGCCCGATAGACCCTGCAGATATTCTGCGGACTGGTGTGGTGACATTTTTTAATGATGCCAAGGGATATGGATTTATCAATGACCTGAAGAGCCAGGAGAGCGTGTTCGTACACATCAACCAAGTATCTGAACCTATAAAAGAAAGGGACAGAGTGACGTTTGAGACAGAGATGGGGCCAAAGGGATTGAACGCGATAAAGGTGAAGAAAGCGTGATCAGGATTTTTGGATGATAGGATTTGCAGGACGAGCGGGTTCGTTGAACCGGGTAGTCTTTAATATTTGATTTTCGATTTAAAATATAAATTGAATTTCCGGTTTTCCGGAAATTTTTTTGTTTGTAAAGGAATGTTTCGCCGGGCGCAGGTTATCTGCTGGCAGTTTTTGAATAGCTTACTTGTGTATTGCTTGCACCTTTGCTGCTGAATACAAACAAGCCCATCACTATGATCAGTGATAAAATGACGATGATACGCTGTGTTACGATGGCCTGATTCTTCTGCCTGAGTATTGGTTTTAGCATAATTCCCGGTTTTTAAAGGTTCTTTTTTGGGGAATTGGAGTATAAAAACTGTGCCGGGCTTGGACTGAGGATCGACTTTTGCCCACCCAACAAATAACTGAGCTGTTTTGATGAGCTTAAGTACCTCTCGGTTTAAATCGGCTATATTTCCGGATTTTCAGAAAATTTTAAGTATTTAGGTCTTGCGTAATAACCGTTGCAAAGGTTACATTTGTGAGACCTAATTTGGAAACCTTCCTGCCGGCAGGAGGGTGTGCAGATTTGAAAATTGTATTCTTATTTTTGAAAAATGACAACTGCTGAAATACTAAAAAAGGTAAGGCGGATAGAAATAAAAACGAAGGGGCTGAGCAATCACATCTTCGCCGGTGAGTATCATTCTACTTTCAAGGGGCGGGGCATGTCGTTTAGCGAGGTGCGGGAGTATATGCCGGGTGATGATGTGAAATTCATAGACTGGAATGTAACCGCGCGTTTCTCTCATCCGTTTGTAAAGGTGTTTGAGGAGGAAAGGGAGCTGATCGTGATGCTGCTGGTGGATATAAGCGGCAGCTCGCTCTTCGGCACGCAGAAACAACTGAAGCGCGACCTGATAACCGAACTGGGAGCCGTATTATGTTTTTCGGCGACGACCAATAATGATAAGGTGGGGGTGATATTTTTCAGTGATAAGATAGAGAAGTATATACCGCCGAAGAAGGGCAAGGGGCATATATTGCATATCATCCGTGAGCTGATAGCACTGGAACCACATGCCGCACTGCCCGACAGTGATAGAAAGGAAACAACAAATGTAAGAGTGCCTCTGGAATTCCTGAACAATGTGCTGAAAAAGCGGACGATCACCTTTTTACTGAGTGATTTTGTGAGTCAGCCTTACGACCAGGCTTTGCAACTGGCAGCGCGCAAGCATGACCTGATAGGCATCCATATTTATGATAAGTACGATAAGGAAATGCCGCAGGCCGGACTGGTGCAGGTGATGGATGCGGAAAGCGGCAAAACCTTCTGGCTGGATACAGACAACAAAGCGGTGAGGACGAAGTATGGAAAGGCGTATGATGAGCAGCAAAAATATTGTGTGCACTCGTTCCGGAAAAGCGGTGCATCTTTACTGCATGTGCGCACAGATGAGGATTATGTAAAGGTGCTGCAGAGTTACTTCAAAGGACGTTGAGTCTTTTTTGAATGCAATTTGTAATTGGGAATATGGAATTTGGATTGGAGTGAAACCAGATTAAAACATTACTGAATAGTATGAAGAAAGCCCTTTTTGGACTTTGGATTTTAATTTTTGGAATTTCCACGGCTTCTTTTGCGCAGGGCGATGCGAAGGCTGGAGCACGAATGGATGCTACACGGATAACTGTGGGTGACCAGGCGCGGTTATTTATAGAAGTTCAGAATAACCCCTCTACGGGCCGTGTACAGTGGGCGGCCATCCCCGATTCGTTCAATAACCTTGAGGTAGTAGAGCGAGGAAAGATAGATACGTTAAAACAGGGGGGCTTTGTGACCTACAAGCAGCGGCTGGTGATCACTGGTTTTGATTCGGGAATGTTCAAAGTGCCATCGTTTACTTTCTCCATTATCCCGAACAGTGGGGCTGCCTATACGGTGCAGACAGATTCCTTTAACCTGCTGGTACAGACCATAGCTGTAGATACTACGAAGGGTTTTAAGGGGATCAAAGGGATAGTGTATGTAAAAAGCAACTGGAAGGATTATATATGGTATATAGTGGGTGCAGTTTTGTTCCTGTTGCTGGCTGTTTTCGTGGTTATCTACTTCCTGAAGAATAAAAAAGTGGCAGCACCAGTGCCGCAGGGGCCTGTAATAAGCCTGCAGGACAAAACGCTGCACCTGCTGGAGGAGCTGGAAGCAAGGCAACTGTGGCAGAAAAACCAGGTAAAGCTATATTATGTTGAGCTTACTGATATTGTGCGGAATTATATAGAGCAGCGGTTCCACACGCCGGCTATGGAGCTGACGACCGATGAGCTACTATATAAGGCGCAATTGCTGAAAGACCTGCAGCCCTACCAAGGAGTATTATCTGTAATATTAACTACCGCTGACCTTGCGAAGTTTGCCAAGGCGCAGCCGTTGCCAACAGAGCATACTGATGCTATGGAAAAAGCAAAAGAATTTGTAAACAGTTCGAGACCGGTAATTATTGACTTGCCAACAGAAAAAACAACATGAAACCATTCCTTGACTGGAAACATATAACGTTTGCGCATCCTGTTTTCTTTGGGTTGCTGCTGCTGATCCCATTTATGATCTGGTGGCAAATGCGGAGCAAGAAGAAAGATAATCCCGCGTTGCGGCTTACTACGCTTTCTGGCCTGGATGCCGCGCAGGCCGGGGGCAAGGCTGCCTTTCGTCCGGTATTGTTTATACTGCGCATCATAACTCTTGCTGCGTTGAGCATAGCTCTGGCGCGGCCACAATCATCGAATACCACCGAAAATGTGGACAGTGAGGGTATAGACATTATGCTGGCTATGGACGTATCCGGCAGTATGGTAGCGGAGGATTTCAAACCAAACCGTATTGAGGCCGCGAAGGCGCTTGCCCTGAAATTTGTGGATCAGCGGCCTACGGACAGGATTGGGCTGGTCATTTTTTCGGGTGAGAGCTTTACGATGTGCCCTATTACCATAGACCATAATGTGCTGAAGGAGCAGATATCCCAGGTGAAGAACGGTATGATCATAGATGGCACCTCCATAGGCATGGGCCTTGCTACGGCTGTTGACCGGCTTCGTTTTTCCAAGGGCAAAAGCAAAGTGATCATACTGACAACTGACGGCGTAAATAATATGGGGCTGATAGATCCAACAACTGCATTGGAGATCGCCAAGGCATATAAAGTTAGGGTTTATACCATAGGCATTGGAACGATAGGACAGGCGCCGATGCCGGTGCAAACGCCGATGGGTGTGCAAAAGCAAATGGTGCCAGTGGAAATAGATGAGCCTTTACTGAAAAAAATAGCTGTAGAAACAGGGGGCAAATACTTTCGCGCCACTAATAACCAGTCATTCAGCGCTATATATGAGGACATAGATAAACTGGAAAAAACGAAAATAGACGTCACATCTTATAAGCATTACGCGGAATTGTTCTTTCCATTTGCGATGATAGCCGTGATATGCCTGGCGCTGGAAATGCTGCTGAGGTACACGGTATTTAAGAGCATTACTTAAATATCTTTATTCACAATCCCCAAAATGGCACCATTATTGCAGTATGATTTTACATACATGATAGGTGTGACGGGCCTTTGTGTCTTTATTAACCGGTAGTTGAAGTTTGCCGCTTATATATGCTAATTTACTTTTTTGACGTAAATTTAGGCACCCATTTAAATTGATTAGAGTAGTTTAACTTAACAAAAATCAGCACATGAATAAACTTTATTCCTTTTTCACAGCTTGCTCCAGAATCATTAACTTTTTGAAAAACAAAAGCAAATACAGCCTGGCAGCTGCGTACTTGCTGCTATTGCTTTGCGCTACCGGAAATAATGCTTTTGGATTCGGCACGACATATTATGACCCGTCAGGAGCAAGCGCGGCTGGAGGCGGTACCTATTGCACCGGGACTGTGCTTCCCGGACTAACAGGAACGATCACCGATGCCGGCACAACGCCATTTTTGGGTACAGGTACAAGCTCTACTGTAAATTGGTATTGGTACTATAACACTACCGGCGCTGTCTCTACGCTTGCTGGCGCTACGTTGGTTTATACCGGTGTTCCCTATACCGCCGATGCGGGGCCGGATGCCGCAAACTTACCCGGTGCCAGCATGGTTACGGCGCCTGGCACGTACTATTATTTTCTTTACGTTACTGGCTCTGGTGGTACTTCCGGTCCTGTCGGGCCGTTTTACTCGGGTTTGCGAACGGTCATTATTAATAGTGGTGTCGGGACAATATCGGGAACATCAGTTTTGTGCCAGGGGACCACTACTACGTTGACTGAGACAGTTGCGGGGGGCGCATGGTCGAGTAGCGCTTTGGGTGTGGCTACCGTGAACCCGGTATCAGGTGTAGTCGGCGGACTGACGGCAGGCACCTCTATTATTAGTTATACCCTTGGTGGATGCTGTGCAACCCAGATAGTTACGGTCATTGCCGCGCCGCCTGCAATAACCGGTGTAGATGCTGCATGTGTGGGCAGTTTTACAAATTTGACTGATGCTTCTTTGCCGGGTGCGTGGAGCAGTGTCAGCCCCTTGGTCGCCTCTGTGTCGGGAACAGGGGTTGTTTCTGGTTTGGTGGCGGGTACATCTACAATTTCCTATACGCAGGCGAGCACCGGTTGCAGCACGAGCGTTGTGGTTACCGTGAACCCATTGCCAGGGGCTATTTTAGGTACTGCCTCTGTTTGTACTGGGCTTACCACATCGCTTAGCGATGGTGGAGCGGGCACATGGTCCAGCAGCAATGCCAATGCCAGTGTAGGGCCAACCGGTATTGTGAACGGCGTAACAGCAGGCACTTCTGTCATCACCTATACAGCGGGAGCCGGGTGCTTCGTTACGACTGTTGTTACCGTAAACCAATCGCCTTCTGCTATTTTGGGAACACCAAATGTTTGTGTTGGGTTAACAACAACCTTAACCGATTTAATTGCTGGTGGTGCCTGGAGCGCTGCCCCTGCCGGTATTGCCGGTATAGGTGCAGGAACAGGTGTGCTGAACGGCCTTTCGGCGGGCACAACAAATGTTACTTACACCATGATGCCCGGGAATTGTTATGTGACTACTGTGGCTACGGTAAACCCCGCTCCATCTGCAATACTGGGAACCCCGGTAGTCTGCCAGGGAAGTACGACATCTCTTAGTAATCTCGTAGCGGGTGGTGCCTGGACGAGCAGTGTTGGCGCAGTTGCGACCATAGACCCTGTTACAGGCCTGGTGACCGGCGTTAGCGGCGGCACGTCCACTATTGTTTATACCAGCACTAACTGTACTCCGGTAAGTGTTGTGGTTACTGTGAACCCGGTAGCGGCAATAACAGGAACCGCTTCGGTATGCGCAGGGCTTACAACGCCGCTTGCAGACGCAGTGCCGGGAGGCACATGGTCTTCGGGATCGCCTGCTATTGCTACCATAGGGGCGGCATCTGGGGTCGTTTCGGGAATAACACCTGGCACGTCAACCATAGTATATACCACACCTGCAAACTGTACATCCTCGATCATTGTTACTGTGAATCAGTCTCCGGGCAACATAAGCGGCAGCGCAGTAGCCTGCCAGGGTTTAACAAGCAATTTGAGTGATACGCCTATTGGCGGCACCTGGACCAGCAGTAATGGTAATACTTCCATCGTCCTGGCAACAGGCGTGGCAACCGGTATGGCCGCAGGCGCCAGTACTATAACTTATACACTGCCTGACGCTTGTATAGCAACAACGACCTTTACAGTAAACCCATTACCGGCCGGCATCACCGGACTGGCGAGTGGTTGTACGGGATTGTCGATAAACCTGAGCGACGCGACACCCGGCGGAGGATGGAGCAGCAGTGCGCCTCCTATAGCTACTGTGGGTGCCGTGACCGGCATTGTAAATGGTGTTTCGCCAGGCATGGCAACGATAACGTACATGCTGCCTACCACCTGCATTGCAACGATTGTTGTTACCGTTAATCCGTCACCCCTAGCCATTGTGGGCAGCAATAATGTGTGTGTAGGATCAACGACATACCTTACTGATCCGGCAATAGGCGGCACCTGGTCCAGCAGCAATGCAGGCAATGCAGGCATTGGGTCAACATCGGGCATTGTAACGGGACTTGTTGCCGGTACTACCACGATCACTTATACGCTGCCTATAGGCGGCTGCACAGCTACTATGAACATGACTGTAAACCCGCTGCCAAATACTATTACAGGGCCTTCTTCGGTTTGTGTGAGCTCGTCAGTGATATTAAGCAATACTACTGCGGGGGGCGCGTGGAGCTCGAGTGACCCAACAATAGCAACTGTATCTGCAACGGGTACGGTAAATGGAATCGCGAATGGCGTTGTAACTATAACCTATATGCTGGGCACCGGTTGTTATGTTACCGCACCTATGACCGTGAACCCGCTGCCTGCTGCAATTACCGGAACCGGCTATGTGTGCATAGGCCTTACCACAATACTCAGTGATGTGACCGCAGGCGGCGCGTGGAGCAGCAACCTGCCACTCACAGCCAGTGCAGGCGCCGGAACGGGCGTGATCACAGGCATTGGCGCAGGCCTGGCGACTATTTCCTATACGCTGCCAACAACATGCTACGCTACAACCATTGTTACAGTAAACACACCGCCAACACCTATCAGCGGGCCGGATACTGTATGCCTGGGCAGTACGGTGACTTTACTGAACGGTACCCCGGGCGGCACATGGAGTGCCAGCGCAGGATCCGGAAGCGTTTCAGTGGGCGCGTCAACGGGGATAGTTACCGGTTTGGCTGTGGGCGGAGCTACAATATACTACGTCACCTTCTCTTGCAACCAGGTTAGCTACCCGGTTTTGGTTAACCCGCTTCCTGCGCCTATAACCGGCCTGGGCAGTGTATGCTCGGGTTCGCTTGTAACGCTCAGCGACATAACGCCGGGTGGCACCTGGAGCAGTGGCAGCTCTTCCGCTACTGTTTCCTCAACCGGCGTGGTTTCGGGTGTAACGGCAGGGTCTGTGGTTAACATACTTTATACATTACCTACCGGCTGTTTTGTTTCAGCGCCCATATATATTGATTCGATACCGGATTCTATTCGCGGAGCAGACAGTGTATGCCCGGGCTCTTCTGTTATTCTGACCGATGTAACCGCAGGCGGCGTATGGTCGAGCAGCAATGGCACTATAGCATTGTCGATCGCTACAACCGGCGAAGTAAGAGGCCTGGTAACCGGCTCTGTCACTATCTCTTACACTTTGGTTTCCGGCTGTGCTATCTCTATGCCCTTCCATGTGGAGACGGCGGTACCATCGTTCCTGACTATACAATCAACACCAGGAGACAGCCTTTTGTGCCATAATACTCCCGATACGCTCACCGCAATAGATTCGAACGGAGGTACACCCAGCTTTGTGTGGGAGCTGTTTGGCGCCTATGTTGGGTCAGGACCTACCTATGTTTATAATCCTACACACGGCGACTTTATTACCTGTGTGATGACTACCAGCAATATATGCGCATCGCCAGCTGTGATAAGCGCAGATGTGACACTGAATGTATGGCCCCAGATCACGCCGATATTAGATATAACCACTACCCAGCCAGATACCAGCTCTTACCTGGGCCAGGTATATACCTTCTACAGCACGGCTACCTATGGCGGCCCGATGCCGAGTTATCAATGGTACGTTAATAATGCGCCAGTGCCCGGCGCGACGAGTGCAGAGTTTACTACCCATATATATGATGACAATGACACCATTTATTGTGTGATAAACAGTAATTCGCCGTGTGATACCTCGCTTAATACAGGAGCAAGCAACACGATCATTATTTATGGCCAGGGCTACTTATCAGTAGGTACGCTCGCTGCGGCAGGGAATGACCTTACCTTATTCCCCAATCCGAATAATGGCAGCTTTACCCTGAGCGGAAGTGTACATGCAAATAGTAATAAAGAGATCACCATAGAGATGAGCGATATGCTGGGCCGCATTATTTATGCGGGTAAAACAATGCCTGATAATAACGGTATAGTAAAAGCGGATGTAAAGCTGGATGGGGATGTTGCAGCGGGAACTTATATGCTGCGCGTGCATACCGAAACAGGAACAGAGACTTTCCATTTTGTGATCAGCAAGTAACAGAACCTTGATTAAAGGATTTTAGGATTCCCTTGATTTTATTTTTGCTTTGCTCCTCGCTGTTATAAGGTCCCTTTCAGGGCTGGCAGGTGTATTTCCTACCCTGCCAGCGGTATTCCGTTGGCGTCTGTGGTGAGGGCTTCGCTCATGTAGTTGAGGAAGGGGCGCATTTTTTTGAAGATATCACTTGCGTTTTTTGCAAAGTCGGGGCGCAAGACCTCTTCATCAGTAAACTTATGTTTCAGCATAAACTGCTTGTAGCGAAGCAGGTCTATTGCCGGATGGTCTTTTTCATATCCCCGTGGTGCGGAGATGAGCTTTTCCCCAATCATTTCGCCGAATGTTTTGATGGTTGTTTTATTGCCCAGTATTTGTCGTACTTCATCATAATTTACGGCAAAGTCTTGCCTTATTCTTTGCATATCAGCAGCTGATGGTCCGCGGAAGCCGCCCACCACAAAGGAGTTGCCGGGAGCGATATGGAAATAATATCCGCCGCGGAGCTTTTTAGTGGCACGCCTGAAACCGCCATTCCAATGCATGTTGTAGGGTGTTTTGTCTTTTGAGAAACGCACGTCTTTGTATATACGGTAGAGGCTGTCTTTGCCAGATGCAGTTTCGATCGTATCATGCTTGTTCATCTCGGCCAGCAGGGCGCCGGCAAATTCGATCATGTTATTGTGAGCCTCCGCGTACTTGTCTTTATTGGCATTGAACCATTCACGGTTGTTGTTCTTAGACAATTTTTTCAAGAATTCGAAAGTCTCTTTTTTAATGGCAGCTTTGGGCATGATGGTGTATTGAACAACAAATTTAGTAATTGAAAAATACACTCTGAAAAGCCTGGTTGATATATGCGAACCAGAAAAAAAATCCTCCGTGAAGGAGGATAAATTATTAAGCAACCGAGCTGCAGGTATTAATGTTCCTGGCGCGGTAGATGAGGCATAGAATCAACACTTATGATAGGCGTGGTTCGGCCCATGTGACAGGTAACACACCTGATCTCCTCCAGGCCATCGCCCATAGTCTTGATCTTGCCAAGGTAGTCTGAATTTATGGCCATGGTCATTTTCATCATTTCGCGGGCCGTATTTTTTTCCTTCTTGTCATCAGATGCGAAGTCCCATTGCGGGTGGTTCTGGCCGGGGATTTCCTTAGCTACATGGCAGTAATTGCAACGCACACCGAGTGACATAGAAAAACTTTTCATGATCGTATGGAGGTCTTTTTCGGAAATATCTTTCGAAAGCACCTTTAAGTTGGTCGCCTTATCATCATCGTGTTTTTGTTTGAAACTCTGGAGAAACACCATGCCTGTGCAAAGCAGGGATACGAGGAGTAATTTTTTATTTATTCTCATAAAATGGCTTTAGAAGTTTGTACAGTAAAGAAAACAAAAAAAATAATAGGTTGTATGTGTATAACACACACAACCTATTATTTTTTTGAGAAATTATATTACCAATAGAGCCGGGAATGGCCTGAGCTATATATGCAGCTTAAAATATTCCAGTGTACGCTTCAGTCCTTCGTGCCGGTCCACTTTTGGTTCCCAGCCAAGGATTTCCTTTGCTTTGGTAATATTTGGCTTACGCTGTTTCGGGTCGTCCTGCGGCAGCGGCTCATATACGATCTTAGATTTTGAGCCGGTGAGTTTCAGCACTTCTTCTGCAAATTCGAGCAGGGTTATCTCAGACGGGTTGCCAATGTTCACAGGCTTGCTATAATCGGAAAGCAGCAGGCGGTAAATACCATCTACCAGATCATCCACATAGCAGAAGGAGCGTGTTTGCGAACCATCGCCATAAACAGTAACATCCTCACCTCTCAGTGCCTGGCTCATAAAAGTAGGTAATGCACGACCGTCATCGAGGCGCATGCGCGGGCCGTAGGTATTGAATATGCGTATGATTCGTGTTTCTACCTGGTGAAAAGTATGGTAAGCCATAGTAATGCTTTCCATAAAGCGCTTAGCTTCATCATACACCCCGCGCGGGCCAACGGGGTTTACGTTGCCCCAATATTCTTCCGTTTGGGGATGCACCAGCGGGTCGCCATATACCTCGGAGGTTGAGGCTACCAGTATGCGGGAACCTTTAGACTTGGCAAGGCCCAGCAGGTTGTGTGTGCCCAGTGCGCCAACTTTTAGTGTCTGGATCGGCATCTTCAGGTAGTCGATAGGACTAGCGGGCGAGGCAAAATGAAGTATGTAATCAATATTGCCCGGCACGTGCACGAACTTAGTGACATCGTGATGATAAAACTGGAACTCCCGGACAGGAAAGAGGTGCTCTATGTTTTTGATGTTCCCGGTCAGCAGGTTGTCCATGCCAATTACTTCGTAACCTTCTTTCAGAAAACGGTCGCACAAATGCGAACCTAAAAATCCTGCAGCGCCGGTAATCAATATTCTTTTTGCCATTGGTTAATTGTTAGTACTTAGTAATTAGTCGTCAGTATATAGTCGCCATTTTCACAAGGCGTTGGCCCATTTTCAAATTTGCATATTTCCAAATTTTCAAATTGCATTAATCTCGGGTCGCTCTTTCCCTGATTATTGTGTTGTGTGGCGCTGGCAATGTGTCATGTATTTGCGGGTGAATTATTTTTCTGCCGATGCTCTCATAATACACGCCGAGGTCTTCCATTTTCTCCAGGGAGTAAACATTGCGCCCGTCGAATATTGCAGGGTGTTTCAACGAATTGCAAATGCGCTCGAAATCAGGGTTGCGGAATTCGCTCCACTCTGTTACTACGATAAGCGCGCTGGCGCCGGAAAGGGCATCGTACTGGTCTTCGGCATAATGTATCTTATCACCCATTATTTGCTTCACATTCGCCATAGCTTCAGGGTCAAACACCCGTAGTTTTGCACCTGCTGCCAACAACTCATGGATGAGGTCAAGTGCGGGTGCGTCCCTGATATCATCTGTTTCTGGCTTGAAAGCAAGCCCCCAGACAGCAAACGTGTACTCAGAAAGATCGCTTCCGAAATAATTCTTTACCTTTTTGCCCAGCACCAGTTTCTGGCGCTCATTTACCCGCATTACCGTATTTACCAACTGGAAATCATAATCCATTTCCATGGCCGTAAATGCGAGTGCTTTTACATCTTTAGGAAAACAGCTGCCGCCGTAGCCAATGCCAGGGAAAAGAAAGCGCTTACCTATACGGCTATCTCCGCCTATGCCTATACGCACCCAATCCACATTTGCACCGGTTTTCTCGCAGAGGTTAGCCATCTCGTTCATAAAAGAGATACGCATAGCGAGGTAAGAGTTTGCAGCGTACTTGGTCATTTCAGATGAGCGCTCGTCCATAAAATGGATGGGGTTTCCCTGGCGCACATAGGGCTGGTAAAGCTCATCCATCACCTTCCTCGCCTTTTCCGACGAAGTGCCGATGACAACCCGGTCGGGCTTCAGGAAGTCATCCACAGCAACACCTTCGCGCAGAAACTCGGGGTTAGAAACTACATCAAACAATTCTTTGTCCAGGTGCTGTGCCAGCACTGCATGCACTTTTTCGGCAGTGCCTACAGGTACAGTGCTTTTATTAACGATGACGGTATAATGAGTAATAATAGTGCTTAACGATTTGGCCACATCCAGCACATATTGCAGGTCTGCAGAGCCGTCTTTGCCGGGCGGTGTGGGCAAGGCAAGGAAAATAACCTTAGCATCCTTAATGCCATCGCTGAGCGAAGTGGTGAAAAAGAGCCTTTTTTCCTTAATGTTGCGCTCGAGCAGCATATCCAGGCCGGGCTCATAGATAGGCGAGACGCCCTGCTTTAAATTATTTATTTTTTTTTCGTCAATATCTATACAGGTAACTTTGTTGCCGGTTTCCGCAAAACAAGTGCCTGTAACTAATCCTACATATCCGGTGCCAATGATCGCTAATTGCATTTTATCATAATGGATTGAGCCGCAAAAGTAATTATTATTACTTTTAACTTGAAATAAGAATTTTCGGAATATTTTTTGATGATATTAAACCAAAAGACAGGTCAATAGTCTTAAAACCGTAAAAATTATTTTATAACCTTAAAACATAAAAAAATGCGTAAATCCAGATTTTTTCTTAGCCTGAGCGCGGCAACAATTACTGTCGCCCTCTTTGTCTTCACTGTAGGCTGCCATAAAACAGCAGACGACTCCCTAACGAACGTTGATGATAATGGCGGGTATGCTTCTGACCATGTAAAAATGGAAACGAACAGTAATGACGTCGTTTCTATGGCAGATGTTGCAGCATCAACAAACGGCGGTT
The DNA here is from genome assembly GCA_903887415.1 of uncultured Bacteroidota bacterium. Taxonomy (GTDB): domain Bacteria; phylum Bacteroidota; class Bacteroidia; order Chitinophagales; family Chitinophagaceae; genus Nemorincola. The sequence continues at coordinate 43,459 of CAISPO010000021.1, read as the reverse complement.
CTAGCCTGCGTACTACGGGTACTACGCTGGGTGGCTGTGCTACTGTTACCAATGATACTACTGTGACCCCTCACGTGCTGACTATCAATTTTGGCACGACGGATTGCACTTGCGCTGATGGCAAGAACCGCAGGGGCAGCATTATAGTTACCTATACGGGACATTACAAAGACAGCGGCAGCACACACACCATTACCTATAGCAACTATTTCGTAAACGATAACCAGCTTACCGGCGTTAAAACTGTAACAAATATGGGTACTAACAGTTCCGGACAGGTGTACTACACAGTTAATGTAAACGATACTTTGAACCTTGGCACCGGAAATGGCGAGATAGTATGGACCGGCACCCGTACCAGGACTTGGCTCACTGGTTATACCACTACCGACAGAACAGACGACTCTTACCTTATATCCGGAACTACAACACTTACCCGTGCAAATGGCCATTCGTTTGTGATGAATATTACGACTCCTTTGCAAGTAGCGTATAACTGCGCCTGGATAGAAGCCGGTGTTGTGAGCATTACCGGTCCATTGGGCGGGGTGCGGACACTCAACTATGGCGATGGCAATTGCGATTCTGAAGCGCAGCTTACTGTAGGGTCGCACACCTATAACATTACATTGAAATAATTATCTTGTTGTTTTTCAATAAAAGGCGGAAATATGTTCCGCCTTTTATATTTTGTGGCTTAATCTGTAGGCAACATTAACCACTATTCGTATATTAGCGGCAAAATTCATTATCATTAACCATTAAAGAGCCCATTAAACAACCATATTGAACTATGCATTGCAATTTTAATTTCAAAAGAAGCGCTGTTGTTGTTACTATCTCTGCTTTTTTGTTTGCATCCTCGGCCCTCGTGTTCCAGGCTTGCCAGAAAAGTAATGATAACATTATAGGAAATGGTGACGACCAGGGCGGTTATGCCTCAGATGTATCAAGGATAGAATGGGCGAACGATGACGTTATTTCCATAGCCGATGCTGCCGGCGAGGTGTACAGCGGGGCATATATGCGCACCACGCACAACACGGTAATAGGAAATTGCTGCACAGTAGGCACTGACACTAACAGCACTCCGCATACTTTAGTTATCCGTTTTGGACCGAACGATTGTATGTGCCTTGACGGCAGGAACAGGAAGGGGACAATAATTGTTTCTTATAATGGTGAATACACGGACGCAGGCCAGCAGCACACGATTACCTTTGATAATTACTATGTTAATGATAACCAGCTTACCGGTACGATAGCCACTACACGTGTGGATACTACCATTGCGGGTAACTGGTACTATAAGGTTACAACAGCTGACTCAATGAATGTAAGCCAGGACCCGCTGAACAGCCAATTTGTAGTATGGAAAGGTTCTTTAGTTCGGAAATGGGTGCAGGGATATACAACTGGTGACAGGAGTGATGATATTTTTTCCATATCAGGATCGGCGCTGGTAACAAGGCCCGATGGCAATGTTTTTTCCTTTGATATCGCGACTCCGTTACAATTTGCTATGGGTTGTAATTTTTGCGAATCCGGTGTGGTGAATGTGAGTGGTTACCAGGGCTCCCGCGTACTGAACTATGGTGCAGGAAATTGCGATGCCGATGCCCAGCTTACTATAGGTGTGCATATTTATGAGCTTACGCTTACTCCGTAATATTTCAGATCCCTTCAAAAATATCAGAAAGGCGGGTTTGTCCCGCCTTTGCTATTACAGGAATGATTGCAATATCTCGCAGGCGGAAGTGATCTCGGCAATGGTAATAGTGAGTGGTGGTGCAAAGCGGATGCACTGCGGAGCAAACAAAAACCAATCGGAAAATAACCCTTTTGCGAGGCAGCGCTGCAGTGTTTCAGATACTTGCGCAGCGGTTTCCAACTCTATTGCGATCAGCAGCCCCTTGCTTCGTATCGCTTTTATTGAGGGATGTTTCAGTAGTGAAAGGCACAATTTTTCTTTTTCGGCGACCGCAGCAATAATGTTTTCGTCAAGCAGCACCTTCATTCCAGCCATACCGGCGGCACAGCATACCGGGTGGCCGCCGAAAGTGGTAATATGGCCCAGCACAGGACTGTGCGTCAGCGTCTGCATCAACTGGTGGGATGATATAAAAGCACCCATAGGCATACCCCCGCCCAGCGCCTTGCCCAGCAATACAATATCAGGTATGACATCATAATGCTCAAAACCCCAGAGCTTGCCTGTGCGCCCGAAGCCGCACTGTATCTCATCGAATATCAGTAACGCACCTGCCTCTGTACATTTTTTACGCAATTGCTGCAGCCAGTTTTCGTTAGGTACAATAACCCCTGCTTCACCCTGTATGGTTTCTATGATGACGCAGGCTGTTTGCCCATTGATGGCATTAATTAGTGCTTCAGAATTGTAGTCGTAACGCCATACGCCGGGCATCAGTGGCCGGAATGCATTCCGCCAGTATTCGTCACCCATTACAGCGAGTGCGCCCAAGGTGTTGCCGTGATAGCTTTTGTTGCAACTGATAATATCGGTGCGGCCTGTGGCGCGACGGGCAAGTTTGAGTGCGCCCTCGGTGGCTTCTGCGCCCGAATTGGTGAAATAAACACAGTCGAGACTCGCTGGCAGATGCTTTGCGAGCAGCTCCGCATATTTCACCTGTGGGCTCTGTACCAGCTCACCATATACCATTACGTGCATATAGTCGGCGGCTTGCTTTTGTACCGCCTCAACCACCCTGGGATGGCTATGGCCAATGTTGCAAACACTAATGCCGCCGATCATATCCAGGTATTTTTTTCCGTCAACGTCATATAGATAGCTGCCGGAAGCGGATATGATCTCGATACCCACCGGGGCGGGCGAGGTCTGCGCTACATGTTGTTGGAAAAGCTGGCGGTTGGTCATTTTATGCGGTCTAAAAGTAGCAGGAGTTCGTTTAGTGTTTTTTATGTTGCTACTTTTTGGGTCAATTTAAGAATGGCGCAATATATTTCTCGATATGGCTGATCAGTTGTTTAGCCGGATCAATTAGCGGAGCTACATCACTTTCTTCATAGTCGATAAAATCTTCGTAGTCAGCATCTTGCCTCATATCAAGGAGTGTTGTAAATATCTTGTGATCTTCTTTTTCAAAAATACCCTGTTTAATAAAATGCAGACTAAACATTTGACTTGCACCCGAATGTGTTTTGGTATATACATTTACACTCGCAAGTAAAGCGCCAACAGCATAGAAACAACGATAGTAGAGCCTGTTTACTGCGTTGTTCCAAAGTTGATTTTCAAACAAAAATTTAACTTCCTGCATTGTTTCAGAAGCCTTGCCGAATCTATACTGAATTAACTCCCGATTTTCTTTATCCGTCATAATATAATTCCTTCTTTATTTACATTTTCATAGTACGGGGTTACACGATGACGGGCCCAGCCTATTTTTGAATATATTTTAGGGCTAATCAATGTGTCAGTTTCAAGTCCAATATCATAGATCGGACTAGTTATTTTAAATTTCTCAGAGTAAGTCAACTTCTCCCTGTTAATGTCCAATAATATTAGCAAATCAATATCAGAAGTTTCCCGGTAGTCTCCACGGGCATAAGAACCATATAAAATCACTGTGGCGCCAGGATCAATGGCCGTTACAGATTTTTTGATAAGGTCAAATATGTTTTGCTTGTCCTTCATATACCAAAATTACAATTTTTTTGTATAGATTTTATCATATGTGCGGAATCAAGCAATACACCAATTATTAAAGCCTGGGCGCAAGATTCAGTTCTTTGGCCTTTTCTAGCAGTAGAGTATAAGCGGCATCATAGTTGTTCGGTATCACACCATCAAGGATAGCTTCTCGTACAGCGGTTTTAAGCACACCTACTTCGCGCGAAGGCGTGAGGTTAAATAATTGCATGATCTCATCTCCCGTGATGGGGGGCTGCCAGTTGCGTATCTTATCGCTTTCTTCTACCTCTTTCAGCCGTTCTTTTACCAGCTCAAAATTTTCGAGATAGCGCTTCACCTTGGCTTTGTTCTTCGAGGTAATGTCGCTTTCGCACAGTATCATCAGGTCTTCCAGTTCGTCTCCTGCATCAAATAGCAGGCGGCGCATGGCCGAGTCGGTGATGTCTTCTTTGGTGAGGCTTATGGGGCGCAGGTGCAGCAGCACCAGCTTGGCCACGTACTTCATATGCTCGTTCAGCGGCAGCTTCAGTTGCTTGAAAATGCGGGGCGTCATTCGTTCACCCACTACCTCATGGCCGTGAAAAGTCCAGCCGTGTCCGTCTTCAAAACGCTTAGTGGCCGGCTTGCCTATATCGTGCAGCAGGGCTGCCCAGCGCAACCAGAGGTTATCGCTTTTTGCGGCGGTGTTATCTATCACCTGTAGTGTGTGATAAAAATTATCTTTATGCCCCTTGCCCTCTATGATCTCCACGCCAGAAAGGTCAACGAACTGCGGGAAGAACTCCTTGAGCAGTCCTGAGCGGAAAAGCAGATCAAGACCTACGGAGGGTTTAGGCGTTGCCATTATTTTGTTAAGCTCGTCGGTGATGCGCTCTTGCGATACGATTTTTATCCGCTCCTTATTGCGGGTTATGGCTTCAAAAACATCAGGTGTAATTGTAAAGCCAAGCTGTGTAGCGAAACGTATCGCACGCATCATGCGCAGCGGGTCGTCAGAGAATGTGATGTCCGGTCCGAGCGGGGTGCGGATGATTTGATTATTGAGGTCTTCAATGCCATTGAATGGGTCAATGAGCTTGCCGTAATCATCTTTATTCAGGCTGATAGCGAGCGCGTTTATGGTAAAATCCCGCCTCAGTTGGTCATCTTCAATAGTGCCGGGTGTTACTTCCGGTTTGCGGGAATCGGTTGTGTAGGATTCTTTGCGAGCGCCTACGAACTCCACATCAAATCCATTCAATTTGAACTGAGCTGTGCCAAATGTTTTGAAGAAATTGACTTGCGGTCTATTAGGCAGCAGATTAGCAACTGCATGAGCAAGTGCTATGCCATCCCCTGTGCATACAATATCTGCATCCTTGGTAGGCCTGCCCAGGATCTTATCGCGCACAAAGCCGCCTATAAGGTAGCAGCTCGCATTCATGCCGGCTGCGGCATCACCTACCAGTTGAAATAATTTAAGTTCCTCAGGAGAGCAAACAATATCCATGATCGGGTGCAAAGATAGGTTTGTAGGTTGATAGGTGATAAGTTGATAAGTTGAGGTTGGCAAGTCGATAAACTTCAAGTAGATTTGAGTGTATAAATATTTAGTTATGAAAGGTGTGCGTTATCTGACCGATGGGAAAAATAACATGACCGCGGTTATTATTGATATTAAGACAATTGAGCACCACGCTGGAAAGCTTCGAGGTCTGTTCGAGGGTATTATAGCTGAATTGAGAAAAAACGATGAAAAAGTACCTCTGGAAAAAGTGATTAGCAATTTAAAAAAAATGGGTAAGCTCAAATGAAACGTTACAACGTAGTATTTTCAAAAACGCCGATAATGCAAGGTTAACATACAAAGTACTAACACCAACAAAAAAGCTACCGAATAGGTAGCCTTTTAACTAATTTCCGTAAAGCCGGAATGCTATCTCGTTACACCAATCTCGATACATGTGATCGTAACAGTTCCGCACACCCCAAGTTTGGCTTTCAAGAAAATCAACTCTATCGAGTAAATCTTCCGTACCCACGTCTTTTAATCCAGCATTTAAATACTTGCTTTTCATATTTACAGTTATTGTTTACGCTTTTGTACTATGAAGTTACAGCATTAGTATATATTAGCAAAAAATATTTTTTTTGCGTGTGGAAAGATTAGTTGCCCGATTTAATTATAGGGATTAAAGGTTTGGTTATACTGTGGTTTTACAGTGCGAGAAGCAGTGAGATTCGCAGAAGGGCGGAGACTCAAGGACGTAAAACAATTATGTAAAGCATAATGATAAAGTGAAAAGCTCTGAAATGGAGTTTATTTTTAACTTTACAAATACCTTTTGTCGTTTTTTACTTTCTCATTGAGAAGCAAAACTCCAACAACAAAAAAGGAATAAAAATGGCAACAGTCGGAAATCAAGGCCATAGATTATTAATTGATGATGACCTACTCATTTTGTATGATGGGTGGTCAAGTAGATTGTATAAAAATAGCAAAGTTATTGCTGGCTATGATAATATTAGTAGTTTTTCTGAGGGTTTAGCAAGAGTGCTGAAAAAGGATAAATGGGGATTTATTGATAGAGCAGGTAAAGAAGTTATACCGTGCATTTATGCAGATGTAGATAGTTTTTCAAAAAGTGTAGCAAAAGTTAGATTAAAAGGGAAGTATGGGTTAATTGACTTAGAGGGGAAAATTATTGTTCCTTATTTTTACGATGAAATTGATAATTTTTCAGAAGGGTGTGCAAGAGTCGTATCGAATGGCAAATGTAGTTTTATTGACAATACAGGAAGGCCAATTTCGCTACCTAAAAGAGTTCTCCTTGAACCAGTCCTTTATCATATTGCAGAGTCAATAGTAGAAACTGAATTAGCTAATGTTCATAGATTGATTGCGATGAATGCCTATGCAAAGAAAATCCTCACTATGAACCCTGGTAAATCGGTAGTAATACCCATTTTTGAAGAAACAAAAGAAGGTTGGAAACCTACTGATAAAGTAATCCGTCAAGAGCAAAACCATTTTTGTGGTGCAATTCTCTTTATTTATAAAAGTGGTGCAACTAAAGGCCGTGATGTAATTAATTTCACCTGTATTGAGAGTAGCCAGTTAGAATCTCTGTCCAAGTATCATGCAGGTGAGGTACTTACTGGCAGCATTAATGAGTTTGACACGAGAGTGAGTACAATGGATTATTGTGTTGAGCAAATGGAAAATTATATATTGTTTGATGACGCAAGAGATTTTTCGGATGGATTAGCGGGAGTTAAATTAAATGGTAAATGGGGTTTTATTGACAAAAGAGGCAAGATGAAAATTCCTTGTATTTATGATGATGTAAATGATTTTGAAGAAGGTGTTGCATGGGTAAAACAAAATGACAAATGGGGTTTCATAGATAAAAGGGGTAAACAAATTACTCCCTGCAAATACATTGGTTATGGGAATTTTTCAGATGATTTGGCAATTGTAGTTAATCATAATAGTGAATATGGATTTATTAATAAATCAGGAAAGATAAAAATTGCTTGTAAATATGATAATGCAGGTAGTTTTTCAGACGGATTAGCAGAGGTTGAATTAAATAATAAATGTGGTTTAATTGATAAAGGAGGAAAGCTAAAAATTCCATGTATTTACGATGAAATCAGTAGTTTTTCAGAAGGTGTAGCAAAGTTGAAATTAAATGACAAATGGGGATTTTTTAATAAGACTAAAGATGTAGTTATCCTTTGCAATTATGATGATGCTGATCATTTTTCAGAAGGGTTAGCTTGTGTAAAAATAAATGATAAATACGGTTTCATTGATAACACAAATACACAAATTATACCTTGTATTTATGAAGAGGCGTATCGTTTTTCGAAAGGCCTTGCTTACGTAAAATTGAATGGAAAGTATGGGTTTATTGATAATGCAAATACACAAATTATACCTTGTATTTATGAAGAAGCATATCGTTTTTCAGAAGGTCTTGCTTACGTAAAATTGAATGGAAAGTATGGGTTTATTGATAAAAAAGGCAAGGTAAAAATTCAATGCAAGTACGATTTGGCAAAGAACTTTTCAAACGGCGTTGCTGAGGTGAAATTAAACGGTCAAATTGGCTATATAGACTTAACTGGCAAAATTGCTATACCTTTTTTTACAGTATATTTAAGAGACAAACTTGATTACGACAATAGTCATGACTGGGAAGAAGCCGATCGGGATGCAATCCGCAGTATGGATGAAGAGACTGATGGGTTTTGGAGAGATTTGTAGATGTGAGCGAGTTGGTGAGCCTCGAATATTATTATCGAATTTGAACTAATTAATTTCTTGTTGGTATGAAAAATCTATCAGAACTCCTCGAAAAATTCACCAAAGAAATAGAGGTAAACCCTAATAGCACAAACTCCTATTATAACCGTGCAATCATCAAAGGAAAACAAGGAGACCTAAAAGGCGCAATAGCTGATTATACTAAAACAATTGAACTCAATCCCAACGATGCAGAAGCGTATAATGACAGAGGTGTTGCTAAAGTTAAATTGGGCGATGTGCATGGAGCAATCCAGGATTATACAAAAGCAATAGAGATAAACAGCCGATACGCAAATGCCTATCATAATCGTGGCAATGCAAAAAGTAAACTGGAATATTTTAAAGATGCAATAGAAGATTACACCAAAGCCATTGAAATTGACCCTATGGTTAAGAATGCTCATCATTGCCGCGCAACTGCCAAAGATTACCTCGGCGATAAAGCAGGTGCCCTGGCAGATTATACTTTAGAAATAGAAGTTAATCCTGATTGTGCAAATGCTTATTATGACCGGGGTATCACTAAAATATCCTTAGGAGTAGAAGATAAACAGGGCGCATATTTGGATTGGAGCAGGGCTGCGGCGTTAGGCCATCCAAATGCGATGAATTTATTAAAGACGTTGGACGTGAGGTACTATGGGAACTAAATAACGTGAGCTTGAAGTATTCTGTCAGACCGGAAAAATAAGTTGAATTTACTATGAGTAAAATCGGAAAGAAAAGCACATCAAAAAAAGTAGATTCCAACAGCAGAAAAGCTGTTGCAAAAAGCGCCGATCATCGCTTACAGGAAAAACTGGATAAGGGAAATTGGCTGTTATCGAAAGTGAACAATCCTGAAGTTTTAAAGTAGTATTACGGGTTAGATTTTTGCATAGTGCAACTCCCGCTTGAAATCAAAAAAGCTCTCAAGGCTGAGGTCTTCATCTATTTCTTCCCAATGAACGCTTTCGGCAAATGGGCCTATTTCGTATTTGTTCCGTTGTTCCACTGTGGCTCTTGCAAGGCGCTCATACCATTTTAAAGGATTCCCAATAGTATGCCCGCTGTCGGTTACTACGTAGATGTTTTGTTCGTCGAACCATACTTTCTCTATTTTCATGATGCCATAAAGTTAGAATAAATCCATAGCATCCCCAGCTATGGATTCAGCATGTCATGGTTCGGCGGGGCTCACCATGACATTGCTTTTTTCAACACCCATTCACTAAGCGTACTTTTCTCTACTCCCTCAATACTTCCAAACTCCCATCCTCATTTATCCGCACTAACCTTGATGGCGCAACAATAGTATCATCCTCCTGCCGGTACTTCACCACATAATCAACATTATTGGCAATTGCTTCATCAATCATTCTAAAAGTTGCGGGCGTAGCGGCGCCGCTGATATTAGCTGATGTGGAAATGATGGGGCCACGGAATCTCTTTATGAGTGCTTTGCAAAATGGATCGGTGGTAACCCTTATCGCCAGGCTGCCGTCTTTGTTTACCACATTATCCGGGAAACTAAGGGCGTTTTCATAGATGACGGTGGTGGGGCGCTCAAAATTTTCTATGATGGCTATTATATCCGGGTGGGGGGCGGCTATGTATTGCAGTATATCGCGTGCATCCGCCAGCAGTACGATCATGCTTTTTTCTTTAGGGCGCTGCTTTATCGCGAATATTTTTTCTACGGCACTTGCATTCATGGCGTCACATCCCAGGCCCCAGACAGTATCGGTGGGGTAGAGTATGCTGCCGCCGTTTTGCAGTGTCTGCACACAGTTTTTTATGTCGTTTTCGAAGTCCACCATAGTAGTTGGTCATTTGTAATATCCATCGCACATCTGAAATGCCCCTCGGGACAGGTTTTGTGGCCGTGCAGCCCGCAGGGCCGGCAGTAGAGCCTCTCGCTTATCTCCACCACCTGGGCGTTATCGCGCAACGGCCCAAAACCAAACGCAGGAACTGTAGAGCAAAAAACGGCGGTAACCGGCGCATTCATAGCCGATGCAAAATGAAGCGGTGCTGAATCATTGGCATAATTCATATCCGCATTCTGCATCAACGCAGCTGAGTGCAGAAAAGTCAGTTTTCCGCAGAGGTTTTCTACATGCGCGTGGATCGCTTTATTTACGATGGCGTCTCCCAGGTCCTTATCAGATGGCGCCCCAAGCAAGCAAATACGATAATGGGCGGGCAGCCTATTGATGAGGCTGATCCATTTTTCTGCCGGAAACTGCTTGGTAAACCAAACTGATGATGGCGCAATACAGATATACGGCGAAGCCTGGTATTGTTTTACGAATTCATAGTCGGCGGGAGTAGGGTAGAGTGCCGGCATTGCGGCCTCTCGGTCGGTAATATCGGCGATGAGCATTTGGTTGCGCTGCACTTCATGTATGCTATTCCCGGTATATGGCTCGGAGATAATGTGAGCTACTTTTTTGGTGTAGCAGAAGGAGAAAGGGTTTTTATCAAACCCGGCTTTACACTTTGCTCCCGATAGAAAAGTGATCAAACCGGATGAAGCAAAACGATGCAGGTTGATAACGTGCGTGTAGTGCTCCTTCCTTACCTGTATGGCTATTTTGAGCAGTTTCGCCATTTTGTTGCTTTTTTTATCCCATACAAGCAGGTTCGTTATGAATGGATGATTTTCCAGGAGCCCCTCATTTCCCTTTCGCAGCAAGAAATCAATTTGCGCAGCAGGGTATTGGTGATGCAGTTTTTCCAATACGGCAGTCGCCAGTACCACATCGCCCGTGAAGGCGGTTTGTATAACCAAAAGTTTAAGCATCTTTGCGCAAAACTACAATTGTATTGCTTTTGGAAGGTTTTAACAATAAAAAATATAGATTTTTGGATTTTTGGTACTAAATTTGTTTCTTACAAGTCTATTCAAGGAAAATCATTTTAAACATGAAAAAAATTATTGTTTCGTTAGGGATATTGCTGTTGTCTGTGAGCGTGGCAATGGCACAGCATAAGAAGCATAAAAATGACGATAACCAACCAGCAGCAGGTACCACAGCTACAACCACGGCTACCCCTGCCACAACTTTAAAAGCCGATGATATGGCATTTAAGGATCCTACGCATGACTTTGGTACTATTGTTGAAGGTCCTGATGCAACTACTGAATTTTCCTTCGTAAATAAAGGCAAAGAGCCTATCATTATCCAAAAAGCACAACCATCCTGCGGGTGCACGGTCCCATCTTATTCCAACGAACCTGTAATGCCTGGTGCAACCGGAACGATAAATGTTGCATTTCATACTAAGGGAAAGGCAAACGCATTTACCAAAACCATTACCGTTGTCTCTAATGCAGGCACCAAAGTGCTAACCATAAAAGGCAGTGTGGAAAAGGCGCCAACGGGGTCAGTTCCGGAAAATGTTTCCATGATAAAAACCAACTAATAAGTAACAAAAGCTCAACTTTTTAACCACAAAAAACAATTATGAAAAAAGTATTTATCGCGATCCTCTGCCTTACAATAAGCGCTGCAGCAGCCAACGCACAGGACAAGAAGGCCCCAGCCCCCACTCCAGCACCAGCGCCGGCAGCCGCTCCACAGGCGCCAGCCGTCGACCCTGATGCAGGTGAGTTCAAGTTTAAGGAAGAAACGCATGACTTCGGTGAAGTTCCGGAAGGGCCGCTGGCTGAATACGACTTTGAATTTAAGAATACCGGCAAAAAGCCGATCGTGATACAGGATGCGCATGGTTCATGCGGCTGCACAGTGCCAACGTGGCCCCACGAGCCTATCTTGCCAAAAGCAAAAGCAGTGATACATGTTGCTTATACTACTAACGGCCGCCAGGGCCCGATCATGAAGGACGTTACTATTAACTCAAACGCTAAGCAGCAGCCAATGGTATTGCACATCCGCGGTACCGTGAAGCCAAAACCAGCCGCACCAGCGCCAACACCTACAGTAACACCAACACCGAGCAAATAAGATTTTTCGGTTGCATATTATATCTAAAATAGTTGGCGCAAGCCAACTATTTTAAAATAAGCTAAGTCTAGGAGCAAAAAACAACCATTTTATGAAAAAAATACTAATCGCATTATTCTGCCTGCTTACCTGCGCAGGCATACAAGTGAAAGCTCAGGGCAATGAGGGCCCGATGTTCAAATTTAAGGATGGTGATGTTTGGGATTTCGGTGTTATCAAGCGCGGGCCCGGCGCCAAACATACTTTTGAATTTACGAACGTAGGCAACCAGCCGATAATTGTTATGAATGTAACGCCATCTTGTGGTTGCACCAACGTGGATTGGAGTAAAAGCCCGGTTCTTCCTGGCCAGAAAGGCTATGTATCGCTGGAACTGAAAACCGATGAGCAGCATGGTGTGTTCGACAAGGAAGTTTATATCCAGTCCAACGCCAAAACACCTCATGGTGAAAAGCGCTACGTATTGCGCATAAAAGGTGATGCCAAGGACGAAGTACCGGATAAGAAACCAGCAAATTGATCAAATAAAAAGTAAAACGTTGCCCGCGGGCAACGTTTTACTTTTTATCCATTTAACTATTCCCCCTTTTCACTTTATCTTTGCCCCCATGCCGGTAATCTCTCATCGTGGCGCGCATATGCCGCCCTCTCCCATTCGTAAATTAGTTCCGTTTGCTGATGCTGCCAAGAAAAGGGGCGCCAAGGTGTATCACCTCAACATTGGCCAGCCCGATATTGAAACGCCAAAGGCAATTCTTGATGCCGTGAGGAACACCCACATGAAGGTGCTGGAATACAGCCCAAGCGCGGGGTTTGACAGCTACCGGAATAAACTGGTGGACTACTACCAACGCAACAATATTGATGTTACCGCTGGGCAGATCATAGTAACCACAGGTGGCTCCGAAGCCATTATGTTCGCTATCCAAAGTTGTCTTGACCCAGGTGATGAGATCATTATTCCCGAGCCGTTTTATGCCAATTACAATGGTTTTTCTACGAGCTCAGGTGTGAAGGTAGTGCCGATACCATCGAGCATAGAAACCGGTTTTGCGTTGCCGCCTATAGAGATTTTCGAGAAGGCAGTTACTACGCGCACCAAAGCCATCATGATCTGTAACCCGAATAATCCTACCGGGTATTTGTACAGCATGGAAGAACTGAATGTGCTGAAGGAGATATGCCTGAAACATGACCTGTTCCTGTTCAGTGATGAGGCATACCGTGAGTTTTGCTACGATGGTAACAAACACATCTCTGCATTGTCGCTGGAAGGGATGGATGAGCATGCTATTTTGCTAGACACCATCTCTAAACGATACAGTGCCTGCGGCGGCCGTATAGGCGCTTTTGTGACCCGCAACCAGGATGTGATCAATGCTGCCATGAAGTTTGCACAAGCCCGGCTAAGCCCTCCCTCTTTTGCCCAGATATTGGGAGAGGCTGCTGTTGACCTGCCTGCTGATTATTTTAATGAAGTACATGCTGAATACACTGCTCGCCGCGACCTGCTGGTGAAACGCCTGAAGGCGATTCCTGGTGTAAAGTGTCCGCTTCCCGGTGGTGCTTTTTACGCTATGGCGCAGTTGCCTGTTGATAGCGCGGATAAGTTTTGCCAGTGGCTGCTGGAAGGATTCTCGCACAATGGGGCTACCGTGATGATGGCTCCTGCGGCAGGGTTTTATGCCACAACAGGTAAGGGCAAGAACGAAGTGCGCCTCGCTTATGTACTTAATAAAGACGATATTAATGCGGCCATGGATTGCCTGGAAGCAGCGTTGAAAGAATATAAAGGGCAGTAAGGGATAAAGCGATAGGTTGATTCGTACAGACGCCGGTGGGCTATGGCCAGCTTTGCAATTGGGGAAATAGCGGGCGCTACTGTATGGGCGGCTGATTAAGCACCAGCCAATACATTTTAAGATCAGCAATAGCCTGCGCGAATGAGGCGAAGTTTACCGGCTTCACGAGATAGCTGTTTACGCCCAGTTTATAGCTTTCTATTACATCTCTTTGTTCATGCGATGAAGTAAGCACCACGATCGGAATCGTTTTGGTGCGGTCGTCTGACTTTACTTGTTTCAGAATATCGAGGCCGCCTACTTTCGGCAGATTGAGATCCAGTAAAATGAGCCTTGGATTGGAATGAGCGGCCTTGCCGGCGTATTTTCCACGAGAGAAAATGTAATCCAGCGCTTCTGCGCCATCGTCAATATGCACCAGGTTGTTGGTAAGGTTATTCTTTTTGAGGCTCCTTATCGCCAGCTCGGCTTCGTCGGGATTGTCTTCAATAAGCAGTATGTCTGTTTGCTGTTCCATAGAGATCATATTATCGGTAAACTAAAATAAAAAGTTGCGCCCTTGCCTTCCTCCGATTCCGCCCATACATTGCCGCCGTGTTTGGTGATGATGCGATGCACCAAGGCAAGCCCCACACCAGTCCCTTCGAACTCGCTTTGCTTATGCAGCCGCTGAAACACGCCAAACAACTTGTCGCTGTACGCCATATCGAAGCCTACGCCATTGTCTTTTACGGAATATACAATAAATCCGTCTTGTTGCAAAGAATTTATGGCAACAGACTGATCTTCCTGCTTGCCGGAATATTTTATGGCATTTGAAAGGAGGTTACTCCATACCTGCCGTATCAGTGTATTATCGCAAACCGCATCGGGTAATTCAGCAATATTGAATGCTACCGGTTTTGTGGCGACTGCTGTTTGCTCAGCAATTACGGTTTTTACCAGTGCGTTCATATCGGTAGTATGCTTGTCCAATTCTTTCCTGCCCAGTCGTGCCAGATTTAATATTTCATCGATCAGCCGGCCCATGCGGTGCGTATTGGTTACTATAACATTGATGAGCCGGTCTGCTTCTGCATCCAGCTTACTATCATAATCTTTTTTCAGTATCTCCGAATAGCCGTTGATAATACGCAATGGGGCCCGGAGGTCGTGCGCAACCGAATAGGAGAAGGATTCCAGCTCATTATTCAATGCTTCCAGTTGCGCGGTGCGGTCTTTCACTTTTTGCTCCAGGGATTGATTGAGCTTTTTAATATCGTCTTCCGCTTGTTTGCGGTCGGTGATGTCGCGTATAGCCGACTGGGTGCCTATTACAACGTCATTTTCAATTACTTTACATACCCGCACTTCCAGCCATATCCGGGTGCCATTTTTCCTCAGTCCCTGGTATTCAAAAAGGCTTGGTACTTTTTCGCCAGCTACTCTGCGGTTGTGCCGGTCGCGAAGCACGGGGCGGTATTCCGGCGCTATATAGTCTTCAAGTACCAGCGTGTTCAAGTCAGTTCTTTCCAATCCGAAAAGGTTGAGGAACTGGTCATTTGCATACAGTACCTTCCCATCCGGGTCATCTATCATCAGGCCGTCCAGGATATTGTCCACCACCTGCTTGTATCGCTGCTGTGTTTGCTGGTTTTGTTCCTGTGCCAGGTTTTGCTCGGTAACGTCATGTACTATTCCGTACTGGTCAACCGGCTTGCCTTCGCTGTTCAGCTCTATTTCGCTTTGTGAATAAATATGCCGAATCGTGCCATCCTTTCGGATAATACGGTAACGAAAGGATACGGTATTAAATGACGCCTGTGATTCAAGTATGTTTTTGATTACAAAATCCAGATCACCGGGATGCACGAACGACAGAAAAGATGAAGATGATTGTGCGTTTTCCTCCGGCGAAAGGCCATAGATACTGCACGCTTCATCGGAGAACATAGTTATCCCGGTTGCAAAATTAAGTTCCCAGCTTCCAATGTGTGCAATGCTCTGGGCCTGTTTCAGACGAAGGGTAGTATGTTGCAGCTTCTTCTCCGCTTCTGTTTTCTCTGTTATGTCATGCGCTACGATCAGGGAACAGTTCCTTCCGTCAAAAATGATATTGTCCAGATTGATCTCTACATGAATAACAGTGCCGTCCTTTTTTTTGTGCCTCCATTGTCCACGTGCGCCCAGGTGATCCTTAGTACGATCCAGGTTAAGAAAGCGGTTTTTTTCTTCATCCGGCCTTATATCAACGGCAGTCATGGAAAGAAACTCCTCATAACTATAGCCGTAATGGTCAATGGCTGCTTTATTAACATCCAGGAATCGGAAGCTGTCCTGGTCTATTACCCAGCTTGGAACCGGATAATTCTGGAAGAGGTTATAGTATTTCCGTTCGCTCTCGCGGGCTATACCGGATGCGCCTGTTATCGTGCCGTTCTTATCTTTCAGCGGTGATATGGTGAGGGATACATTTATCATGCGTCCGCCTTTGCCCACACGCTCTGTTTCGTAATGCCTGACAAACTCACCTTTCTTAATTTTCCCGATGATCTCCAGTTCTTCACTTATGCGAAAAGGGGGGATTATCAATGAAATATTCTTGCCGACAATCTCAGCGGCGGGATAACCAAATATTGCTTCAGCTCCATTGTTCCAGCTTGTAACGGTACCATCGATGGTTTTGCTGAAAATTGCATCATCAGAAAAATTGATGATAGACTCATACAGGGCTTGCTGTGTTTCCTGGTCGTTATTATCTGCCTGCGTCATAGAGCCATTCATAGATAGACCTTAAAAGTATAGTTTTTTATCGAAACAAAATATAGTATAATAAGTGGGGTCGCAGAAAAACATGTTTAGGTGATGTTCGGGAGGTATTTCGTTTTTTAGCCTCTGTACCTGATATTCAAATTCCCGCCCAACTTATCGACCAATAAACTATTTTTGCACCCATGCAAGCAATACTTAGCGAACAGGAATTAGTACGCCGCGACAAGCTGAAAGAACTATTGGAACTGGGGATAGATCCTTATCCCGCGCCACTTTATGAGGTCACCCACACGGCAAAAGGGATAAAGGAAAACTACAGCGAAGAAAATAAAGAAACGTTTAAAGAAATATCACTTGCTGGCCGCATCATGAGTGTGCGTGATATGGGCAAGGCGAATTTTGCGGTGTTACAGGACAGTACCGGCAGGATACAGGCTTACATAAAGCGCGATGAGATATGCCCCGGCGAGGACAAGACGATGTACGACCTGGTGTGGAAAAAGCTGCTGGATATAGGGGATATAATAGGTATAAAAGGGTTTGGGTTTATTACCAAAACGGGGGAGACCTCTATTTATGTTACTTCGTTCTCACTGCTTACCAAGTCGCTGCACCCCATGCCGGTAACGAAGGAGAAAGACGGTGAAGTGTTTGATGCCGTTACTGATCTTGAATTCAAATATCGCCAGCGATATGCTGATCTTATTGTGAACCCTTCGGTAAGGGATACGTTCACGAAAATCACAAAAATGAAGAATGCCATCCGCAATTTTCTGAATGAAAGGGGTGGCCTGGAAGTGGATACGCCTGTGCTGCAAGGCATACCCGGCGGTGCGCTGGCGAAGCCGTTCATCACGCATCATAATGCACTGGACATGCCGCTATACCTGCGCATAGCCAATGAGCTATACTTGAAACGCCTGATAGTGGGCGGTTTTGAATGGGTATATGAGTTCAGCCGCAACTTCAGGAATGAGGGTATGGACCGCACGCACAATCCGGAGTTTACTATACTGGAATTTTACGTGGCCTACAAAGATTATTTGTGGATGATGGAAACCACAGAGCAGATGCTGGAGCAAACCGCTATTGCCACTAATGGTACTTCTGTAACCGTGGTAGGTGAAACAGAGATCGATTTCAAAGCCCCTTACAAGCGCATCAGCATTTATGATGCGATACAGGAACATACCGGCATAGACATCAGCGGAATGGACGAGCATGGGCTTCGCAATGTGTGCAGGCAACTGAATCTACAGGTGGATGCTACCATGGGCAAGGGTAAGTTGATCGACGAAATTTTCGGCGGTAAGTGCGAAAAGCACTATGTGCAGCCTACTTTTATTATTGATTACCCCATAGAGATGAGCCCGCTTACCAAGAAGCACCGCAGCAAGGATGGGCTGGTGGAGCGTTTTGAGCTGATCATAAACGGCAAGGAAATAGCCAATGCGTACAGCGAGCTGAATGACCCGATAGAGCAGCGTGGGCGTTTTGAAGAGCAAGTGAAAAATATGGAGCGCGGCGACGAGGAGGCAATGTTCATAGACTATGATTTTCTGCGTGCGCTGGAGTACGGTATGCCGCCCACAGCGGGCATAGGCATAGGCATAGAGCGCCTGGCGATGCTGCTTACGGGACAGGTTTCGATACAGGATGTGCTGTTTTTCCCGCAGTTGAAAGCGGAGAAATAATAGTGATGGAATTAGGAATTAGGATTTTGGAATTAGGATTGATTTTTTGTCTGTATTTATGGTAAGAATAATTTGCGTTTTACTGCTACTGTCTTCAGCATTTTGTGCTGGCGGACAGACGTATGCTGATAGCATTTTGCAGTACCGCAAGCAGTACATCGCGGACCTTATTTCGGATGCGCGGAGCCCAATAAAGTCTTCGCAGGTGAAAGACTTGAATTTTTTCAAGCCGGACGCCGCTTACCGGGTATGGGGAACGGTGAAAGAAACGCCGGGCAGCCAGCCTTTTATGATAGACACGCACAGCGGGAAGAAAAAGCCCTTTCGTGAATTTGGAACCGTCACTTTTACAATTAATGATACGATAGGCACACTGCATATCTACCAGAGTATAGACCTGGTAAAAGAAGCTGCACATAAAGATGATCTGTTTGTGCCATTTACGGATGGGACAACCTATGACTTTACTTATGGCGGCGGCAGGTACCTTGACCTTTCCGTAAAGGACATAAGCAATGGCGCGGTACTGCTTGATTTTAATAAATGTTACAATCCCTACTGTGCATATGCTGATGGCTTTTCCTGCCCGATACCACCGGCGGAGAACAGGCTGCCGATGTCGGTAAAGGCGGGGGAGCTGATGTTTACGCAATGACCTCTCCCCGCGAGCTACGCTCCTCCCCTGGCGGGACTCCGAAGGAGAGGAGATGTTACGTAAGGCGGGAGTTCTTGTTTTTACTTTTTCAACATATAATTATGACTTTAAAAGAGACATTTGAAAAGGCTGTTGCAGACAGCAAGCTGCTAACCAGCCGCCCGGACAACGATACGCTGCTGAGCCTGTATAGCCTGTATAAGCAGGCTACGGATGGCGATGCACCTGATGAGGGGCCATCTAATCCGTTTGACTTTGTAGGTGTAGCCAAGCATGCCGCATGGGCAAAATTGAAAGGCCTGGTGCCCGATGAGGCCATGACAAAGTATGTGGCGCTGGTGGAAAGCATGAAGCAGTAGTTGAAAGGCATGATATTTATAGATATTGTGCAGAGTTTACATTATGAAGACCGCGATTGTGATTGGAGCTACTGGTTATGTGGGCAGCCGCCTTGTGGCGCTGTTGCTCCGGGATTCCCGTTTTGAAAAAGTGAAGGTGCTGGTGAGAAAAAGCACCGGCATTGCCAATGCCAAGCTGGAGGAGCATGTGGTGGATTTTGACCAGCCGGATACCTGGAAGAAGTTTGTTACCGGTGATGTGCTGTACTCTGCAATGGGTACTACGCTGAAGGCTGCCGGTAGTAAGGATGCGCAATATAAGATAGACTACACTTACCAATACCAGGCAGCAAAAGCGGCGGTGGCCCATAATGTGCCAGTATATGTGCTGGTATCGGCAGCAGGTGCAGACCCTGCATCGAAAATATTTTATTCAAGGATGAAGGGTGAACTGGAGCGGGATATAAAGAAACTGCCTTTTGAAACGATCCACATCATACGCCCCGGTATGCTGGGCAGCGGCAGAAAAGAAGTGAGAGGAGGTGAGCAGATAGGGATAGGTGTTATGAAAGCAATATCCCTGATTCCCGGCCTGGGCAGTCTGAAACCAATAGACGGCAAAGAAGTGGCTCAGGCTATGATAAATGCTACTTTCAAACCGGTGCAAGGCATACACAACTACACAATGGGCGTTGTTTTTAAGCTGGCGAAGGTATGAGTTTTAATGCCGTGTAAACGTCAAATCCGATGACAAACGTCTCGCAAAAAAGGTCTCTCGCCAAGCCGCAAAGCTCGCTATTCTCATATTTTGTTTTTTTAAGACCGCCAAGCGCGTTTTTATACCAGTTGGACGCCTAAATTATGCAGCAAGGTGTTTCGCAAAAAATCTCTCGCAAAGGCGCGAAGGCGTGGCTCTCTTATTTTGTTTTGAAGGCCGCAAAGCGCGAGTATTTTTTTGATGCCTGTATTATATTAGTTGTCTAAATGGTATTATGCCTGTTTTCTAATGTTCAATGGTTTCACTTGCGAACGGAAAACACCAAATACAAAGCCCTCCGGAATACCAGAGGGCTTTTGCACAAATAATATAGAATGATTATGCTAAAGCATTCACTCTTTTTACAATACCGGATTTAACGTTGCCGGCCTTGTTCTTATGAATAATGTTGCGCTTAGCCAGCTTATCTATCATAGATATTACTTTGCCAAGGCTTGCTTCTGCTTCTGATTTGTTGGTTGTTGCCAGCAGCGTACGGATAGCGTTACGGGTGGTCTTGCCGTAGTAACGGTTACGCTCACGGCGCTTCTCACTCTGGCGGACATCTTTTTTGGTTGCTTTATGGTTTGCCATTCAATTCTTTTTTTAAGGACTGCAAAGGTAGAAAATAAAATTAAAAATAAAAAATAAAATAACGGCGGATGCCGAATAATACTAGGGCGTGGCCCTGGTGTTATTTTAACCCGGCAAAGATCTCTGCAGATTTCTTTGTCAGCGACTCTTTCTTTTGCAGGAACTGGTCCAGCTTGTCTTTTGGGATGCGCAGGTTGTAATATGGGGTAGGGTAGGTGTTGTAAGTGAACAATTCATAATCCTGGTTCCACCTGATGAGCTGCTTTTTGTCTATCCCTAATTGTTCCGCCATATATTCCAGGTGGATGGGCTTGGTGATGCGTACAATAGACATGCTCCTCAACTCATCATCGGTAAACTGTTGTTTTTTCACGATAGTTACACCCGGCGCGGCAGCAGCAGGATTGGCTGCAGGAGCAGGCGCAGTAAGGTTAGGGGCGGTAGCAACCGGTAATGGCTTGCCGCTGGCATCTTTCAGCGCAGCCGGTTCTTCGTCGTTACCAAACTTGAAGTCAACAGGTATGCTGCCCAGGTTGATGAACTTGTTTAAGTTTTCAAAAATGCTGGCTGTAGCGATAAAAGCAAGTACATGGCCCTGCGTTTCGCGCGGCAGGTATTCTTTTATATCCCAAAAGTTGTGGCTACCAGTGCGCTCTATGGCGCGCTGCACCGGAACCGGACCGC
Organism: uncultured Bacteroidota bacterium; assembly: GCA_903887415.1. Lineage (GTDB taxonomy): Bacteria > Bacteroidota > Bacteroidia > Chitinophagales > Chitinophagaceae > Nemorincola. The sequence continues at coordinate 22,267 of CAISPO010000021.1, read as the reverse complement.
TGTTGTATGCGGCTATTACCAGCAGCCAGTCATTTAGCTGGCTGTATAGCAATTCCAGGTACTTGGTAGCTGCAGTAGTCGATTTGTACAGGTCGCGGCGGTCATCATTGCGGCGCGACACCTTCAGGCCCAGCCCGCGCGCGGTGGTCTCCATCAGTTGCCATGGGCCTACGGCGCCCGCTCTTGATACGGCATTGTGGTTAAGTGCGGACTCTATGACAGCCAGGTATTTCAGTTCCTTCGGCATATTTTTCTTCTCCAGTACGTCATCTATTACGGAAAAAGAATGATCACCGCTGTTCTGCACATTGCCCAGGGTCTTGTTATGCAATTCGAGGTATTTGCGCACGAAGTCATTTACATATTCGTTTTTATCTCCGAAATACGCTTTTTCACCTGCAAGGGGCACATGGTTATAGCCTGCTTTCTTATCCGGCAAGTTACCGGCCAAAGTCCTGGTTGCTGCTGCCTTACTACTTTCTGATGGTTTATTACTTTCAACAGTCTTAATTTCCCTGGCCTTGGTTTCGGGTATCCTGGTTTCCGCAACTGCTTTTTTTACAGCAGGCGGCAGCGGTTTTCTTTCAGTAGTGTAGTCTTTTACGGCAGTGGGTTTATTATCTGCAGGAGCAGGCATGTTTACGGCCACGATCCGGCTGGCGGGGTGAATGATCATTCTGCCAGATGCAGTAATGATGGTATCCTGCGCATGCAATTGGGCCGCGCAAAAGGTGAATAAAAGCGAGAAAAAAATATTTTTATACTGCATGTAGTATAGTTTACTCTACTTTATAGCAATACCTCCGTAGGGGAAATTGTAATATAGTAAAAAATGAAAATAAACTAACCAGCTAAAGAGAATTAACCAGTCTAAATAAGGGTCTTACTGCGGAGATCAGGCGTTGCCTGAAGTGCTGTTGGGGGCTTGGATCTTCTCCTTATCTTTCATTCCGGTCTCTATCTCGTTCTTAATTCCGTCTTTCGCATCATTAAACTCACGGATACCTTTACCCAGGCCTTTGGCCAGCTCAGGTATTTTTTTACCGCCAAACAACACAACTATTATCAATAATGTAATGACCAGTTCACCGGCATTAGGCATACCCATCAGCAACTGTGGGTGGAGATTTAATATTGACATTGCAAAAAATGGTTTAAACAATTAAGAAATAGTTCCGGATAGGTCGGAGAACAAAGATAAGATATATGGGTTAAAAAGTTGAAATTTTTTACGCACGTGGTTTGAATTTAACAATTGTCCGGAACGGGATTTCATTGCAGATCAGCTATAAAAAACCGCCTTCGCAAAGTAAGCGAAGGCGGAATATTCTTGATAAGAAAGAGGAAATAACCAAAGCTATTGAACTTATAATCAATACTTTGTAAACTTAGTTGTTGTTGTATTCGTATTATTAACAGTCTTCAAAATATAAACCCCATCCGCTAAGCCGCTTACATCAATATTAGTTTTGTTGCCGGTAACATTCTGTTTCAGTACCACCGATCCATTCATGTTGAGTATGGATATTTCACCGCCGTCCAGATTCTCTACCGTTACATGATCGGTGGCAGGGTTGGGGTAAACCTTAACCGGCAGACTTGTATTTACCGGAGCTATTTTTGTTTCGAGCGCAATTGTATTAAGCGTGGTATTGGTAACAACAGCCGGGTTAGAATCGAAGTAAATATAGCCAGTATTCTTTATGTGGGTACCTGGGGCAAGGCCCGGATTCAGCACAACACTAAACCGCACTTCGCCCTGGCTGGCGGCCTGGTTAGTGCCGCTATCGGGCAGCATGATGTTATTAAAATTGAACTGCACGATGCCCGGCGCCAGCCATTGCGGGGTCATGTTGTGGCTGGTACCTATCACTTTAAAGCTGCTTGCATTGATGTGGCTGTCCAGCGTATCTATAATCGTGATATTATCCGCATAGTCGCTTCCCGTATTCTGGAAATGCACATTGTAGGTAAGTGTGTCTGTGCCTGCCGGAATATAGCCTTGCGGGCCGGTTCCTTTAGGCGCCACATCTTTCTCATTAGGATCATAGGAATACACCACAGGCAGGCATATAGTATAGTCGTTGTTGGCAGGGTTAATGTCTGCTGCGGGAATGTTGGTATATATCCGGAAGCACAGCGTATCTCCAACAGCCGTTGCGCTGTCGGGTGTTAAATACAGATCAGAAAAAAAGCTGTTCCAGTACGCGCCTCCTGCAAGGTTATTGAGGCTATGATAGTTCCATATAAGCGTATCCCCGCGAACGGTATCGGCAGGATACGTACTCATTGCCGAATCATACGTCACACGTGAGTCCAGCACCAGTGTCAATGTTCCGGCGGCGGTATCACATCCCGTATTGTTGACAAAAGGCTGCATATAAAAAGGCGTGTGCAACCTGACTGAAGCAGGTGAAAAGGCGTAGCATTCCACATCTATATTGCTGGTACACATCAGCGGGAAATCCACCCCTGATGCAGGTAAAGTGGTAAGGGTGTATGAACCGGCGGCGCAGGGGGCATTCAGAAAAATAAATGCATAATAAGCAGGCAGCGAAACAGTGACGCTGGTCATCCACGATTGCTGTACAGGATAAGTATATAAGCCACCGGTGCTGCCAATGTAGTAGGGTACCATTACTGCGGGGCTGGAGACATAGTCCAGAATATTAAAATCGGTTGGCCCCATTTCGATATCCCCGCTGTCGAAAACGCAGTTCGAATTATTGTCGATATATGCATTTCCCGAAATATAGCCATAATTACAGGGGTTGGTGATCAGCAGGCTGTCTTGAGTGGTAATATATTTCACAGTATCCAGCCTGCACACTACTTTGGTTGTTTGTGGGTTATAATTATAATAGGTTCCTGGAGTCATAAAGTCCGCGCCGCCGCCGCTTTCTAATGAGACAGAAAAGGTCCAGGGAGACGCGCCTGCGGTATTAACGCCCTGGTATGCCAGGTACGCGCCAAGTGTATCTACTATATTTAATGTATCACCGACAAACGACGAATCAACTGTAATGGTGTATTGACTTGAATTGCTGGTGGAGCACATTGTGGAATCATGGATGATGTTGACCACATCAACTATGGTGAGATGCCCTGACGGAGAAGTGTAAGTATAAGTGTTGGTGTATGTTTGGGCTTTAAGCCCGACAAACGAAAGAATGCAGATGGCAAGTAGCAATAATTTTCTCATAAAGCTTGTTTTTTAGGGGTAAAAAGTGGGTGTTCACAATATAGACGGGAAAAACAGACAAAACGTTAGTAATGTCCGATAAATATATTATATGCAAATGTGATGTTGCGTTCATCATATTATAGCAGTCATCATATCAATACGATACATTTATTATGCATTGTATTAGCCCCGTACTGGTATGCGCTTCAAAGTTTCCAGCAAAAAAGACCAGAACTTCTGCACGGAGGATATCTGCACACATTCATCTGGTGAGTGCGGGCCATTGATATTAGGGCCAAAAGAGATCATCTGCATATCCGGATAATTGATGCCCAGGATACCGCATTCCAATCCTGCGTGTACTGCATTGACTTTTGCCGGTTCGTGAAACATTTCTTTATAAAGGTTGGCCATTAGCTGCACGATCGGTGCATCAGGCCGTGGTTCCCAGCCGGGGTAGCCGCCTGCAAAATCCACTTTGGCGCTCATCAGTTCAAAGGTGCTGGATATGGCTGCGGCGAGGTCGGTTTTTTCAGAGTCAACAGAGCTACGGGTGAGGCACTGGATACTGCACGTGCCATCAGCCACCAGCACCCTGGCCAGGTTATTGGAACTTTGAACCAGGCCGCTTATCTCCGGGCTCATGCGGTATATGCCATTGGGGCAAGCGTATATAGCGCGTAGCAACTGCTGCTGAAATGCAGTATCCATTGCCAGTTTGGGCATTTCCGCACCGTCTGTTGTTATAGTAAGTTTGGGGTCGGTTGTCTTATGCTCTTCTTTCAATATTGCAGCCAGCGACTGTACTGCGTCCTTAACTTTTGTTGCATTCTTGTCATTGGTTACTATCACTGCAACAGACTCACGGGGTATGGCATTGCGCAGGCTGCCACCATTTATACTGGCTATACCTATGCCATATTCTTTATCCAGGTTCAGCAATATACGGTTCATCAGCTTATTGGCATTGCCCCTGCCCAGGTGTATCTCGCCACCAGAGTGGCCGCCCGTAAGCCCCGTTACCGAAATAGTGAACGCCACATTGCCGACAGGCGCTGCCTGAGTATAGCTTTCAGTTGCTGTAATATCTATTCCGCCCGCACAGCCGATAGTTAGTTCATCGTCTGCTTCAGTGTCCAGGTTCAGCAGTATTTTGCCGGTAAGCAGGCCTCCTTTCAATGCGAATGCACCGGTCATGCCCGTTTCCTCATCTATAGTGAAAAGCGCTTCTATAGCCGGGTGGGGTATATCAGTTGCAGATAGTAAGGACATAATAGACGCTACACCGATGCCATTATCGGCACCTAGCGTAGTTCCCTTTGCTCTTACCCAGTCGCCATCCACATACATTTCTATACCCTGTGTATCAAAGTCGAAAGTGGTGCCGCTGTTTTTTTGATGCACCATATCCAGGTGGCTTTGCAGCACTACGGCCTGGCGGTTTTCCATCCCTCGGGTAGCAGGCTTTCTGATGATCACATTTCCGGCATTGTCAACAAAAGTCTCCAGGTTCAGGCCTTTGCCAAATGCTTTGATAAATGCAATTACCTTCTGTTCTTTTTTTGAGGGGCGCGGCACTGCGTTCAGGTCTGCAAAATGGTTCCATAATGCCGTTGGCGCGAGTGTTCTTATTTGTTCGTTCATGTTGTGTGTTTCTGTTTGCCTGCGTTTATTTCTTCCAGCAGCGTTATGATCTTGTCCAGTTTTTCCGTTTCTATGGCATTCAATTTTACTTGCAATGCTTCAATCTCCTGTTTAGCGTCCACATTAGTTTGATAATCGGCCATCGCCTGGGCTCTGTCACGGTCGCTCTGCCTGTTTTGGGCCATCATAATAATAGGAGCTGCGTAGGCAGCTTGTGTGGAAAAAACAAGATTGAGCAAAATAAAAGGATACACGTCCCAGTGATAGCAAAAAGCTGCCACATTCAGTATCATCCATATTGCAACAATTATGGTCTGGATAATGATAAACCTCCATGACCCCATTCCCTGTGCTACAGAGTCAGCAAGTTTTTGCCCAAATTTCAGGGTTTCCTGGTGGCTCTGGTGCCAGGTTTTATTCCTTTTGAACTCCTCATCTTTATTGGAACGGTTCACGATATTACTATTTTTTATTGCTTTTACAACTTACTCACTTTACCCGATAAAGATAAATACTTTCTTTAGTCATTATTAGAATAAGAATCTTGGGGATCGTGCACATAAAAACGTTTCTTCTTTATTGAATAATATCCCGTAAATTTGTTTTAGACTTTAGGGGTGCCGTACCGGCTGAGATCATACCCTTTGAACCTGCTGGGTAATTCCAGAATAGGAAAGAAGCAAGCAGTAATGTTCTTACCTGCTCCTCCCTTAAAGTTTAATGGTTGTTTTTTAAACAAGATTATTGTATGAATATTTATGTCAACAATAAACTAACTGAAGTGCCTGTGCAGGCTAATATCGCTGTTGCGCTGGATAGTCTTAACCTCGTTTCTCAGAAAGGTATTGCGGTTGCAATTAATAATAGTGTTGTGCCGAGAGCGGAGTGGGGGAGTCATGTTCTGAATGCAGAGGATAAGGTGACCTTGATAAAGGCAACACAGGGGGGGTGAGACCTCTCCCCCGCGAGCTTCGCTCCTTACCTGGCGGGAACTCCGAAGGAGAGGGTGAGGTCGAATGAGTTTAGTTGATAGGTTTAAAAGTTAAAGGGTTAATAAGGTCGATAAGTTGATTTTGTAACAACATAAATTTTCTCATGAAAAAAGACACATCACCAAGCGGGAGTACTATTACGTCGGGAAGCTATTCGGGTTCACGGAAGATATTTGTGCCGGGGAAGCTGCACAATATTAAAGTGGCAATGCGGGAAATTGCGGTAAGTCCTACCAAGACCAAGTCGTTTGGTGTAGAGGAATTACTGCCTAACCCGGTTGTAACGGTGTATGACACCAGCGGGCCTTATACCGACCCTGACGCGAGCATTGATATTACCAAGGGCCTGCCGCGCCTGCGGGAAGAATGGATAAAGGGACGCGGCGATGTGGAGCAGCTTTCTGACTTCTCGGCACATTACAGCAATGAGCGGATGGCAGACAAGAAGCTGGATGAACTGCGGTTTGAGCATATCAAAATGCCACTCAAGGCTAAGCCTGGCGCTAATGTATCCCAATTACACTATGCGCGGAAGGGGATGATCACCGCCGAAATGGAATATATAGCCATTCGTGAGAACCAGCGTATAGATGAGCTGATGAATAATAGCGAGCTGTGGAACCAGCATAAAGGACACAGCTTTGGCGCCAATACGCCGCTAAAAAAGATAACACCTGAATTTGTGCGGGATGAGGTAGCGGCCGGCCGTGCTATCATTCCTGCTAACATTAACCACCCGGAGAGTGAGCCAATGATCATAGGCCGCAATTTCTTAGTAAAGATCAATACCAATATTGGCAACTCTGCCGTTACCTCAAGCATTGAGGAAGAAGTAGAGAAAGCGGTGTGGAGCTGCCGCTGGGGTGGCGATACGCTTATGGATCTGTCCACCGGTAAGAACATACATGAGACACGTGAGTGGATCATACGGAATTGCCCGGTACCGGTCGGGACAGTGCCTATATATCAGGCCCTGGAAAAGGTGAATGGCAAAGCCGAAGACCTGACCTGGGAGATTTTCCGGGATACACTTATAGAGCAGGCAGAGCAGGGCGTTGATTACTTTACCATTCATGCCGGTGTGCTGCTGCGGTATATACCGCTTACCGCTAAGCGGGTTACTGGTATTGTATCGCGTGGCGGCAGCATTATGGCGAAGTGGTGCCTGTCTCATCATAAAGAGAGTTTTCTTTACACGCATTTCGAGGAGATATGCGAGATCATGAAGGCTTATGATGTCAGTTTCTCATTGGGCGATGGCCTTAGGCCGGGGTCTATAGCAGACGCCAATGATGCCGCGCAGTTCGCCGAACTTGAAACATTGGGCGAGCTTACCAAAATAGCATGGAAGCATGACATACAGGTGATGATAGAGGGGCCCGGCCACGTGCCTATGCACCTGATAAAGGAGAATATGGACAAGCAACTGGAATGCTGTGCGGAAGCACCCTTCTATACGCTTGGCCCCCTTACAACAGATATTGCCCCAGGTTATGACCATATCACCTCTGCCATTGGCGCAGCTATGATAGGGTGGTATGGTACGGCAATGCTCTGCTATGTGACGCCTAAAGAACACCTGGGTCTGCCAGATAAGAAAGACGTGAAAGATGGTGTGATCACTTACAAAATAGCAGCGCACGCTGCAGACCTTGCAAAGGGTCATCCCGGTGCACAGTACAGGGATAACGCGCTCAGTAGAGCCAGGTTTGAGTTCAGGTGGGAAGATCAGTTCAACCTTTCTCTGGATCCGGAAACTGCCCGCTCTTATCATGATGAGACCCTGCCTGCTGATGGCGCCAAGATCGCGCACTTCTGCTCCATGTGCGGGCCGCATTTCTGCTCTATGAAAATTACGCAGGATATACGGGAGTATGCAGCGGAAGAGGAGCTACAAAAAAGTATGGCGGAGAAGTCGAAAGAGTTTGTTGAGGGTGGAAGTGAGATATATGTCTGAACCTAGATTTGCTTGATTAAAGGATGGTAAGGATCAGGAAAATGTCTGAACCTAGATTTGCTTGATTAAAGGATAGTAAGGATAAGGAAAATGTCTGAACCTAGATTTGCTTGATTAAAGGATGGTAAGGATGGGAAACGTCTGAACCTAGATTTGCTTGATTGAAGGATAGTAAGGATAAGGAAAACATTTTTATCGAAACAGCACCGGTATGTTGTATAAAAAGATTACGGAAAAGATAATAAAGGCCGCTATGGAAGTGCACACTTCGCTCGGTACCGGATTCCAGGAAGTAATTTATCAGCGGGCCTTGGAAATCGAGATGAACTCAATGGGGCTGACTTGCGAACGGGAAAAAGAAATGCCTATTTTTTACAAAGGGCAGCAAATTGGAACACGCAGAGTTGATTTCTTCGTTGATAATAAGATTATGGTAGAATTGAAAGCGGTTGTTGACTTAGAAAATGTACATCTAGCCCAGGCGATAAATTATCTGGAAGCATACAATATGGAAATAGGATTGCTTATAAATTTCGGCTCTAAAAGTTTACAATTCAAACGTGTGTACAACAATAAAATGTTACAATAGTTTTTTGGGAAGTGATTAAAATCAAGCTAATCTTTTAATCAAGTGAATCTAGGTTCAAGACCATATGCACTGACAATAGCCGGCTTCGACCCATCGGGCGGAGCAGGGTCACTTGCGGACATAAAGACGTTTGAGGCCAACGGTGTTTATGGACTCGGGGTAGTGTCTGCATTAACCTGGCAGAACGATATTGAGTTTGAGAAGGTAGAATGGGTGGATTATTACAAGGTCATTCAGCAAATAGGTATTTTGCTTAGGCGGTTTGATATTAAGTACATAAAGATTGGGCTGATAAAAAATGCACAGGTACTCCAGGAACTCATCGGTTTTTTGAAGCAACGGATAAGTGACCCTGTGATCGTTTATGATCCGATCATGAAGGCTAGTGCGGGCTATGCGTTTCATGAATGGAGCGAGGCTGAGCTCAAGCAAACTTTGAAACATTTGTATTGTATTACGCCAAATTTGCCAGAAGCGATGCAGTTGTTCGGGGCAGACCATTTACATACTAACCTTATCTTTCATAGCGCCGATGTCAATATTTACCTGAAAGGCGGACATGCAGATACTACGAAGTCTTCGGATACGCTTTTTACCCGGCAAATGACCTATACGTTTGCAAACGACCGGCTCCCGAAGGGCGAGAAACATGGCAGCGGCTGCGTGTTGTCTGCCGCACTTACTGCGCGCCTGGCCTTAGGGCATGCTGTTCATGTAGCTGCCGAACACGCCAACAAATACACGTACCAATTTCTGAATAGTAATGAAACATTGTTAGGGTACCATAACCCACTGCCATAATGAAAGCGATAAGCCGACTTCAGTTCATAACCACTAATGCAATTACAGCCGAAGAGGCTTGTAAGGGTGGTGTGGACTGGATACAGTTACGGGTGAAGAATGTTCCTTATGAGGGATATCGCCGGATAGCCCTGGATGTGCAGGATGTTTGCCGGAAGTACAACGCCACGTTTATTGTAAATGACAGTATTAAACTGGCGCTTGAAATAAATGCGGATGGTGTGCATGTGGGTAAAGAGGACCCGCTGCCACAACATTATATAGATGAAATGCTTGGAAAGGGTGGCATCATTGGCTGTACTGCCAACGCTATTGAAGATTTTGAGCATCTTAATGGCAAAGCCGTTAGTTACATTGGCCTCGGGCCATACCGATATACAGACACTAAAAAGAACCTAAGCCCGATATTAGGGTTAAATGGTTATAGAAAGCTATTTGCACAATTGCGAGCAAGAAATATGGTTCATGCCCCGGTAGTTGCCATTGGTGGTATAACGGTTGATGACGTTTCTGTATTAATGTCCACTGGAATTCATGGCATAGCCATATCCGGAGCCATAGGCAATGCGCCAGACGTTTCGGAAGCGGCAAAGAAATTCAAGGATTACCTGGACCCTTCTGATAAAGTGGTGGAAAAAATGATCCAGATCGAAGTTCCCGTATCTAAAGTGTGGGAAACTATCACGACTCCGGCATTGATACGGGAATGGCTGTCCGACACGCCGATTGACATAGTTAGCGACTGGAAGGAGGGGAGTTGCATGATTTTCAAAGGAACATGGCACAACCGTGCGTATGAAGATAAAGGAACGATAATAGCTTTTGAGCCGGAAAGATTGTTTCGTTATACCTTTTGGAGCCACCTGTCTCAGATACCGGATGTCCCGGAGAATTATTCCGTGGTTGAATTCAGGCTGGCGCCAGAGGGCGACCGTACAGAGCTGACATTGACCCAAAACAATTTTGTTTCCGATACGATATACAGGCATTCAAACTATTATTGGACATTGACATTAGACAGGTTGAAAAAAACAATAGAGAACAGATGATGAACGATGTATTAAAAATTGCGGATAAGGTATTTTCTTCCCGTTTGTTTACCGGGACTGGAAAATTTGGGAATCACCAGCTTATGGAAGATGCGCTGCTGGCCTCAGGTTCGGAGCTTGTGACCGTGGCCTTGAAGCGGGTAAGTATGGACGGTGAAGAGGACGATATACTGCAGCATCTGCATCATACGCATATAAACTTGCTTCCAAACACTTCGGGTGTACGTAATGCTGAAGAAGCCATATTTGCTGCACACCTGGCACGAGAGGCTCTGCAAACCAACTGGTTGAAGCTGGAAATACATCCGGATCCCAAGTACCTGATGCCGGATCCGATAGAGACACTAAAGGCTGCAGAAAAACTGGTAAAAGATGGTTTCATTGTGCTGCCTTATATACATGCAGACCCTGTGCTATGCAAGCGGCTGGAAGAAGTAGGTGTAGCCGCAGTGATGCCGCTGGGCGCCCCCATAGGCAGCAATATGGGATTGAAGACCCTGGAATTTTTACAGATCATCATAGAACAAAGCAATGTGCCGGTAATAGTTGATGCGGGCATAGGCGCCCCAAGCCATGCCGCTGCCGCTTTGGAGATAGGCGCAGATGCAGTTTTGGTGAATACAGCTATCGCGGTAGGCGGCGACCCTGTAAGGATGGCATTAGCATTTAAAATGGCAGTAGAGGCCGGACGCATGGCATATCACGCCAGGCTCGGTATGGTAAAGGCTTATGCGGAAAGCAGCAGCCCGTTGACCGAATTTTTAAATTGATTCATAGGTGTCCCACATCTCAAAGGTGTAGGACGCCTAAACAAATTAGCATGTTTCAGGAGATATTTGAGAAGCAAAATTGGGATGAAATACTATCCTCAATCTACACTAAAACAGCGGTAGATGTGGAGCGCGCTTTGAATAAGCATAAAAAAGACCTTGAGGATTTTAAGGCCCTCATTTCTCCTGCTGCCGCACCTTTCCTGGAGCGGATGGCACAGATGAGCCACCGCATTACGCAGAAGCGTTTTGGCAAAACGGTGCAGCTATATGCACCGCTCTATTTATCCAACGAATGCCAGAATATATGTACTTACTGCGGTTTTAGCTATGACAATAAACTGCGGCGCAAAACATTGTCTGGTGTTGAGATATTGCAAGAGGCAACCTATCTGAAAGAACAATGTTTCGAACATGTGCTGCTGGTAACGGGAGAAGCGTCTAAAACGGTAGGTGTGGAGTATTTAAGGGATGCCATCCGTTTGTTGCGGCCGCATTTTGCAAATATCTCGATAGAAGTGCAACCGCTGGACGAAGATGAATATAAAATACTGGCGGCCGAAGGGCTGTATGCGGTATTGGTGTACCAGGAAACGTACCATAAGGAAAACTATAAACTATATCATCCTAAAGGAAAGAAGTCAAATTTTGACTATCGGCTGGCGACCCCAGACCGGCTCGGCAGTGCCGGCATACACAAGATAGGCCTGGGTGTGCTAATAGGGCTCGAAGACTGGCGGGCAGATAATTTCTTTACGGCGCTGCATGTTGGCTATCTCGAAAAAAAATTCTGGCAGACACGGTATAGTATATCGTTCCCACGACTGCGGCCAGCCACTGGCTTGATAGAGCCGAAGGTGGTGATAACCGACAAGGAACTGGTGCAACTGATCTGTGCATGGCGGATATTCAATGAGGAAATTGAGCTTTCTGTCTCTACACGCGAAAATGAAGTGTTTCGTGATCATGTAATAAAACTTGGCGCAACAACGATGAGCGCAGGTTCAAAGACTAACCCTGGCGGGTATTCCGTGGAGCCTGAGTCGCTGGAGCAGTTTGAGATAGATGATAGCAGATCTGTGGCGGAAGTGAAAGAGATGATAGAAGGAAGTGGATATAAAGCGGTGTGGAAGGATTGGGAACAATTTGCAATGACTGAAAAGGTGTAGTATGTTATCACAACAAGAGCAATCCCGTTATGGCAAGCAGATCATTCTGCCCGAGGTGGGAGCGGCTGGGCAGGAAAAACTGAAAGCTGCAAAGGTGTTGGTAGTGGGCGCCGGTGGCCTTGGCTGCCCGGTGTTGCAATACCTGGTAGCCGCGGGGGTGGGGGAGATCGGCATTGCGGATGGGGATACAGTTGATATCTCTAACCTTCAGCGGCAGGTCTTATATAGCGAGCAAGAGATAGGCCAGCAAAAAGTGGTGGTGGCGGAGCGTAAGTTATCTGCACTGAACCCGAATGTGAAAATAAAAACGTACTCTTTTTTTATTGACAGCCATAACGCACTTGATGTAATCGGTGTTTATGATATTGTCGTGGATGGCTCGGACAACTTTGCTACACGCTACCTGTTGAACGATGCTTGCGTAATGCTGGACAAGCCTATGGTGTCTGGGGCTATTTATAAATTTGAGGGACAGGTATCTGTATTTAATTACTGGGGCGGGCCTACCTATCGGTGCATTTTCCCGGAGCCACCCGGTACCGATGAATCACCCAATTGTTCAGAGATCGGTGTTATCGCGGCATTGCCGGGTATCATTGGTACTATACAGGCCAGTGAAGTGATCAAAATGATTACAGGTGTTGGTGAGGTTTTGTCCGGAAGGCTATTGGTTATTGATACACTGAGTATGGATACCCATATTTTCCATTTTAAGCTCAACGAAGCCAACAAAAAAATAGAGCATCTGTCAGAGGCAGCAGAGCAATGCGGTCTGCCCGCTGCATCGGTTACTTATGCGGAATTGCAGGAAATGATCAGCAACAATACAGATATGCAACTCGTTGATGTACGGGAGAAAGAGGAGCATGAAGCTGGTAATATAGGCGGCATCAACATCCCATTGTCTGCTGCTGACCTTGGCTATCAGTTGCTCGATCCTGAAAATACAGTTGTAGTTTATTGTGCATCAGGCATCCGGAGCAGTAAGTTTGCCAACATGCTTGTTCAAAAAGGCTTTAAGAAGGTAGTCAGCCTTAAAAATGGTATCATGCATTCTGGTTTTCTGCAGAGTTAGCTACATTATTTGCCCGCTGAAATGTCGCCACCGGATTGCCCGACATCCATAACGAGCCAAGCATAGCTGCACCATCAAAACTATGTTCCCGCAACTCTTCTACTTCCAGGATACCTACACCGCCCAGTCCGATGATCTCCGGGCAATATCTCTTCTGGTTAGCCAGCTTTTGTTTTGTTTCCAGGGCGCCATTTAAGTTTAAATTCGATTTATATTCTTTCTTGGAGATACTGTCAAAAACCGGGCTGATGAACACATATCCATATTGAAAATCATTCTCCTGTATTTTTTGCCAGGTATGATATGAGGTAGAAATTATGTTAGGTGGTAGATGACTCAGTTTTTTTCGTAATGCTTCATCTCGCCGGGCGTTACTGTTCAGATGAATACCCCCAAGATCAAACTCATTATATAGCTCGAAGCTACCATTAAGAACTATGCGGGGATGATATTGAGGCTCTATAGCTTTTATGTACCGGCGGTAATCGCCAGTATCAAATTCAGGCTTTCTAAGGTGGTATCGCTGCAAACCGTGCCGGAACAAATCATTTACGGTATTGGTTTCATTTTTTATTAATTCTTCTGGCGATATAATTATTATTTTCATAGATAGTGTGTAGTTACTGAAATGTTAAAAACAAATATCGTGCCATTATTTGATTAATAGATATAATTAGCTAATGTATTTTTTTACTAGATCCATTAGCTTATCTACCTCTCCGGCATTGTTGTAGATATGTGTGGAGACACGCAGGCAATTGATGCCGTTTTCAGGCACCATGCGAATCCTGATCTTGTTTTCGGCACAGGTGTCGTAGAATTTTTTATAATCCACACCCTTAATTCTAAAGCCATTCACCGCGCAGCGGGAAATATCTTCAGTGGGGGTAAGTAATTCAATTTTATCACCTAGCTCCAGCAGCCGGTTTTGTGTGTATTTTCCCAGGCTTTTAATACGGTTATGAATGTTTGTAAGGCCTATAGTTTCAATGAAGTCAATAGAAGCGTTTACCCCGGCATACAATCCATTAGCCTGTGTGCCGCCGAAGTACCTGTGTGCACTTTGGGCGTAGCCACCTATAGTTACCGGGTTCGTCATAATGTCCCACTTATCATCTGCCGTTCCTCCGCCCGAATAAAATGCCTGGAGGGTATCCTGGAACTCTTTGCGCACATACAGGAAGCCCGTCCCTTTGGGGCCAAGCATCCATTTATGGCAGCAGCTGGCATAGGTATCGCAGCCCATATCATGGAGGTCAAGGTGCATCATGCCCGCTCCGTGAGCGCCGTCCACAAGTGCGAAAAGCCCTTTGTCTTTAGCCAGTTTGCAAATGTCTTTTATCGGTAGTACCTGGCCCTGTGTGCAGGGTATATGAGGTGTGGCTATTGCACGGGTATTCTTATTGATGAGGGCAGCTATCCGGTTCAGCGTTTCGGCAGCGGTAGATGCAGGCGTATATTTTTTCAGCACAATTCCATGCACCTTCATGCGGTTCATCCACGGGGCTGCGTTGCCCACGTGCTCATGTGTGGTCACAATCACTTCGTCTCCTTTTTTCAGCGGTACACCCCAGCATACTGTATTTATCCCTTCGGTTACATTGTGTGTCAGGGCTATTTCATCGTCATTTGCACCTACAAATTTGGCTATTTTAGGCATAGTAGCTTCGTAGCTGCCGTAGTTGCCCATCTGGTCAGCATCAAGCATTCCGTTCTTTACCGCTTCAATGACCGGGTACGGGGAAGGGCCGAAAGTTCCATTATTCAGATAGGTCCAGTCCTTTGTGAGCGGGAACAGCTGGCGCACATTCTGCCAGTAGGTTTCATCATCATCTGCTACAGTTTTGCCATCCGTTTTTATCATTTGCTTTGCCGTAAGCGATTGTATTTCGCTTATAGATAAAGCCGCCAGAACAGAGGCTGACCGAATAAAATTTCTGCGGTTAAATTCCATGGTGAGCAGTTTTCGATATAAATTTATTAAAAAGTGATTTTAATATATTAATAAGTGGTGAACGCTTTATATAAAGTGGCGAATAAATTATATTTCATTATTTTTAAAGTTAGTTGCAGTAAAAGAAGCTGGCTTCAGCCGGTTTGACCTGCGAATTACTAAATTTGCGACGCATGATGAGTGATAGCGAGAAAATGAAACAATGCCCGGCCTGCAAAGCAGAATTTGGTTGCAATCCGATATATTGTTGGTGTAATAAACTGCCCCCGGTAATGCCTATGACAAAGGATGCAAAATGCTATTGTCCTGATTGCCTTGGTAAATTGATAAGTGATAAGTTGAAAGATCAATATGTTGATGGATAAATAAGTTGCGTATTTTTTACAAGCATTTTAGCATGAAAGGATTTACAACCATTATTTTCCTGGTCATTTCAAACACGTTTATGACCTGTGCGTGGTATGGTCACCTGAAGTTTAAGGAAATGAGCTGGGGCCAGAACCTGGGGCTGTTTGCCGTTATCCTTATCAGTTGGGGATTAGCATTCTTTGAATACCTGTTCCAGGTGCCGGCAAACCGGATCGGGTTTAAAGATAACGGAGGCCCGTTTAGCCTTGTGCAGTTAAAGACAATACAGGAAGCAATTACGCTTGTTGTATTTATGATCTTCTCTATGATCGTTTTCAAGCAGCGTTTTGAATGGAATCATATTGTTGGATTTTGCCTGGTAATACTGGCTGTTTACATTATTTTTAAGAAGTGGTAGTGTAGGGCTTCTAACTTTAACCTTGTAAGAATTTTAATTAACTTCGCATAAGACAGTTTACTTAGTTATGGTAGTGACTATTTAAAAAAAGGGGCATGGCAAAAAGGAAATCGAGGGGGCGGTAAAACGTATTGAAAAAAACAAAACATGAATCCTGCCTTGGCTGATTGTTATGGAAAGTTAAAGGGTAAATTCGGAGACGGGCTGAAGTACCAAAAGGAACTTAGAAATGAATGGGATTAACTACCTCGCAGATACCAACTGTTTTGTTTACCTTTTGAATGAGAACCCTCTGCTTTGTACTTTGCTAATAGTAGTTGGCTTATTCCTTTATTACTGAAATGGAGCTTTTAAGCAGGAAAGGGATTACTCTTAAACAAGATGAGGTTATCAGGGAAATGTTGGCTTTATGCATTAAGATTGACCATAGCCAGGTGATCACTGAAATGACAATTAAAATAAGGCGAAAATATTCCATGGAGTTACCTGATGCGATTATTGCGGCCAGTGCCCAATCGTCACATTTGCCTCTTCTTACCGCAGATAAAGATTTTGCCCGGGTAAAAGAAATCGATCGTTTTATCATCGAATTATAGTTTCATCGGGCATGATTGAGCAATTTCCTTTTTACTTTTACACAATTAAAGCCAAGCATATTTCATGAAATATTTATTCCTCGTTATTTTCTCTATTTCTCTCCTTCTGACCAGTTGCGGCAATTCCAATGAAAGCGTACCTGATGTCTCGAACATCAAGGTAACACTGGAAACACGTCAGTTTGATAAAGACCTGTATGCTATCGATACCAACCATATAGGGGCGGGGCTGCAGCAATTGCTGGGTAAGTACCCCGATTTTTTGAATTACTTCCTCGATACGGTAATGGCATATGGTATCAGGGGAAATTATAACGATACTGTAAAAGGCGTAAGAGAAGGATTGAAACCTTTTCTTACATACAAAGATTTTGTGGCGCTGGAAGATACCATAAAAGCCCACTATCCGGATACCAAAGCGCTTGATGCAGAGCTTACAGACGGGTTCAGGTTCATAAAGTATTATTTGCCCAGCTACCCGGTGCCAAAGGTCATTTATCTTAACATGGGGCTTAGCAACTGGCCTTCTTTCGCGCTTGATAAAACCACTGCATGTGTGGGATTGGACATGTTTTTAGGGGAGCAATTCCCGTATTATCATTCTATAGGTGTTCCTAATTACATGGCGCCGCACCTGAGGCAATCATACATACCGGTTTCGCTTTTCAGTGTTATTTACAAGAGCCTGCATCCCTTTGTTTCTGATGACAAAAGCATGCTTGACCTGATGATACAGCGTGGCAAAGAGCAGTACTTCCTGCACAAAATACTGCCACACAAGCCGGATTCCGTGTTGTTTGGTTTTACACAGCGACAGGTGGACTGGTGCGGTAAAAATGAGGGGCTTGTCTATAATTTCTTTATCCACCAAAACCTGCTTTACGACAAGCAAATGCACGACATTCAGCCATACATCAATGACGGTCCTTTTGCAAAAGGGCTGGAAGATGTTACGGATACTGTAAAAACTACCCCGGGTAATGTAGGCGGTTGGTTGGGCTACAGGATAGTTTGCGCCTACATGGATCAGCATCCAAAGAAAACGCTTGGCGAATTATTGCAGGAGCCAATAGATGCGGCCCGCTTCCTGGATGAGGCCAGGTACAAGCCTAAATGATGCGTTGCGTAAGCAATTGCAGCAGTTCTTTCATGCCCACGGTTGCGGGTTTTTCTATGGGCACTATGTTTTTGTACCTGCTTACAGGCGGTATGCGTTTGTCAATCACATACTTGGTTACTTTTTCCTTTACATAATCCACCAGTCCCGCAGCAGGATAGACGGCCAGTGAAGTTCCTACCAGGATAAACACATCTGCTTCATACATTACCGGTATAGCCTGTTCTATCATGGGTACCGGCTCTTCGAACCACACCACATGGGGACGAAACTGGCTGCCATCTTCGGCAACATCGCCCAGCATTATGTCTTTTTTTATCTTGTATAGCTTGTGTTCATTTTTTTCGCTCCGCATCTTTAGTATCTCCCCATGCAGGTGCAGCACTTTTGTGGAGCCCGCACGCTCGTGCAGGTCATCGATGTTTTGAGTAATGATATGCACATCGAAATACTGCTCCAGTTCGGCCAAAGCGTGATGGGCATCATTTGGCATGGCTGCCATCACATCCTTGCGGCGCAGATTGTAAAAGTCGAGGACTAATTGTTTGTTCCGTTGCCAGGCGCGTGGTGTGGCCACATCTTCGACATTATATCCTTCCCACAGTCCGTCTGTGTCCCGAAAGGTGCGCAGGCCGCTTTCTGCACTGATGCCGGCGCCGGTAAGGACAACAAGTTTTTGTTTGGACATTTTGATTTTACTTTCACTAAATTTAAAAAATATTTCTCAGAGATCAATGAATTACCAACAACTCTTATGATGAATGCCATCGAAACAGAACGGCTCCAGCTAACCGAATTATTGGAAGCCGATGCTGCATTTATGCTGGAGCTTTTAAACAGCCCTGCGTGGCTAAAATATATTGGCGACAGGGGAGTGAAAACCTTAGATGACGCAGCACAATACATCCTTAACCGCATCATTCCCAGCTACCGGAAAAATGGCTTTGGGTTCTATCTCGTTAAACTAAAGGAAAACGGCGTTGCGATTGGTATTTGCGGACTAGTGAAGAGGGATGGGCTTGAGCATATAGACATCGGATTTGCATTTTTGTCTGGCTATGATGGTAAAGGATACGGTTATGAGTCGGCCTCAGCAGTGATGCAATATGCAAGGGAAGTATTGAAGTTAGGCACCATCGTGGCAATCACTACGAAGGATAATGTACCATCTATTAATTTGCTGAAAAAAATAGGGCTGCATTTTAAAGAAATGGTGAGCTTGCCGGGGGATGAAGAGGAACTGATGCTATTTGAATTTCAGGAATAATGAAGGGATGCCCCATATTTAAGGAAGCTCCTCAAAAGACAAAACCCTCCACAGTAGCGGAAGGCTTTGTGACCCGGATTGGATATGATGATTTTAATGTAGATGTTTGTAATGTTACCCTATTTCATACTGGGCTTTGATTTGGTCATAACACAACTTGAATCAATGTGAAACAAGACGAAACAAAATGAAACACATCTGCCACAAATCTGCCTCATATAT
Organism: uncultured Bacteroidota bacterium; assembly: GCA_903887415.1. Lineage (GTDB taxonomy): Bacteria > Bacteroidota > Bacteroidia > Chitinophagales > Chitinophagaceae > Nemorincola. The sequence goes on along the minus strand of CAISPO010000021.1, from coordinate 3,115 downwards.
TCATGCAAGTACATATCGGGATTGCATAAATAATCTATCAACTACTTCTTCTTATTGATACTTTCAGAGAAGTCTTTGCCAGCTTTGAACTTAGGCACTTTACGAGCCTTGATTTTAATTGTAGCTCCTGTTTGAGGATTGCGACCATTACGTGCAGCACGAGCCGTTACTGAGAAAGTACCGAAACCAATAAGAGTAACCTTGTCTCCTTTTTTAAGAGTTGCCACTACTGCTGAGGTAAAAGAATCGATAGCTTCATTTGCCTGAACTTTAGTCATGTTTGCATCTTTGGCAATTTTCTCAATTAATTCTGCTTTGTTCATTTGTGAGATTTTAAATTAGTGAATGAATGATAAGAAAAATTATTCGGCTGCAATTCTATTGGCAAATAATGCAACTTGTTCAATCCGATTATTATTTAGGGAATAGTATATCTCCTTACCCATACGTTCCGTGCGTACAATATTAGCCCGGCGTAATATAGCTAGGTGTTGAGAAGCAACAGATTGTTCCAAACGAAGTTTTACATAAATGTCTGTTACTTTCATTCGTTTGTTTTCTTCCAGCAATTTTAAAATCTGCTGGCGCAGTTTATGGTTAATTGATCGCAATGTCATGGATGCATTCTTTATAGCTACATAATCCAGTTTATTTTGTTCGCCAGTCGCTTGCATTTTGAAATCCTTTTTAATTGTTACAGATGGGCCAAATATAGTATTAACTATTAGTAATACAACTCCTAATAATTGAAATGTAGAAATTGTTTATCTGTGCTTAGTTAAGGTAAAATCATCTACTACTTAATTGGTCTTATATTATTCAGAAGCGATTCTAGCACTGGCAGAGCTATTTTGTCAGCCATAGCTGGATTATATTCTATCATGCACTCCTCGTCAAATAAAAGGGCAAGCCTGTCAATATGTTCCTCTGCATAAGAAAGGTAAATGACGGGCATGATATTTTTATGCTTCTTTCTTACTTCTTGGATAACGCTATGAATATGTTTGGCGACCTCATTGAAATTAAGCTCTTTGATTAAGGCTGTACCAAAGGCGAATTGCGAATAATTATCAACAGTTACTATGATAATTATTTCACCATCTTTAACTGTATTTACTCTACCGAATGTGGAGTGAATGTATTGTCCTGGACTTGTAGCTTTCAAAACAAATTATTTTGCCAAAAGTATTAATTTATCGCCATCCCATTTCATGATCATCTATGACTAATTTACTTTGAAGATTTGAGAAGTCCTATTAAGGTCTTTATATACGATAGTCCCACCCGGCTTTAATTGTTCTATAAGAGCAGGTGGTATTGTTTTCATTGGTGGCATGATTAATATTTTATCAAACGGAGCAAATGAAGGTATGCCAATAAAGCCATTCCCGAAAAATCTCTTAATTGATTGATAACTCTTCATAAAGAAGTAACAACCTACCATGTCGAAAAGCTCCCGATCATTTTCAATAGTAAATACTTGCGCCTTCATTTCTGACATAGCACACGCCTGATAGCAACTTCCAGTTCCTATCTCAAGAACTCTATCGTATTTATTCAAATTAAGCAGTTCAATATTTCTTGCAACATTATAGGGTCTGCCGATTATTCGCCCATTCGCAATAGGAAAATCCACATCATCATATGCTTGTCTATATAGACCTGAATCAACAAAGAAATGACGTGGCAAATTCCCAATAGCCTCCAATACATTTTCATCTTGAATGCCTTTTCCACGCAAAATTTCAACCAATTGTATTCGTAATCCTTTATGTAGATACTGATCAATTTTTCCGGTCCTTTTATTGGTGGAGTTATTTTGGTATCATTAGAATTGGCTTTATCTCCTATACCTTGTCCACCTGATTCGCCATAGGCCCATTTGTCAAGTTCAAGAAAACAGACAAGCGGTATATACCACTTCTCTAAATATTCTTGAGGAACGCTTCCATAATACTCTGTCAATTTATGTTTAAATGTATACCAATATGACCCATTTTCACCACGCGATTCGGATACTCTATCTCCAGGGCGTCAATAATATTGTCATCATTTAAGTCAGTATAAAAAACTTGAATGAATGATGGAATACCTGTTCCCGTAACTTTATAAGATTCTTTAATTACAAAATCCAAGTTGCAATTTTTTTCTAATTCATAATTCCCAAGTAAATATTGCTTGTTTTTCCACTCATCGAATTTTGTTAAAACTTGGCGTTGGTGGGATATTAATTAACGTCCAGCCGAATATAAAGTTTGGATATGTACTGCCGACGATTGTTTCAACGTCATGCCCCAATTGCACAAAACCTTTTGTTGCCTGCTGCCAAGTTATCTTGAACGGCTTTTCAATCAATGGTCGTCCCTTGCTTTTGTTGTTGTATATTCTTTAAAATCTTACTGAAATTACTTTTGTTATTTAGTCCGCCAAAAAATCTTATTGCACCAAAGATAATTGCACCCCAAGCAATTACATAAGTCCCACCACTCAATGCAGATGAGTATGTAACAGCTGTCACTATAATTCCAATAACACAGATAGCACCACCTGTTAGTTGTTCATTGTCGTAAGATTTTTCAATTTCCATTGCACGATTTTCCATTGAATTAATCACCATACTACTCTGTTCTTCATCTAATCCAAATTCCATAAGTCCTTGGAAAATTTCACCGTCTGTTTTTCCTTCACTTTTAGCCTCAAAGCAATATGTCCAGATAGATGCTGCAAATTCCTGCCGCTTAGCTTCTTGAATGGTTTCAGCCTGTCTTTGGTGCTCTGCTAACTTATGAGCTCGTAATGTGGAAAATATTGTAGTGTCTAATTTTCTTTTTTGGAATTCTCTGTATAGAGCAGTTGTAGCTTCGGTTGATAGGTCTTTGCCGTCTATTTGCGATAAACGTTTCAACTCTTCATCGCTCATTTTTGAATAGTTTTCTTCGATGATAGAAATGTCAATCATTGCTTTTATTTTGAGGCATGAACATACGGAACTTTTTCAAAAAGGGCAAAATATCTTTGGGAAAGCCTGATTTTACTGGAACAAGGTTGAGTTTTTCCAGAAAATATCTTTTTGCAGGTCAGGCGGTTTAGGCTTTACCCTAAATACAATTGGCTG
>CAISPO010000020.1 GCA_903887415.1 uncultured Bacteroidota bacterium | reverse complement strand
TCCAGGTGTCATCGCTTCTGGTAACATAAAAGCTATCCCAGCCGCCGCTAATTGAGTCTTTGTACACCCAATAAGTGCCAATTTTGTAGCTAAATGCAGCTTTCAAACTACCATTTACCGGGGCTTTTGCGGGCTGTTTTTTGCAGGCGAAAAATGTTAGGGTAAATGCAGCTATTATTACAAAACAGGTTCTCATGCGAATAAGGTTTTAGTTGTGCATTTATTTTACAATTTTCCAGCGTTGTAATTCCCAAACCCGGTAAACTGAATCCAGAGGATGATTAAGCCTCATTTTGAAAATACCTGCACTTTGCGATATGTAAAAAACGTCGTTATACTGTAATGCGGGAGCATTAGCAATATGATTTACTACAGCAACATTTGTAAATGTATTTCCGTTGAGCGTATAAGAATTTGAAATACTAATTACATTTCCATTTTGAGGATAAGGGGGCGCACCTGGAGCGCCAGATCCACTTAATGTTGACTGAAAAGGATAATCTATTAATGGAAAAAGCTGTACCAATGTCTTGTTTAAGCTAAAATAGTTCATGTTGAACATACTTGACTGATAATGGTATTCCCAATATTCATTAGCGGTGTCAGCCAGACCAGGGCTAATATTTTGTTCGGAGATATATACGGCAATGCCCTCGTTGGTATATCCGTCCCCATTGTGATCCAACACACTGCTGGTACCCGATTGATTTTTTGTTACATAAAAACTATCGATACCACCACCGATTGAATCACGGTATATCCAGTATGTACCAACCTGATAATTAAATGCGGCTTTCAGATCAGCATTGATGGTATAGTGAGTAATGTTGGGTTTCTTGCAAGCATTCAGCAGGAGTAAAATGATTGCGACAGATAATAAAATGTTTTTCATAATCAATCGGTTTGGTTTTTCGCTAAGTTCCGTCCACGGCGACCCAGTTCCATAATGTGCTCTGATATTAAGCATAAACCTCTGTACGGCTCTAATAAATGTATGTATAAAAATCGATTAAGTTCGATTTTTAATAAGGAGAAGATTGGCGAAGCAGACCTATTTACCCTGATATATTGCTCCCAAAGCCTCAACCGTAAACGGTATCCCCGGCCCCTTCTTTGATACCCAGAAAAGGCATAGATCATGATTTTCGCCGGCGACATCCACCCAGCCACAGAGGGTAGCGTCCATACCACTGCTGAGGATGCTGCTTACGGTGAAGAATAATTCATCGGGATCGAACTGTGGGGTGACCATGGAGGCTTGCTCGCCCTTGAAGCCGTGGCGGATACAGGTCTCGCCAAGCATAATGTTCGGGAGGGTGTAAACAAACAGGGCCGGGCTGGGGATGGATATACCGGCGAGGTAGCGCTTGTCCACATCGAGGCAGCCATGTGAGGTAGTGAGGGTAATGCCTATCTTGTTTTTGTCAATGCCTGTGTATAAGTCGTTTTTGTAAAACATGCATTCTGTTGTCACAAAAGCCCATTTGCAGAGGCTATCCATTTTGAAGAATTTGGGATAGTTGCATTGGAGGGCGGTGTACAATAGTTCGGGGGTAAGTGCATCGGGAGGCAAGGCTGGGAGTAAACCAGTTCCTGCCTCTATTTTGTCGCTATTTATTTTTATCCAGTTGTTGATTACCATTGCCGGTTACTTTTTCCTGAGCTCGAGTATGGTGTGGCTAAGGCCTATATTATTGGTCTGGCTAACTACTTCGAAGCCTGTTTCATCGATCACTTTCAGATAAACTTTGCTGTCGTATATCTGGCTGTTCCCATTGGCCATAGTGGTAAAATACAGGGAGGCCATCTGCAGGCTGAATGCTCCGGCTTCATACTGCTGGCAGTCCCAGAAGGTTTCGTTAATAATGATGCGCCCATTGCCCTGCAGCACATCATGGCACTTTTGTAAAATGTCTATTATCTGTTTGTCTGTAAAACAATTTAAGAACTGGCTCATGAATATGAGATCATACCCGGTGGGCAATTGCTCGTTACCGTCCAGGATATTGACAGGATGGTATGTGACCCTGCCGCCCAGGCCCGCAGCGTCTATCATTTTCTTTGCTTCATCGAGCTGGCCTTGCAAGTCAAGGAGGCCGATATGAATTGCTGGGTCGTATTCTAAACATGCCAAAGCCCACTTGCCAGTGTTGGCACCGATATCCAGTATGCTTTTTGGGGCGTGTTTGAAAACGAACGGAAGCACTTCCGGGAAAGCGAGATCGGAATAATAGTGATCGAAGGCAAACCAACTGCTTTTTGCCGGCTCGGGGAGCATAGACAAGCCCTGGTAAATGGTATCCCAGTTGCCTAGGTGTTTTAAGCCATTTGGTTTGCCATCCATAATGGAGGTTTCCAGGTCGGCGGCTCCGTCTTGGCACACATCGCGCATAAAATCTGTGTTGATGCGGGCCATCGGGTGGTTGATGAATACATGGCCGGTTTTTGTGAGGAAATAAAGGCCCTCCTTCCGGTATAAAAGTCCAATGCCCAGCCCGGCTTCCATCAGCACTCTTACGCCGTAGTAAGGCATATTGGTGCATTCGGCTACTTGTTTTATGGTACGGCCTTCTGAGCGCGCTTCTTCCACGTAAGCGAGAATACCCTTGTCGCGGAGGATAGCGGAAGCATGAAATACATAAGGCGCGAAGGCGATAAACTGGGCATCCCTGATAGCCTGTGCCGCATGTTTTGTATCGTCCTCAAAGAAACGTTTTGAGGCCTTTTTTTCTGTGTATCCAAAGTATTCATTTTCAAACATGGGTAATTCACTGCAAAAAAGAGTGCAATATACTATTATGAAAACAATATCAAACCCATGATGTGATGCAAACGGTTGCTTTGCAAAAAACAAAATAGCCCCGGACCATCCGGGGCTATTCTATTAGATTTTGAACGATAAATTAGTTTCCTGATTCTTCAGAATGAACCAGCTCATTTACAAACTTAGCAACTGCTGCAATACGTGCATGGTTCAGCGCATAGTGAATGAATTTACCATCACGCTCTGTGATAACGATGTTAGCACGGCGCAGGATAGCCAGGTGCTGCGATGCTACTGACTGCTCAAGGCGCAATTTTACATAAATGTCGGTAACATTCATGCGTTTGTTTTCTTCAAGCAGCTTGATGATCTGCTGGCGCAGTTTGTGATTGATAGCCCTCAAAGTCATAGCTGCATTCTTCACCGCTACGTAGTCCAACTTGATGTGTTCGCTAGAACCTTCGCTTTTCCGAATTACCAGAGTGTTTGCTGATACTGTCGTTTCCATTAATTTAATTTTACGATTTGATTAAAAAATATTGTTTCCATATTCCTATAATATAAACTATGTGAATATTTTTGCAAACATACGCATTTAAGACGATATGAAATGCGGGTTATCCATAAAAAGTGTTAAGTAGAAGTTAAAAAGGTTTTGAGTAGATAAAAAAATGTGGATAAATTATTTGCTGTCAGCTACTTATGTGTGTAAACTTGCTTTAGGTAGAAAGGCTCTGCGTTCATTAAATTTACAAAGTGATTACAATTATATTTCTCAAAACTGTAAAATGCCCATGATTTCAGGTCGATTTTAGTATCATTTTCAATTTGAAAATTATTGTTGATGTATAATTCGCTTATCGTACTTTCCAGAACATCAGTAATCATGTACGTACCTCTATTTTCCTTTCCCAGTTGTGGTAATTGATCGGCCATAATGTGCTGTGGGCTTACTGTTTCATTAAAATCCTGGTCATAAATACCAATAAAATATTCTTTTTCACGGGCAGTAAGCAATGATATGTATTGTGCGCAAGCAGGGTGCTGATGATAAGCCCTGTATGCCAGCAAAGTAAGTTTGTTGTCAAGCATCAAAGGCTTATCCAGTGCATAACACAGGCCTTTTGCGGTGGCCAGCCCTATTCTTAAGCCGGTATAGGAGCCGGGGCCAGCACATACAGTAATTGCATCCAGTTGTGTCAGTGAAATACCTGCATCGATCATAAGCTGAGCGATCATATTATTGATGGCGCCGGCATGGTTGCGGGTTTCCTGTGTTTGCAGATAGGAAACAGGCCTGCCATCGCAACTGACCAGGATAGTGCCGACATCTGCAGATGTATCAATGTGCAATAAGTATTTCATCCGAAATATCTGATGTTTTTAATGGCTGGATGGAACTCCGTTCCATAAAATAGTGTGCAAATGTAAGGAACGATGGCAAAAATGAATTCCCGCAATTTGAAAACTTCTTTTACCTCGATATTGAATATTTCTTGCCTCGGTGAGGGCTGCGCCGTTCCATTTCTGTCGCGTTGAAAAAGTCTTTAAATAGCTCACTATTCTCAGATTTTTCGCCTTGCATAAAAGAAAAATAATTATCCAATTTGATAGAATTTATTTTACGAACGTTCCTTAGAAGCGAATTACTTTTGCAGCATGGAAAAGAAAATCATTCGTACCGACAATGCGCCGGCACCAATAGGCCCATATAGCCAGGCGGTGCAATTTGGCAACATATTATTTATATCCGGGCAAATACCCCTGGACCCGCAAACAGGTAACCTGGTACAGGGCGATATTAAAACAGAAGCCGTACAGGTAATGAAAAACCTGGAAGCCATACTTACTGAAGCCGGGATGACCTTTGCCAACGTACTGAAAACATCCATTTTCCTTATGGACATGGGCCAGTTCGCACAGGTAAATGAAGTGTATGGCAGCTATTTCGCGGAAAATGCACCTGCGCGCGAAACAGTGCAGGTATCCGGCCTGCCTAAGGGTGTGAATGTGGAGATAAGTATGATAGCAGGGAAATAAATTTTTTATTCCGGACATTTGTCCGTAACTTGTGGTCAAATTACTGGTTATGGCAGACAAGCATACGGCAACCGGAAAAGTAAAAAAGGAACACGCCAAAAAAATATCCGGTTCTTCGGATGAAGAAAGCAGTTATAGCGGCATGGTGGAAGAGCCCATGGGTGCCTATGGCAACAGCCCGGCTAACGCGTCTTTACGCACCGTGGGCTTAATGGGAATGGATGGAAAAAAAGCCTTTGCAGGCATACAAAATGATAATGATTTCATCAACATTATACGGAATGGAATTCCAAAGGAAGCTATGACCCATTTAATGGAAATAGCCGATATAACATTAACGGAAATGGCTTCAATTACTCACACCTCCGACAGGACGTTGCGCAGGTACACCCCCCAGCAAAAGCTGTCGCAAGAACAGTCTGAACGAATGATAGAGATAGCAAAATTGTATAGCCGGGGAGAAGAAGTATTTGGTTCGATTGATAATTTTAAGGAATGGATGAATACTGTACTTCTGCCATTTGGCAATAAAAAACCCAAAGAGTTTTTAGACACATCGCTTGGAATAGGGATGATAATGGACGAATTGGGAAGAATTCAACACGGAATTTTCGCCTGATGGTCGTTTATAGGATCAGTGAATGCAGATATATTAAAAGTCTGTCTGGTGCAGGCGCGGCACTATTTGGCGGACGCTGGAACAGCAAGGACGTATACATGGTTTACACTTCACAAAGTGGAGCATTAGCAATGCTGGAGGCTATTGTGCACATAGGTAAAGTGCCGAAACCCGGGCTGTATTGCATGGCTACAATTGACATTCCTGATGATAGCATTGAAACCCTAAAATTAGAGATGCTGCCTACGGAGTGGCAGAATAATCCAGCTCCCAATAACCTGAAGCAGATTGGTGATCGTTTTATCAAATCAAACAAATATCTCGCGTTGAAAGTGCCGTCGGTATTTATTACTGATGAGCATAACTATCTACTAAATCCCGCTCACCCGGAATTCAAAAAAGTAAAAATCACCTCTGAAAAACCTATACGGATCGATGATAGGCTGATGAGCGCATAACTACCCCCTCTTCACCTCCTTCGCCCACGCATCCTTCAACGTCACTGTACGATTAAAGACGAGTTTATCCGGTGTGCTGTCGGTATCTACGCAGAAGTATCCTTTACGCATAAACTGTACGCGATCTCCCGGCTGGGCTGTGGCCAGCGAGGGTTCGATATACACGGTGGGCAGCACCTGCATAGAGTCCGGGTTGATATAGTCTTTAAAATTCCCTTCTTCACTGGATGGGTCTTCCACGCGGAACAAACGATCGTACATTCGCACTTCGGCGGTCTTTGCCTCGGCTACGCTCACCCAGTGGATGGTGCCTTTCACGGTGAGGCCGCTGGTGTCGTTGCCGCTTTTGCTTTCTGGCAGGTAGGTGCAGTGTACTTCGGTTATTACACCGTTTTCATCTTTCTTGCAGCCTTCGCATTTTACAATAAAGGCCCCTTTCAGGCGCACCAGGTTACCGGGTGCCAGGCGGAAGAACTTCTTCGGCGCTTCTTCTAAAAAGTCTTCGCGCTCTATCCACAGTTCGCTGCTGAAGGGCACCTTGCGGGTGCCACCGTTCGGGTTTTCGGGGTTATTTTCTACATCGAAAATATCCTGCTGACCTGTGGGGTAATTAGTGATCACCAGCTTCACCGGGTCGAGCACGGCCATAACCCTGTTGGCCGTTTTATTTAAATGCTCACGCACACAGAATTCCAGCATACTGATGTCTGTGATGTTCTCGCGCTTGGCTATGCCTATGGTGTCGCAAAACTGGCGCAGTGCCTCAGGTGTATAGCCACGGCGGCGCATACCGCTGATAGTGGGCATGCGTGGGTCGTCCCAGCCAGATACATGCTTTTCATTTACCAGTAGCAGCAGCTTGCGCTTGCTCATTACCGTATAAGTAAGATTGCGGCGGGCAAACTCATACTGGTGCGATGGAAATATACCCAGCTGCTCTATGAACCAATCGTACAGAGGCCGGTGGTGAATGAACTCCAGCGTGCAGATAGAGTGCGTTATCTCTTCAATACTATCGCTCTGGCCATGTGCATAGTCGTACATGGGGTATATACACCACTTATCGCCGGTGCGGTGGTGGTGCTCATGCTTTATGCGGTACATAAGCGGGTCGCGCAGCAGCAGGTTGGGGTGGGCCATGTCTATTTTGGCGCGCAGGGTCTTTTCGCCATCCTTGTATTTGCCGGCACGCATATCTGCAAAGAGCTGCAGGTTTTCTTCTGTGCTACGGTCGCGGTAAGGGCTGTTGATACCTGGTGTTACCAGCGATCCTTTTGTTGCAGCTATTTCCTCGGCGGTGCTGTCGTCCACATAGGCAAGGCCTTTTTTGATCAATGCTACGGCAAAATCATAGAGCTTGTCGAAATAGTCGGACGCATAAAACTCATTGTCCCACTGAAAGCCCAGCCATTTTATATCGTTCTTAATGCTCTCTACATATTCTGTTTCTTCGGTTACCGGGTTGGTATCATCAAAACGTAGATTGGTTTTGCCATTATACCTTTTTGCTAGTCCGAAGTTGAGACATATAGCTGTAGCATGGCCTATGTGCAGGTAGCCATTCGGCTCCGGCGGGAAGCGGGTGTGCACCCGGCCATCGTTTTTGCCGGCGGCAATATCGTTCTCAATTATTTCTTCCAGGAAATTCAGTGACTTTTCTTCGCTCATTGTTGGTAAAATATGGGCAAATGTACATCGTCTGAACCTCAGATTAATCAAGATTAACTGATTAACTGTAACGCCAAGTTTGAAAACCCGAAAGGGGCAAAGACTTAGCCTTCAGTTGCCCGCTAGTCTTTATACTGGTATATGTATTTTGTACTACTAGTGTCATTCGAATAGTGTCTGGTTTCATTTACCGTTGCAACCCTGCCTTTACTATCAAAGGTGTATGCATAGTTGTCTGCGTTGTTATTTATAGAGGTGGTGAGGTGGGAACACCGGGTATAGATGATACCGTATGTTATAAGCTGGTTGAACATGACAGGATCGCCGACCTGGGTAGAGTGAGTGAGATCATAATTATAAGTGTAAGTGGAGTCTTGAGTCGTCCTTGTTGATATATCACCATTACTATTGTATATATAGGCATCGGCACCTGTACTGCTCGTACGATTGCGGAAATCATATAAATAAAAAAAAGTGTCTATCTGTGTGCCGTTGTATTTGATGTATTCGGGATAGGAGCTTTCGGGGCCACTTAATTCATAGGAAAAGATCGAATCACACATGCCATCATTAATTAAATGGATCCGGTAAGCCTCCCACGGGGCAGAATAGGTGGAAGGATTAAAAGTGTCTTGTTCGGAATAGAAAATATGGATGTAGGGGCTGGAATATGAGTAGTAATTAATTGCATAAGTTCTGCCGCCGCACCCTACGCAATTACCTTCATCAATGACCGAGTCGAGCGTGTTGTCGGGGTTATACACAAACCTAAATGTCTCTGTGTCACCATTCGTTATTTCTATGGCTTGGGTGATGTAGCCGAGATTTTCGCCTATAGCTAGTGGCGAGATGTTGTGTGTTTTGGTTTTGTGGCAGGCGGCAAATATGCACAGGATAAAAACAAGGGGTAAGGTTTTTTGAAAAGATATCATTGAGGTTGCATTTTAATTTAAAGGTAAAAACATTTACAATAAAGCGACTTTTTGACTCGCATCGGAGAGAAGTTAAATCTCTGAACCTGAGATTAATCAAGATTAACTTCACTGGCAAGCGTTTGGTATGTTAAGGAATCTGCTGTAGATAACTCCTTGTCAAAAATTCACCACCCTCCTGACATATTTAGCCAAAAAACAATGTTTTAACATCATTTGTCTGCCAAAATAGCGACATTTGCAGCCCGCCAGCGACTGGCACAGAAAATGTTGAAGACCAATTGGGTGAAACCCACCAAACAGTTTAAAAATTTTAAAACATAAAAACCATGGCTAAAAAAGCAAGCATTACCCCACTACACGACAGGGTAATAGTGAAACCCGCAGCAGCGGAAGAGAAAACTGCCGGAGGCATCATCATCCCCGACACTGCAAAAGAAAAACCACAGCGTGGCATCGTTATAGCTGCCGGACCTGGTAAGAAAGACGAGCCAATGACGGTGAAAAGCGGAGACACCATCCTTTATGGTAAGTATGCCGGCACAGAGGTTTCTCACGAAGGTGAAGACTACCTGATCATGCGCGAGAGTGATATCCTTGCTGTTATCTAAACTAATTAGACAATGAGGCAATTCGACAATGAGACAATTGCCCTTGTTTTTAAGAAATAATATTCATTAACTAATTGGCTAATTGCCAAATTATCAAATTCAAAACATATGTCAAAACAACTTTTCTTCAATATTGATGCGCGCAACAGGATGAAGCGCGGTGTGGATATACTGGCTGATGCAGTAAAAGTAACCCTGGGTCCTAAAGGCCGTAATGTGGTTATCGAGAAAAAATTCGGCGCTCCGGCGATCACTAAAGATGGTGTTACCGTAGCTAAGGAAATAGAGCTGGAAGATTCTATCGAGAACCTGGGTGCGCAAATGGTGAAAGAAGTAGCCTCTAAAACAGCCGACCTGGCTGGTGATGGTACTACTACTGCAACCGTTCTTGCTCAGTCTATCATAGGTGAAGGCCTGAAGAACGTAGCTGCAGGCGCCAACCCAATGGACCTGAAGCGTGGTATCGACAAGGCAGTAGCTGCTGTTGTGGAGAACCTCAAGAAACAATCAGAAAAAGTAGGTAACGACAATAAGAAGATAGAGCAGGTTGCTTCTATTTCTGCAAATAACGACAACGCTATTGGTTCGCTTATCGCACAGGCTATGGCCAAGGTAGGTAACGAAGGCGTTATCACTGTGGAAGAAGCTAAGGGCACAGAAACAACTGTTGAGGTTGTAGAAGGCATGCAGTTCGACCGCGGCTACCTGAGCGCTTACTTTGTGACCAATACAGAGAAGATGCAGGTAGAGTTGCAGAACCCTTACATCCTGATCTACGAGAAAAAAGTAAGCACTCTTAAAGACATTCTTCCTATCCTGGAAAGCGTGGTACAGAGCGGCCGTCCGTTACTGATCATCGCTGAAGATGTTGATGGTGAAGCACTATCAACCCTGGTGGTAAACAAACTGCGTGGTTCATTGAAGATCGCTGCAGTAAAGGCACCGGGCTTCGGTGACCGTCGCAAAGAAATGCTGCAAGACATTGCTGCCCTCACCGGCGGTACCGTTATCAGCGAAGATATGGGCCACAAGCTGGAAGGCACTACAATAGCTGCTCTTGGCCAGGCTGAAAGCATTACTATCGATAAAGACAACACAACAATAGTAGGTGGTAAAGGCAAGAAAAATGAGATCAACGGCCGTGTAAACCAGATCAAAACGCAGATAGAAACTACTACCAGCGATTATGATAAGGAAAAACTCCAGGAGCGTCTTGCCAAGCTGAGCGGTGGTGTTGCTGTGCTGTACATAGGCGCTGCATCTGAAGTGGAAATGAAAGAGAAGAAAGACCGTGTTGACGACGCCCTGCATGCTACACGCGCTGCGGTAGAAGAAGGTATCGTTCCCGGTGGTGGTGTTGCTTACATCCGCGCTATCAACTCGCTGGAGAAAGTAGAAACTGTCAACTTCGATGAGAAGACCGGTGTTGCTATCGTGCGCCGCGCGCTCGAAGAGCCACTTCGCCAGATCGTGAACAACGCAGGCCTTGAAGCATCTATCATCGTTCAGAAAGTACGCGAGGGTAAAGCAGACTATGGTTTCAACGCCCGCACAGAGGTTTATGAAAAACTGCTTGCTGCAGGTGTGATAGACCCAACTAAGGTGAGCCGCGTAGCGCTGGAGAATGCTGCTTCTATTGCCAGCATGTTCCTCACTACAGAGTGCGTTATTGCCGACAAGCCGGAGCCAAAATCATCTGCACCAGCAGGCGGTGGAATGCCAGGCGGAATGGGTATGGATTACTAAAATTCCAAAAAATAAAATTCCAAATTCCAAAGGCCCCGGTTTTTCCGGGGCTTTTTGATTTTAGGCCATTTGGGAATTTTCACCGTAGGGGCGGACCCATGTCTCCGCCCTGTGTAACACAAAAACCATCGGGGCGGTATCTCTCCAAACCCTTTTGGGCGGACAAATGGGTCCGCCCCTACGAAATTGTAAAATGGGAACTAAGGAATGCATATATTTATATTGCGCGCACATTTACTGTTGCAATAGATCTCTATGAAATTGAAATATTCCATAACGTTGCTTTTGCTGGTTGTTGCATTTATGGGCTGTGATTCGGATAAATGCCAGGTGAGCTGCCTTGGTAGTATTGGAGTGACGGCAATTGGTTTTACACGCGCAGAACTAGATAGCAGCATATGCAATATATACCAACGAAATGGTGCATTTAATGAACTTGTTGGTTCGGCGCATTTGCCTGTGTATTGGACATACCCAACCTCAAACGATACAACTTCTGACACCTTGATAAATCTGGTGGCTGGTCTGTCGGAAGCTTATGATTTTGTGCTGGTAGTTCCGGTTACCGGGGCTGCAAATGATACGTTTATACTATCGCACATTACCCTGGGCGGACAACGTTATGCAACCGAGCACTGCCGGGATGGTGGCACGCCGAGTGGGTCTGGCTGCAGCGATCCGGCATACCTTCAGTCATACTCAGTTAATAATGTGCAAGTGGTTACAACAACAAAATACCTCTCTACCTATTATACCACTAACTATATTATGGGCTTGGTATGCATTAAGAAGTAATCATTCTTTACCCTTTATCTTCTCCCACGTATCATACAACGACTCCTGCGTAGGCCTGCTGGCGGGCATTTCGCTTAAGGGTTGACACTCTATGAGGGTATCGTGACAGTCTTTGGGCAGCATCTGGTAGAGGCGGGTGCCCTTTGTTTTCCAGGCTATCATTTCATCGCTCACTTGCTTGATGACCTTGCCGGGATTGCCTACTACCAGCGATCTTACCGGGATTATTGTTTTGGCAGCAATGAATGTCATAGCGCCAATAATGCTCTCATCGCCTATCTCGGCCTCGTCCATTATTACAGAGTTCATGCCTACCAGCACATTGCGGCCAATGTTGGCACCATGAATAATAGCGCCATGCCCTATATGGGCGCCCTCCCGCAGCGTAAGCGTAACACCGGGAAACATATGCACGGTGCAGCTTTCCTGCACATTGCAGCCATCTTCTATCACTATGCCGCCCCAGTCACCGCGAATGGCTGCGCCGGGGCCTACGTACACATCTTTGCCTATAATTACATTGCCCGTAACAGCAGCCAGCGGATGTACGAAAGCAGATGGATGGACGATGGGGATGAAGCCTTTGAAAGAATAAAACATTGGATCAGGATTGGCGGATAATTGGATTTTCGAGATTGTATGGGACCTGGTGGTTGAACAAAAAAGGCAGATCAATGCGTTAACCGATATAGTTCCTCCACCGTCACATGCCCTTCAAAGAACTTTACCAGGTTTTTATGCGTATCATATAACACCAGGTCAGGCACAAATTTTACGCCGTAATAAGTTATAAAGAAGTACTCATAATCGCGGCCTACCACTTCTATGTTTTTATAATCACCAAGGTGGTATTCGTCATAAAAATCGCGTATTCGCTTAAAATCATGAACGGAAGTGACCAGGTAAAAGCGTATCTCTTTCAGCGAGTCCATGCCATCGAGCAACCTCCTGATCTCTGCCTTACAATGTTTACAGTCCGGGTCGAAGAGCATCAGTAGCGTGGGCCGGCCTTCAGGGATATTATAGGTGTTGAAAATGGTAACACTGTCGCGCAGCATGATATTAAATGCAGGCAGGGTAGGGTATTTCTGGTAAGGCAGAGAGTCTGTTTTCTGGGTTGCAGTATCTTCCCCCTTGTGTTTTTTCTGGCCGTAGGCGCTTATGGAAAGCAGGCAGGTGAGCGCAATAAGTGAAAAGATGTTTTTCATAAACGGCTATAAATTACTCTGAGATCATCAGGAGAATAAAGTAACGAAATTTTTCCTGCATTTCATTATGGGTTCCATTTAGCCAATCAGTACATTGCCCGTCATCTCATTCGGTATAGCAATACCCATATAGGTGAGTATCGTTGGCGCGAGGTCTCCCAGTTTACCGGGTTTCAACGTCCCTTTAAAATCATTGGATATAAGGAACAGCGGCACGGGGTTAAGCGTATGTGCCGTATTGGGCGTCCCATCCTCATTTACCATGTAGTCGGCATTGCCGTGATCGGCAGTCAGGAACACCGCATAACCATTTTCGAGAGCTGCAGGCACTATCTGGCTTACGCAATTGTCCACCGTTTCCACAGCTTTTACCACCGCCTCCCAAACACCGGTATGCCCCACCATATCTGCATTGGCAAAGTTGAGGCAGATAAAATCCGCACTTTGCGCTTTTATCTCCGGCAGTATAGCGGCTGTTACCTCATTCGCGCTCATCTCTGGCTTCTGATCGTAAGTAGTTACTGTGCGCGGTGATGGTATCATGATGCGTTTTTCGCCGTTGAAAGGGTTCTCTCTGCCCCCTGAAAAGAAGAAGGTAACGTGCGGGTATTTTTCTGTCTCTGCTATGCGTATCTGTGTTTTTCCGTTTGTTTCCAGCACTTCGCCAAGCGTATTTGTGAGGTCTTTGTTTTCAAAGATAACGTTTACCTGCTTAAAGCTCTTGTCATACTCCGTCATGGTTACATAATGGAGATTCAGCGGGTGCATGTTCTGCTCATGAAATGCCTGCTGGGTGAGCGCTACTGTTATCTCCCGGCAGCGGTCTGTGCGGAAGTTGAAGCAGATTACGACATCGCCGTCTTTAATAGTTGCTACCGGCTTGCCGGCATTATCGCATACTATTATTGGCTTGATAAATTCGTCTGTTACCTGCTCATGGTAAGATGCGGTTATTGCCGACAGCGGATCAGTAGTATGTACACCCAGGCCATTCACCATCCCATCATAGGCTACCTTCACACGCTCCCAGCGTTTGTCCCGGTCCATAGCATAGAATCGGCCGGTGACTGTGGCCAGCTTGCAGCCCGTGCTTTGCAGGTGGGCGTTAAGGTCTGTGATGAAGCCAAGCCCGCTCTTGGGGTCACAGTCACGTCCGTCTGTAAACGCGTGAACGGCAACATTTGGTATCTTGTTATTGCTTGCCAGGGCACAGAGTTTTTTCAAATGATCGATATGAGAGTGCACACCGCCATCACTTACCAGGCCCATTAAATGAAGTGTTTTTCCAGCGGATTTGGCGGCTTCAAAGGCAGCATGAAGCACAGGGCTTGCTTCCAGCTCACCGTCCCTGACCGCTACGTTTATACGCTGAAGTTCCTGGTACACCACCCTTCCTGCGCCTATGTTCAGGTGCCCCACTTCCGAATTGCCCATCTGCCCATCAGGCAGGCCCACAGCTTCACCGCAGGTGATGAGCTCAGTGTTGGGATATTTGCTATAAAGTGATTTTACAAAAGGTGCATTGGCATGAACGATGGCATCTGCGGATGGGACTTTACCGTGTCCCCAGCCATCCATAATAATGAGCATTGCTTTCTTCGACATGGCGCAAAGTTAGGCCATATCTATAACTCCATCGCGATCATTTCGCGCCAGTGTTTTTGGGCGGGGACGTTCGTGCCGTGCACGGTTTCCTGCTCATAAGCCTGCTGCCGGCTTTCGTATTCACGGCTTATTTCGTCATATATGCCCATCAGTGCCGTACGGATATCAGCAGCGCTGAAATCAAACTGCTCCATGCGCGCCCTCAGCTTGCGGGTATATATTTCGCAGAGGTCAAAGTGCCCCTGCTCGTGCTCCAATATTGAAGGCTTCTTTGCATCCGGCCGTACCCACGATTTTGAAGTATAGAACGTGTTATAGACCACCACCTTCTGCTTCTTGTCAGGCCCTTCGGTTTTCGTTTTAAAGCCTATGCCGCAGTGAGTGGCCGCGGCGCTTCGCTCTGTCTCCGGCATCGCATCGCCACGAAAGTCATCCCATGAAAGTTTGCGGTTAGCATCCCATTGAAACTCTGCGGGCGCACGATTGATCGCTACCGGCCCCGCTGATGCAACAGCTGCGCCGCCTTCTTTTCCATCCTTAGCGGACGCGACAAAGCCTTGCGCACAAATAAAAAAACCAAGAAACATAGCATATACACCTCCACTCCTTACCGCACAAACCATTTTATGCTGTTTTTTAAAATGCCCGAATTGAATTGAATAACTAAAGTTATGCAAATTACGTACCAAATACATTTGTCATAGAAAATTTTACAATTGGGCTACTTTGCAAAATAAACCGCCGTTCAAAAACGTTAGCAAAATATGAAACCTGTTATCCTTATCGCCGTTCTATTTATTATCGTCTTTCCCGCTCACGCACAAAATATTATTGGATTCCAGGCGGGGATGGGCGCATCGGCGACATTTATAAAGACAGTAATCCCAACTCCGGGATGCGAAGGCTATTACCTGAAAAAAGTATCGGGTCGTTTGGCATTAGGAGGCGCGTTGAGTGTTCAGAAATATTCCTTTAGCCGGCACCTGGGTGATATTAAAACCACAAACTTTTCAGACATACTCAACCTGTCTCAAAAATCCACTTACTTCTTTGTTTCTCCTAAAGCCGATATCGGAATAGGGAAGTTTCAAAAAATCCATGTTGGCTTGTCTTGCGGCCCGGGGATATTTTTAGGGGGTGATCAAAAGTCTGATATCAATTATACAACAACTCATCCAACACCGTCGCCGGGCTATCCGCCTGTAATTTTCTATGATCAATATCAGTTTTCCACAAAAGGAAATGTCAGTAAGCTCATATTCCAGGCACAAGCGCAAATATCGGAGCACGTTGCCGATACAAAAAAGCTCGGGGTCTATATTTTCCAGCAATTTTGTTTTATACCTTCTTACATAAGCACAAACAAAGTAAACCAATACAGCAATAACAGTAACGAGTACTTTATGAAAACAAATTATTTTTCCTGTGGCATTGGTTTCGTGAGTAGAAATTATACTTCAAAGCCCGCGAAGACAAGGCCCGCGAGAGCGCAAAAGAAGCACACGAAATTTGCTGAAACCTTCGACTATTGAGCTGCCTTTTCTATAGTTGCAGCGGTTAAGCCGTTTTTGCCATCTTTACTTATCTTTACCCATCTCTTATTCGCCGCATGGAATTACCAAAGGGTAAAAAAATTTATTTCGCTTCCGATTTTCATTTGGGCATACCTGACCGCGCCACCAGTATAGCGCGTGAGCGGCGCATATGCCAGTGGCTGGACGAGATAAAGGCAGATGCCGCACTGCTGTACCTCGTAGGCGACCTTTTTGACACCTGGTTTGAATATAAGAACGTTGTGCCAAAGGGTCACAGCCGCTTCATGGGCAAACTGGCAGAGCTAAGCGATAGTGGCCTGCAGATAGAAGCGTTTACCGGCAACCACGATATATGGATGATGGGCTACTTTAAGGAAGAGTTGAACATACCCGTACATTATGCACCCATAACCCGGGAGTTCAACGGCAAAAAGCTGTTCATAGGCCACGGGGATGGCCTTGGGCCCGGCGATCATGGCTATAAGTTTTTGAAAAAAGTATTGAGCAGCAGCCTGCTGCAATGGCTTTACCGGCGGGTGCACCCGGATACTGGCGTTGGCATTGCAGCATGGTTCAGCCAGTTAGGCCCAAAACATGCGGACACGCCTATAAAAGAATTCCTGGGGCCTGAAAAAGAAATGCTGGTAAAATTCTGCATTGAAAAACTACAGCAGGAGCATATAGATTACTTTGTTTTCGGGCACAGGCATATTGCTATAGAATACCCGCTGCCCCAAAACAGCGTCTATGTGAACCTGGGCGACTGGATACGGTATGACAGCTATGCAGTTTTCGATGGGGAGAAATTAGAGTTGAAATATTACAAACCACCCGGCGCCACAACCGGATCTGTACTAACCACTACATAAAGGGTATTTACCACTTTCCCGGGGCGTAAACAAGATACATAACATAGGTTTGCTATTCCGAAAGTGTTTATGTACAAGAGTTTAGGCCTTCTTATTGTCTCAATCTGCTTCCATTATCTATTAATCGCCCAGGTGTTTCCGCACGAGGGCGACCAGTTATGCTACCGGCTCATCGGTTTTTCATTTCCGGCACAACCCGGGGCAATAAAATATAAGATAGAGATCGCCAGGGGAACTTACAGTTCAGACAGCGAGTTTGAAAAAAACATAACCACTGCCCTGGCAATGACTGAAAACAAGATCATTGCTGAAGTACCCTCTTTTGGAGCTGCGTACACCTGGCGGGTTGTTTCTTACATAGCAGGCAACATAGCTGCTAAAAGCGCATTCCATCATTTTGGCGTTAAGGTGACGCCAAATGCAGATACAACTGTTACACGCTTGCGGATAATTGAGGGTGCACAAACATATAAAGACGCCTATGTGTTCATTGATGGCAATATGGCTTTGTATGATATGAAGGGCAACCCGGTATGGTTTCTTCCGGGTACCGACCATGCGCCGAAAAATGCCGTAGCGCCCCGCGATATAAGGGTGACGCCGGAGGGAACGATCACGTTTTTTACCGGCAACCGTCCTTTCGAGATGGACTATAACGGAAAGATCTTATGGCAATATCCCCGCGGTGAAACAGTTGTGATGCACCACGAATTCAACCGTTTGAGCAATGGCCATTACATGGGTATGATATACGAAGATTTGTCCGGGCACTCGCGGCCAATAATTCCGGACAGCATACCGAAATATGTGTATGACAGCTCTGGATTTTTCCGCAGCAAACGGTTCAGCAATATTGTGGAGGTCGATGAAAATTGTCGCACGGTATGGCAATGGAGCGGCCTGCAATATCAAAACCGGTCAGACCTGGGCATGCGCAGAACCGCAGACTGCACCTCCGATGATTTTGACCTCCATGAAAACTCTTTTTTCTTCGATGAAAAAGAAAAGGTTATTTACCTGGGCATAAGGAACATTAGCCGCATTGTAAAGATCAAATACCCTGAAGGGAACGTGCTGAGCACTTATGGCCCGATATACAAGCAAGGTATAACCCAAAAGCAAAACAGCTTGTTTTGCGGCCAGCATTCGGTTAAGCGTTCACCCAAGGGCTATTTATACCTCTTCAATAATAATTCGTGCAATACGGACCTGCCAACAATAGTAAAACTGAAAGAGCCGGCTACCGGGGAGCGTGATCTGAAAAAAATATGGGAATATCAATGTACCGTGGAGAAAGAGGGTCTTGCCGCGATCGGAAATTCACGTTTTGTTTCAGGTGGTTCTGTGACCGAATTACCAGACCAGTCAATGCTCGTGATGATGGGGCTGCCTTACCCAAAGGTTTTTATTGTGAACAAGGATAAAAAAGTACTTTGGAGTGCAATTCCGGAAAGATTTGATCCGGTTGCAAAAAAGTGGGCCTATACCGACCAGTACCGCGCATACCTCATAACAGACCGCACCCAACTGGAAAAGCTCATCTGGAACGCTGAAAAATAAGTGTATGTGCCCGGTACTTTAAATAAAAGTACGCTCTTCATCCCACGGGCATAGAAAAATCTGTTTTGCTTTGTAAAAAAAAAGCGAATTTTGGCTTCCCTGTTCACGGATCGGGTGTTACAATTTTAGGGGCAGCTCTCCTATAGGAGCTGGGGTTTTTTATGCAACGAACATTAGTGATAATCAGGCATGCCAAAAGCAGTTGGGCAAACCCCCTGCAAAGTGATTTTGAGCGACCGCTCAATGACCGGGGAAAAGAGGAAGCGCCCGCAATGGGGAAAAAGCTGAAAGAGCAGCACATCATCCCCGATCTTATCATATCGAGCAGCGCAAAACGGACGCGGCAAACAGCTAAGAGGATAGCAAAAGAAGTAGGTTATGATGCCGATAATATCAAATGGGAAGAAAAACTGTATCATTGCATCCCCTCTGTTTTTGATGAGGTGATCCATGATGTCAAGGATTCGGTGAAAACGGTATTTATCGTGGCGCATAATCCCGGTATTACTGAGTTTGTCAACAATTTATCACCGCAGTTCAGGATAGATAATATGCCAACCTGCGGTGTGGTGGCAGCGAAAATTGAAGAAGTGCACTGGAATAATTTTTCCTCTGCAAAAAGGGAAGTATTTTTGTTTGAATATCCGGGTAATGGCAAGGCCTAAACCCTTTAACATAGTAAGTAGATGATAACACACAATAAATCCATCGTGCAGATCACTGGCATTTTAGAAAAACTGTTTGAAGAGCATTTTGAAAAAAAGGCCGAAACTATTGAAGCGCTTGCCGTTTCTGGTTCAGACCGCCGTTATTACCGGCTTACCTGCGGCAAAACAACTTGTATAGGCACATACAACACCAACGTAGCTGAAAATAACACCTATTTTTATTTCACTGAGCTGTTTCGCAAACACCAGATCAACGTACCGGAAGTTTACAAGACCAGTAAAGACCGCAGGGCCTATCTGCAGCAGGATCTTGGCAAAATTTCCCTTTTCGACCTCGTAACAAAAGACGGATATACGGAGCCGGTGCGCAAACTATACCACAAAGCGCTCGCTCAGCTTGCAAAGGTGCAGTGGATAGCCGGCAGGGATGCTGATTACAAACAGTGTTTCGCTTCCCGCCAGTTCGATGAGAAAGCTATAATGGCTGATCTCCTTTATTTCAAATACTACTTCGCCGACCTTCAGAATATTCCTTACGACCGTTCGCTGCTGATGAGTGAAATGGAACTGCTGAGTAAAGATCTGGGCCGTGTGCAGCCACAAACATTTATGTACCGCGACTTCCAGAGCCGCAACATTATGGTGCATGATGGCAAGATATACTTTATCGACTTCCAGGGCGGCATGCAGGGGCCGCCGCAATATGATATAGCCTCCCTGCTCTGGCAGGCAAGGGCGCAGTTGCCTGGGGCATGGAAGGAAGACCTGCTCAATGGTTACATCAGCAGCCTCAACGATCTGCATATATCCCGTATGGACGAGATACATTTCAGGCGCGGTTATGTGCAATTTGTACTGGTGCGGCTGCTGCAGGTGTTAGGCTCTTATGGCTTCCGCGGGCTGCTGCAGCACAAGGCTCATTTTATTACCAGCATAGGCCCGGCATTAAAAAACCTCCAGCTTTTTCTTTCCGATCATCCGCAGACACCAGCCTATCCCGAATTGAGGTCATTACTGGACAAGTTGTCGTCGCCGGAAATGCAGGACCGGTACACGACCGTGCCAAGTGCAGACAAGCCAAAGCTGGAAGTGCAGATCAGTAGTTTTTCTTACAAGGCGGGTATGCCAAAACCTACCAACTCACATGGTGGGGGTTATGTATTTGATTGCAGGGGCATCCTGAACCCGGGCAGGTACGCAGCCTATAAATTTCTCACCGGAAACGATGAAATGGTGCGCCAGTTCCTGGAGCGCGAAACGAGAATGCCTGATTTTATGAATCACGTTTATTCGCTGGTGTCAATAAATATTGAGGACTATATTGCCCGTGGATTTGAGCAGCTAAGTGTGGCGTTCGGCTGCACCGGCGGCCAGCACAGGTCTGTATATGCGGCCAATCAACTGGCAGCCTACCTGACAACCCGCTACAACCTTGAAGTTTCAGTGACCCATCTCAATGAGAAAAAATGGGTGCAACAGGAAGAAACTACAGAACCGGCATAGGCACATATTTACCACGCACCGTTCCATGAACAGATACCCGCAATTTCTCCCGATTGTGTTTCGGGGCCCGGTTTGTCGTTTGGGAATTTCACCTTTGGTATTTCGGGTATGCCACGCAGTATAATGGCCGCAATGTCTTTTTCGTAATCTGGTGTGTATTCCGGTTTGTGGGCAGGCTCATGGTATGTGGAATTGGCTAAAGACGGGGTTTCTCCGCAAATGGAATAACCAACGTCATTTTTACATACTTTGAAATTCACGGCTGCTGTATCTTTTGCAGCCTTCCTTTGGTGAGAAATGCCTATGATTCCGGCAGATGGCTTTTTGGCCACGGCATTTAAAGAAGATAAGCCGAGTATTAGAATTGCTACAAGTATTTTTTGCATTGCGCTTTACAGTTTACACGTACACAGTATTTTACCCTTCCGTGCAAATTTATCCTTTTGTACCCATAAAAAAAGCAGGACGGTATATCCATCCTGCTTTTTATCATGAGTGGTAAGGTTTTATTTTGTTTCGGGAGCCATAGCATTTGGGTTCCTCTGTATGTTCTTGTCAGGCCCATCGTTTTCTGGACTTGGGCAGCCTTCCCATGGTGCGCGGGTCAGTTTTGCTACATTGTTCCCGCCATAGCAAACCTTCATTTTCCCTTTAGGGGTGGCGTAATAGCCTTCATAAGACGCAGATGCGTTTTGGCTATATTCCAGGAATGACTGAGACACTGGCGCCCGCATGGTATAGTCCTGGTTGGCGTACTGCGGCTGGCCGGCATTATAATCGTCACGGAATTCATTGACCGCAACAGTGGTATTTACCGGATGCGTTGCATTGCCGCCATCAGGTGTTTCGCAGCAGATAAAGTAGCCATTTTCATTCTTGCATACCTTGAAGTTTTCGGCATACTTAGTTTTGTAGCAGGAGATATTATTTCCTGAAGACCGCCTGCAAACCTGGTTGCTGGTTGTTTCGCAATTCTTCTTATTGTCTGTCTGGGCTTCCGCGCTGCAATAAACAAATCCGCTCATTGCCAGTGCTATTAGTATCTTTTTCATGATCTTACGTTTTTATTAGTTCACAATCCTGTTCTCCCTTAGTGTAAACAAAACCGTACCCGCAGCCTGTTAATAAAATAATAAAATAGAAAACACTGCAAATCAGGCTATTACAGCAATATTTTTTTAATTGTCATTTTTGGGGTTGGTTGTAACAGGTGGAAACGGCTGGTTAACATTCGCACTGTTATAAGGTGCCGGTCCTGGAGTGCCCTTTGTGGGGTCGGTATAGGTTGCATTACCGGTATATGGGCCTGCATGGGGATTTGGTGGTGGGTTTGTTTGCATACTATTGTTGCTGAACATGGAGTTGTTCTGGTAATAATTAGGCAATTGGAATGGATTATATACCGGCGGAGCCGGCGTGGTAGCCGTGTCTCTTCTTATCTGCACTATCTGGGAGTGCAGGTTAACGCTGAAGGACAGGCATATGATAATTAAGATAGTTTTCATGATCGTAGTTTAATTTTCAGGAAACACTTCCCCCTTGATAAATAATAAAAACCAATCCATGTGCAGCCAACGAAACGTGAAAAAGAGTGCAGCTTACGTTTATCGCCCTGGCTATTGATTTAACCTTTATGCATATTGCTATAAATAATCAGGCGGAAAGCCATATTTCAGTATTTTTGTCAAAATATATTTGAGATGCTGAAGACAGGAAACACGATCGTGAGTATTTATACCGAAATGACCCCTAACCCGGAGACTATGAAGTTTGTGGCCAACAAGCTGCTATATCCCGGAAAGAGCATTGATTTCCCGGATGAGTCGTCCGCAACGCCTTCCCCCCTTGCAAAGGAATTATTTGCGTTCCCGTTTATCCGGAGTGTATTTATAGCCAGCAACTTTGTGACGCTGTCAAAAACAATAGAAACCAATTGGGACGATGTGATCCCATCCATCCGCCAGTTCCTGAAAGAATACCTGGAAGAGGGCAAGGCGGTGATAAATGAAGACCTGGTAGTGGCGAAAGCAGACACTAACACCGTAAGCGCAGGCGACGAAGACGTGGTAGTGCGTATAAAAGAGCTGCTGGAAAACTATGTGAAACCCGCAGTGGAAATGGATGGCGGCGCTATCAGCTTCAAAGGGTTCGATAACGGTACGGTGAAGCTGATGCTGCAAGGCTCCTGCTCCGGCTGCCCATCTTCTATGATAACCCTGAAAACAGGTATAGAAGGTATGATGAAGCGCATGATACCCGAAGTGAAGGAAGTGGTGGCGGAAGCCGAATAATTTTCCATTAACGTTATTTAACGGCGTCCGTGATCCGGGCGCCGTTTATTGTTATAATAATGCCTTGATTTGTTCTATTTTTAGCTGGTATTATTCAAGCACAACATAGCGGATTCTTTGTTTGGGGTGTCGACGATACGTTTTTTTTGATTTTTGACTTTTAACTTTTGAATTTGAAATGAGTATTCAAAATAACTACGTAGCTATAATGGCCGGGGGTATCGGCAGCAGGTTTTGGCCGGAAAGCCGTACGCATCACCCCAAGCAGTTCCTTGATCTGCTCGGTACCGGCCGCTCCCTGATACAGTGGACTTACAACCGTTTCAAGCATATCTGCCCTAAGGAGAATATCTATTTCATTACCAACGAGCAATATATAGATACCCTGAAACAGCAGATACCGGAACTAAGTGATGAAAACATCATCAGCGAGCCATCCCGGAAAAATACAGCGCCCTGTGCAGCCTACTTTGCCCACAAGATCATGGCGCTGAACCCGCTGGCCAACATTATCATGTCACCGGCTGACCACCTTATAATGGATGAGCATGCTTTTGAGCGCACTGCGCATGAGGCGCTTGATTTTGTAGCTCATCACAAGTCGCTGCTGACACTGGGCATCAAACCCACCCGCCCCGACACCGGTTATGGTTATATACAGTACGACCCGGAGCAGGAAGTGGACCAATCTTACCGTGTAAAAACATTCACAGAAAAGCCATCGCTTGAGCTTGCTCGTACCTTCCTGAAAAGCGGCGATTTTCTCTGGAACTCCGGGATATTTGTCTGGAACGTGCAAACAATAATGGAAGCCCTGGAACATTTCCTGCCGGAGATGAATGATGTTTTCTTACAGGCTACGGGTGCTTATAATACGCCCGGCGAGCACGACGCGATAACCAAACTTTACCCCCATTGCACTAATATCTCCATAGACTACGGTATTATGGAAAAAGCACGGAATGTCTATGTTATCCCTTCTTACTTTGGCTGGTGCGACCTCGGTACATGGGAGTCTGCTTACGACAACTGCAATAAGGACTACCTGGGCAATGCCGTGCTAGGCAACAATGTAATGGTGATCGATGCTACGCAGTGTATGATAAAAGCCCCCAACGAAAAGCTCGTAGTGCTGCAGGGCCTTGAAAATTTTATTGTTGTGGATACGCCCGATATTTTGCTCATCTGCGAACGCAACAGGGAGCAACAGATCAAGGAATATGTGGCCGAAGTGAAAAGGAATAAGGGGGATAAGTTTCTATAACCCCACCAAATCCCCTCCCCCTGAAGGAGGAACCATGCATCAGGGCGGCGAGATAGATGAGTTGCGTATAATTTTCCAGGTCAGCTGATCGCAATTAGCGTTTCAATAAATGTTCACCGCGTGTAGAGACGCAATGCATTATGTCTCTACGATATGCACAAATATGCTTCCTATGGACAGCAACAAACACGGGACAGACATTAAGGGAAAGCCCCTTCAGGGGTTTGGGGTTAAGCATTCTGCCACCGGCACTACTATATTTACAGTAATGAGTGCCCTTGCCACTCAGCACAACGCTATTAACCTCTCGCAAGGTTTTCCTGATTTTCATATTGATGAGGCGTTATCGCAGGCGCTTGGCGATGCCGCACGCAATGGCTTTAACCAATATGCGCCCATGCCGGGCTTACCCACACTTAGGCAGCAGATTGCGGCCAATTTCAAGCTGCGGTACAATGTTGACGTTAACGCGGATAGTGAGATAACTATCACTCCCGGCGCTACCTATGCTATTTATACAGCTTTCACCACTGTATTGCAGCCCGGAGACGAGGCTATAGTGCTGGAACCGGCGTATGACAGCTACATACCCAATATAGAAATGAATGGCGCAAAAGCCGTAACGGTGGCTCTGTCCGCTCCCGATTTTAATGTGGACTGGAATAAGGTAAAGGACGCAGTAACTTCCAAGACCAGGGCCATAATTATTAATACCCCGCACAATCCCACCGGAGCAATATGGGGCAAAAGCGATTGGGACGAACTTGCCGACATCGTGAGAGATACCAATATTGTTATACTGTCTGACGAGGTGTATGAGCAATTAGTGTTTGACGGTGAGCGGCACTATAGCGTACTGGAACATCCTGAACTACGGCAGCGCAGCTTTGCACTGTATTCCTTCGGGAAGGTTTATAACTGCACCGGTTGGAAAATGGGCTACTGCATAGCCCCTCCCGAATTTACCCAGGCCTTCCGGCGCATACACCAGTTTGTAGGCTTTACTACGAATACGCCGGCACAACATGCGCTGGCCCATATCCTTGCCCATGGCACTGCCGAACCTGTAAATGCCCTCATGCAGCGCAAGCGCGACCATTTTCTTTCGCTTATAAAGGAGACGCCCTTCACGATACACAAGCCGGCAAAAGGCAGCTACTTCCAGGTAGCTAGTTATGAGCGCATCAGTGATATGCCGGACATGGAATTTGCGCAATGGCTCACTAAAGAACATGGCGTGGCTACTATACCGGTCAGCGCTTTCTATAAAAGCAAAAAAGATGATAAGCTCATTCGTTTCTGCTTTTCAAAGAAAGAGGAAACGCTGAACGATGCCGTGGCGCGCCTGCGCGGACTTCGGGGTCGCTGATCGTGTATGCAAAATATTTCCTTTGCTTTTCTGACCAAAATCATGCTAGGGGCTGTCCGCGGTCATGTTTCCGGCAAATAACCGTGAGTACGTTTGTGTGTTAAAACGTAGTTCATGCCTTTTTATCACACGCTAGGAATAGTACCGGAGAAACGCCACACAGTAAGCCGGCAGTTAAATGGAAAATTGTTTCAGGAAGAACTGGTTGGCACGCAAGGATTCGCGGGACTCTCATCTCTTGTTTATCATTTATACCCACCTACTAGAGTAAGGCAGAAGGGGAAACCTTATTCGGTAAAGCCAGAGATCGCTATAGACAATGGCCTGAATGCTATGAGCTTTAATGGCTTTGATATAAAGCCCGAAAAGGACTATTTAAGAAGCCGGAAAACATTGTTTGTGAATGCTGCAATGCATATTGGCCTGGCAGCACCTACGGAATCAACACCTTATTTTTATAAGAATGCGGATGCGGATGAAATGTTGTTTGTGCACAAGGGCAGTGGTGTTGTAGAAACAATGTACGGTTCACTTCACTTTCAGTATGGCGACTATATCGTAATTCCAAGAGGTACTGTTTACCAGATACATTTTAACACGCCAGACAACCGTCTCCTGTACATCGAATCATTCGATCCCATTTTCACCCCGCGCCGCTACAGGAATGACTTTGGACAACTGCTTGAGCATGCTCCGTTTTGTGAGCGGGATATAAAAAGGCCATCTAACCTTCAGGCTATTGACGAGATCGGTGACTTCGACATTTTTATAAAAAAGAAAGGAATGATATTCCCTTATGTGTATGCCAACCATCCTTTTGATGTGGCTGGCTGGGACGGATATCATTATCCCTATATTTTTTCCATCTTCAATTTTGAGCCCATCACCGGGCGCATACACATGCCGCCGCCGATACACCAGACGTTTGAGAGCAAGAACTTTGTGGTCTGTTCGTTTGTACCAAGGCTCTATGATTACCATCCACTGGCTATTCCTGCCCCTTATCACCATAGCAACATAGACAGTGACGAACTACTGTACTATGTGGACGGAGATTTCATGAGCCGGAACAATATTAAATCAGGGCAGATCACCTTGCATCCCGGCGGCATCCCGCATGGGCCGCACCCCGGCGCTATCGAGCGCAGCATAGGGCAGAAGGAAACAAAAGAGCTTGCAGTAATGATCGATCCCTTTAACCCGGTAATGATAACGACGGAGGCAATGAAGCTGGAGGTTGCAGACTATTATAAATCATGGTTAACTGACTAAAACACCTGTTATGGATACGCACGATCTGAAAGAAGTTACAAATTATAACTACGGTATTGAAAAGATCTTTGAAAAGGCGCAGGATTTCCTGCCGATCAATGGCACCGATTATGTAGAGCTGTATGTCGGAAACGCTAAGCAGGCGGCCCACTATTACAAGACGGCATTCGGCTTTCAGTCGCTGGCATATGCCGGGCTTGAAACTGGTGTGAAAGACCACGTATCTTATGTACTGCAACAAGATAAAATCAGGCTGGTGTTAACCACGCCTTTACTTTCAGAAAGCCCCATATCAGCGCATATCACGAAACACGGTGATGGTGTAAAAGTCATAGCCCTATGGGTGGATGATGCGCGCAAGGCTTTCCAGGAGACGACGTCGCGTGGCGCCGAAGTCTATTTTGAGCCGATGGTGGAAAAGGATAATGATGGCGAGGTAGTACGGGCGGGCATTCGCACCTATGGGGATACCGTGCACATCTTCGTGGAACGAAAAAACTACAAAGGCATCTTCCTGCCAGGGTATGAAAAATGGGTGTCGGAATACGATCCCACACCAACCGGCCTCAAGTATATAGACCATATGGTAGGTAATGTGGAGCTGGGCACCATGAACAAATGGGCCGGCTTCTATGCCGATGTGATGGGCTTTGCCAATCTCATCACTTTTGATGACAAAGACATTTCTACCCAATACACTGCTTTAATGAGCAAGGTAATGACCAATGGAAACGGCCGCATAAAGTTCCCGATAAACGAACCGGCTAAAGGGCTGAAAAAATCGCAGGTGGAAGAATACCTGGATTTCTATGAAGGGCCGGGATGCCAGCACATTGCAGTGGCTACAGATGATATTGTGTACACCATATCGCAAATGAGAAAACGGGGTGTGGAATTCCTGCATGTGCCCGGCACTTATTACGATACCGTCGCAGAGCGTGTTGGCGACATTGCTGAAGACATGGCCATTCTTAAGGCCCTGGGAATAATGGTGGACAGGGATGAGGAAGGTTACCTGTTGCAGATATTCACGAAACCGGTGGAAGACAGGCCTACCTTGTTTTTCGAGATCATACAACGTAAAGGCGCCCGGTCTTTTGGAAAAGGAAACTTCCAGGCTTTGTTTGAATCAATTGAAGCAGAACAGGCCAGGCGGGGAACATTGTAATTCATGGAGGTTGCTGGTGAACAAAACATTTTGCTGAAAATTTAAAAAGTATTTTATGGAAGTACTGGAAAAGAAAAACGAGATACAGGATAACCTGCTCAAGAACTTTGAAGCAAAAATAGACCGCGGCGATGCTATCGAGCCAAGAGACAAAATGCCCGATGCATACCGTAAACACCTTATCCGCCAGATGTCGCAGCATGCACACTCCGAAGTGATCGGCATGCAGCCGGAAGGTAACTGGATAACGCGCGCCCCTAGCCTGCGCGCCAGGCAAATTCTCCTGGCCAAAATACAGGACGAAGGTGGCCATGGCCTCTATCTGTATAGTGCAGCAGAAACTCTTGGTATTTCCCGGAGAGAAATGATCGAGCAACTTCATTCGGGAAAGGCGAAATACTCCAACATTTTTAATTACCCGGCACTGACGTGGGCAGACATTGGCGCTATAGGATGGCTGGTGGATGGTGCTGCCATTGTAAACCAGGTATCCCTGCAGCGAACATCCTATGGCCCGTATAGCCGTGCAATGGTGCGCATATGCAAGGAAGAGAGCTTTCACCAGCGGCAGGGTTATGAGATCATGGCTAAAATGATGAAGGGAACCAAAGACCAGCAGGAAATGGCCCGGGATGCAATGAACAGGTGGTGGTGGCCCTCACTCATGATGTTTGGCCCGCACGACAGTGAGTCGCCACATACCGGAGATGCCGTGAAATGGAAAATTAAAAGAAGTTCGAATGACGAATTGCGTCAGAAGTTTATCGATAAAACGGTGCAGCAGGCAGAAGTGATCGGCCTTACTATTCCGGACAAAGACCTGAAATGGAATGAGGCAAAAAAGTGCTACGACCATGGCCCGATAAACTGGGAGGAATTTTACAGGGTGATCAGCGGCAATGGCCCGTGCAATAAGCAACGCATGGCGCATCATGTAAAAGTACACAATGACGGTGCATGGGTAAGAGAGGCTGCAGAAGCATACCGCCAGAAGAAAGAGAAGAAAATATTTCACTGATAAAATAAATTTTATGGCAACAGATTCACAGTTAGCAATGTGGGAAGTATTTATGCAGTCGAAGCCAGGTGCAAACTATATACATGCCGGCAGTGTACATGCATCAGACAAAGAGATGGCCCTCCAGAATGCGCGGGACACTTATACCCGCAGGGGCGAGGGAACCAGCATATGGGTAGTGCCATCAAATGCCATTGTTGCATCAAACCCGGATGACAATGAAATGTTCTTTGATCCGGCGAATGATAAAGTGTACCGCATCCCCACTTTTTATGTAATGCCCGAAGGTGCAAAGGCGATTTAAAAACTTAAGATCATGACACAGGAACAAGCATTATACAAATACTGTCTCCGGATGGGAGACGATGCATTGATACACGCTTACAGATTGTCGGAATGGTGCAGTAACGCGCCAATACTGGAGGAAGATCTTGCGCTCACCAACTTCGCACTTGATATGATAGGCCGTGCCCAGGCTATACTCGACTATGCCGGGAAAATTGACGGTAAGGGTAAGACCAGCGATGACCTCGCTTATAGAAGAAAGGAGCGGGATTTTTACAATCACCTCATCATGGAATTGCCCAACGGTGATTTTGCCTATACTATGGCGAGGATATTGTTCGTCTCTATCTTTGAATATTACTTCTTCAGTGAATTATCTCATAGCGCAGACACTACTCTTGCGGCGATTGCTGCAAAAACAGTGAAGGAAGTAAAATACCATATGGCACATGCTACCGACTGGGCACTGCGGCTTGGCGATGGAACGGATGAAAGTAATACCCGTATGCAACAAGCTGTAGATGACCTGTGGGCATATACCGGGGAACTGTTTGAAACCGATGACGCAACTGCTGTATTGGAAGACCGCAACATAGCCGTGGACATGGGAATGATCAGGGCAAAATGGAAAACTGATGTAACGCGCATACTCACGGAGGCCAAACTAAAGATACCCGCAGATGGTTATAACCAAACCGGCAGTGGTAATGGCGTACACACAGAATATCTCGGACATATCTTATCAGAAATGCAATATCTGCAACGCGCATATCCGGAAGCAATATGGTAATATCGGGACATACAAAGCAGGACATTTTCCGAATGCTTTCGGTGATCAATGATCCGGAGATACCGGTGGTTACGATTTTCGAAATGCGTATGCTGAGAGACGTGAAGATCACAGACAAAGGTTATGAGGTCATCATCACGCCCACATACAGTGGCTGCCCGGCCATGGGCATCATTGAGCAGGACATCAAGATGACGCTCGAAGCAAAAGGCGTTCGCCCGGTAACCGTTAAACTGGTATATGACCCTGCGTGGACCACCGACTGGATGAGCAACACAGCCAAGGCCAAATTAAAAGAATATGGCATTGCGCCACCGCTTCACTCCTCTTGCAGCAACGAAGTTTTTACAAACAATATTATTGAGTGCCCGCATTGTCACTCCGACGATACCGTGCTCATGAGCAGGTTTGGCGCTACTGCCTGCAAAGCGCTGTACCAGTGCAACAATTGCAAAGAGCCCTTTGAATATTTTAAGTGTCATTGATCAATACAAATTTTATGTACGTACAACAATTATATACCAGTTGCCTGGCGCATGCAGCATACTATATCGAATCAGGTAATGAAGCTGCCGTGATTGACCCGCTCCGGGATCCCGAACCATACATGAAGCTCGCAAAAGAACGAGGGGCAACCATTAAATATGTGCTGGAAACACACTTTCATGCCGACTTTGTATCCGGACATATAGATCTTGCGAACAAAACAGGGGCGCAAATAGTGTATGGGCCAAATGCCGCTCCCGGCTATAAAGCGTACATAGCGCAAGACGGTGAGAAATTGAAAATAGGTAATGTGGACCTGGAGATACTGCACACACCAGGGCATACGATAGAATCAACCAGTTTTCTGCTGCACAATGATGAGGGGAAGCCATTTGCTGTCTTCACAGGTGACACTTTATTTGTGGGCGATGTAGGCAGGCCAGACCTTTTGAGCGGCAACCTTGGCAAAGAAGAACTCGCTGGTATGCTGTTCAGTTCCTTGCAGAACAAAATAAAGACATTGCCGGATGATGTGATCGTGTACCCCGGACACGGTGCCGGTTCGGCCTGCGGAAAGAATATTGGCTCGCAATCATATTCTACAATTGGCGAGCAGAAGGCCACTAATTATGCCATGCTCACCAACGATCGTAATACGTTTATTGATTTAGTTACTTCCGATCTGCCCGTTATCCCCGGTTATTTTTTCACAGATGCCGTGATCAATAAAACTGGTTACTCCTCATTTGATGACGTGATGAACATGAATCTAAATCCGTTATCGATAGATCAATTCAATGCTTTCAGAAAACAAGGAGCAGTAATACTGGATACCCGCGACCCGCAGGAGTTCGCTGCCGGCTTTATTAAAGGCTCACTGAATATTGGGCTTAACGGAGATTTTGCGGTGTGGGTGGGAACGCTGCTTGATGCAAGCAGCAACATCCTGCTGGTAACGCAGGCCGGCAGGGAAAGAGAAGCTATTGAGCGGTTGGCAAGGATCGGGTATGAAAATGTTTATGGCTACCTGGACGGTGGAATGAATCCCTGGTTCTCGGGCAAATTCGACTATGGTATTGTGATGACCTTTACCGGGCAGGAAGTAAACCAATTACTGGAAACCGAAGAATACAACCTGCTGGATGTGCGGAACCGTGGGGAGGTTGCAAAAAACAGGATGACCGGTTCATTGCACATTCCGCTGAACACGCTCAGGAATAGATATACCGAACTGAATAAGAACAAGAAGTGGCTCATCTATTGTGCAGGTGGATATCGTTCTATGATAGCAGCTTCATTCCTTATCGGCAAAGGCTTTCACTTTGTGGCCAGTGTAGAAGGTGGAATAAAAGAAATAATGCAGCATGCGCCGGCATTGGTGGAAATGGATATAGATCGTAGTATTAGCGAATGACGTAATGTTCCGGGCATTGCTGCATTGGGTTTCAACAAAAGTTGAAACCCAATTTTGTAGGACGGCTAATCCACCCTGGTTTTGTTATTCAGATATGGCTTCCGCCACACTACCGCCCGCCATGCTACCTCTGCAGTCAATAAAACAGATACCGCAAAAAGGGCCGGTTTAATGATCTCTGTAGCAGAAAAGAAAACGCCTGTTAACGCGAGTGTGTACACGCCAACCGGCAGCACTGCCATCACACACAGGCCTGGCACACCCAGCGGTATTTTAAATGGCCGGTGTACAGATGGTTCTTTTATCCTTAGCCTGATGAGTGATATATACTCCAAAAACAACCCTGCCCCATATATCGTTACATCGATAATAATGAGCTCACCAAAGGTCCAAAGGGTCATGGCGCTGATGACAACTGAGCAAACGACTATGGAGAACCATGGGGTCTGAAATCTTGAATGTAGTATGCCTAACTTGGAGGGTAGCAGTCCATCATCTGCCATTGCTTTCGGCAGTCGGGATACCGATAAAAGGTTGGCGCTATACAGGCCCAATGTACTGGCCATTCCTGCTGCTGCGATAAGGAC
Organism: uncultured Bacteroidota bacterium; assembly: GCA_903887415.1. Lineage (GTDB taxonomy): Bacteria > Bacteroidota > Bacteroidia > Chitinophagales > Chitinophagaceae > Nemorincola. The sequence continues at coordinate 111,779 of CAISPO010000020.1, read as the reverse complement.
ACCAAGCCATTGGCCACCGATCAACGCACCTAATGCCGGAAAACCTGCCGAGGTCAAAATAGTATAGTTGATCCTTGACTGCTGCGCGACAATAATAACAAGTACATACACAACGATCACCGTAATAAATGCAATGGCCATAGAAGTAAGGTAGGAACGTAGCGGGTTCTCCACTTCCTCTGCATAGGTGGTTACATTGTCCCAGCCCAGGCAGTTCCACATAATGGTGTACAGGCTCAATCCAATTGAAGAATAGCTAAGACCCTTTAACGATGGTGCGGGTAGTGCTACGGGCGCGGCATGATGCCAGAAGAAAACAACAAATAAAACGATAAAGGGAATAAGAACCATTGCCGCCAGCACCAGGGACATCCGGCCAACCGGCAGTATGCCCCGGATATTCAGGCCTGCTGAAGACCAGATGATGGCAAGACACAGCCATATCTTATAAGCGGCAATGCCGGCCAGCAGAAACGATGCATATTGAACAAACAATACTGGGTAAATAGCCAGGTCAACAAATGTGTAGAACCAGGTCCAGAGCCCTTCATAAAAACCCCATCTCGGCCCAAGTGCACGTTTCACCCATTTGTAATATCCGCCTGTTATTGGCATCATGCCATTCAGTTCCAGCACGGTAAATATCGAAGGTACGTCCCACAGCAGCGGAGTGATAACTAACAATATCAGCGCCCCATGCTCACCGGCATAGGACAGCAGTGGCTCCAGTCCATATGGCCCGCCGGACACCGTGAAAAAAATAACCGCAGCCAGGTGTATTGGCCGGATCTTTTTTAATGTCGTTGATCTTCTCACCGGCACAAAATACAGCATCTGCTGATAATGTGTTATGGTCTAAAAAACGTAGAGACGCAATGCTTTGCGTCTCTACGAAAAAACAATTTTTAAATGAACTATGCCTTCACACTATCTGGAAATACAACCGGTATCCCTTGCTCCGCCTTCATCTTTGCAAAGCCACCCAATACATTGCGCAGGTTGTGATATCCCTGGCGTTTCAGCAACGATGCTGCGATCACAGAGCGATAGCCGCCAGCGCAGTGCACATACAGGTTATGGTCATCTTCTATCATGGCTATGTTCAGCGGGTCTGCCAGCGTGTCCAGCGGCATGTTTATAGCGCCTTTTACATGAGCTGTTTCAAATTCAGCCGGCTTGCGCACATCTATTATTTCCAGCAGGTTGTCATGCGGTATGTCCATAGCCAGTTCATCTGGCTCTATGTCTATGATCATGTCTATCTCTTCACCGCTGGTCTTCCATGTCTCGTAGCCTCCGGCCAGGTAGCCAACAACATTATCGATACCCACGCGGGCAAGACGAGTGATACTTTCTTTTTCTTTTCCGGGCTCTGTTACCAGCACCAGCGGTTGTTTATTAGGTATCAGCGTTCCCGCCCACTCCGCATAGCGGTCATTCGGACCTACACCTATATTTATGGAGCCGGGCACAAATCCAGATGTAAATATGGTAGCAGGCCTTGTATCCAGTATCCACACATCATCGTTTACCGCTTTTTTAAAGTCTGCAACACTCAATGCATTCAGCCCCTTCTCATATACTTCATCAAGACTTTCATAGCCTTCCTTATTTATTTTAGCGTTCACCGGGAAATAAGAAGGAGGCGTGTTCAACCCAGTTGTCACTACCTTAATGAATTCCTCCTTGGTCATGTCTTTCAGGGCATAATTGGTCGCCTTTTGCACCCCAATTGTACTGAACGTCTCTGGCCCAAGTGCTTTGCCACAGGATGAACCCGGTCCATGAGCCGGATATACGATGATATTATCGTTCAGTGGCTTTATTTTATTCTGAAGGGTGTCATACATTTTTCCCGCAAGCTCTTCTTTGGTCAGGTTACCGCTAAAGAGGTCTGGCCGGCCTACGTCGCCCACGAAAAGCGTATCTCCCGTGAAGATGCAATATGGCGCTCCCGCCTCATCATGCAGCAGGTAGCAGGTGCTTTCCAGCGTATGGCCGGGGGTGTGTATCGCTTTTATCTTCAGCTTGCCCACCATAAATTCCTCCCCATCTTTTGCCATGTGTATTTTGAAAGACGCTTCGGTATCCGGCCCATATACTATAGGTGCGCCCGTCTTCTGCGCGAGTTCTATATGCCCGCTCACAAAGTCGGCGTGAAAATGTGTTTCAAATATGTATTTGATCTTTACACCCTGCTCGGCCGCCATCTGGATATAGGCATCCACATCCCTTAGCGGGTCTATTACTGCTGCCTCGCCCTCACTACTTATGAAATATGCGGCCTCGCTCAGGCAACTGGTATATAATTGCTTTATTTCCATGTCATTTAATTGATACAGCAAAGTTAATATAAACCGCTTTTGCAGGGCTTATTGGAGCATAAAAATAGTTTATGCAGCAATCTTATTATTATTTTGTGTGCGACAAATGAAAAAACTGGTTTTTTCCATTCTCTTCTTACTTGCCGGCACCGCAATGGCACAGGAATATGTGTATGTAAATACTGCCAACCTCCTGCTCCGCGACCGGCCTGAAAAAGAATACAATGTATTTGATGTGTTGCATGCGCCCTGCCGTCTTGAAGTAATCCCCTACAGCGCAGGCTATGAAACCAAGGCTATCAGAGACCGGTTTTATCATGTGGCGCTTAAGATTTGGTTTGAAAAGACAAAAAAATCTTACAACGGCTATGGGTGGGTGGAGAAAAAGTACGTGGTGAACGCACATGATAAAATTACGGCACACTATACAGACAGCAGCCAGACAATAGCCTATACGACAAGCCCGGTTTCAAGAGACAATCCGCCAAAGCTAAACTATCGCAGCTACCCATACCCGAAATATAAAGGAGGCGAGAAAAACTTTGATGTTTTAAACGGAGCGAAATACCGGAAAGGCCCGCGAGGCGGTTGCTACTACGTCAATGCAAAAGGAAGAAAGGTGTATGTGGATGCGAAAATGTGTAAATGATCTATGTTGCTCTTTTTGGATAGAACATCCAACACAAAAGCTGCTTCAAATTCCTCAGCCTAAAATATATTCTCACGCGAAGCCCCCTTCAGGGGGTTTGGGGGTTTTAGGGGGTTGGGTGACTTACCTCATAAAATAATAACTATACACAAACGCAAACGGCGCCGCCACCAGCAGCGAATCAAAACGGTCCAGCGCGCCACCGTGGCCCGGCATCAGTGTGCCGGAGTCTTTTATATCCGCCATGCGCTTCAGTTTCGACTCCATCAGGTCGCCAAGGGTACCGGCAACGGTCACGCACAGTGCCAGCGACATCCAGTCTATGAACCGATAGGTTTCGGAATAATAACCATACACGCCTGCCCCAGCTATCGTTAACACGGCACCGCCTACTACACCCTCCCACGTCTTGTTAGGCGATATGGGAGAGAATTGGTGCTTACCTATGAATGATCCCACCAGGTAGGCCATTGTATCATTGCACCAGATCATGAGGATCACCGCTATCGGTAACACAACATCATAGGTATGGATATTCAGCAGCAGCAGCATTGGTAAAGTAATATACAGCAACCCGCCAGCCGCCTGCAGCAGCGGAAATAACGAATTATTTTTTGACAGCACACTGCTTAGCAATAGCAGGGCCGGCAGTATAGGCAGCAGCATAAACACAATGCGGCCATATGGTGGCAGCAGCTCATTTACTTTATTCGAAAACAGGCAGATAATAGCCAGCGCAGACAGTTGCACCGCAACGGACAGCCATTTTGGCCAGTATGATTCCTTGTCCACTTTTTGCACCAGCCTGAAATAATCCCGAAGGCACAGCATCCCGATCAATGCGATAAGCCCCAGGAACGACCATTCATTCCACAGCAGGCCGGTAAGCATAACTGCCACAAATATTACAGAGCTGCCTAATCGTTTAAAAAATGTGGGCCAGTTGAGCGCCATTATTAATATTTGAGTGCGAAATTAAGCGATAAGGAACGTTGACAAAATAAAGTCTATCAAGTTGGATAATTATTTTTCTTTTATGCAAGTTGAAAAATCTGCGAATAGTGGGCTATTTAAGGATTTTTTCAACGCAGCAGAAATGGAAAAGAAGCGTTCAAATCGGTGGGATTTATTTTGTCATCGTTCCTAAAACAGGATACTCATAAAGTATTGGTTCTTTCCGCCAGTTCCGCCGGTGTAAAATTATCACTCCAATTGGCCGGCAGCGGCGTTTTATTTTTCAGCAGCAGGTAAAAGGAGATACCAAAAACAATAGCTCCCGCAACAACAAAATACGGCGAGATAGAATTCTGGCTCAGGTATGCTTTTGCATAGTTGTTATAGCTGCTCAGGTAAACAAGTATTATCGTGATGCCGTTGAAAGACATATGCGCTGCAATGCTGCACCACAGGGACCCGGTAAGATTGTATATTACCGCTAGCAGCACACCTGCCAGCAAAATGGACAACAGCCCGTAAACATTGGCATGAATAAACGCAAAAAGAGTAGCGGTAAATAGTACGGGTAAAAGCATGCTTCTGCTGCGTTGCCTTACAAGCCGCATCATCATACCCCGGAAAAACAGCTCTTCCCCCAAAGCCGGTATTATAGCCATGATAACAAACACCTTAACAAAACCTGCAAAAGAGTTCATGTTCAGGAATGCATTCGTCATATTGTCGTTGGCGGCCTGCTCGGCCTTCAGGGCAGCGCCAAAATTGATCTTGCCTATTAGTTCTTCAGTTTTTTGCAGCACAGGGGCAGCCCCAAGCATAATAAACACCGCCAGGACCACCTGTATGCTTTTGCCGGGCGTTCTCAACCCCAGGTATTCCAACGGCCGGGGTGTGCTGAGATAGGCAAAAAGAATTGCGGGTACCAGGAATGTAAAGCAATTCATTATGCCTTGCATCACAATAGCCGTTTGCACCAATGCGTACGGACTGTCAGTGCCGATACCAGCCAACTGCTCGAGCTTAAATCCTGTTAACTTAACAAGTACAACGGGAATAATACCCCCAAGGCCAAATAGCAGGGTGAAGAACATAGTCCCAAACAACAAAAGCTGCAAAAGCCACGGATAATCCCGGAAATACCTCATTTTAACAATAATTAACCCCCAATATAGTGCGGTGGGGCTGCAAAGGTAACTGATAGCTACATATTGGCTCAATTATTGCCCTTGTAGTATTTAACTTTCGGCTCAATGTTAAGTCTATATAAAGGGATTTTTAATTATTTTTGCAGACTTGCCTGCCGATAGGCAGGTTACTACAGATAGTGAATGGAAGAAATAGCAGCAGGGCCACTACTTAGCGGGATAAATTCTCCTGATGATCTTAAAAAGCTGAATAAAAACCAGCTTGTTCAGGTTTGTGATGAGTTACGGCAGTTTATTGTTGACTGCGTAAGCGTGCATGGCGGCCACTTCGGCGCCAGCCTCGGTGTTGTGGAGCTGACCGTTGCACTGCATTATGTATTCAATACTCCCGATGACCAACTGGTATGGGATGTAGGCCACCAGGCATACGGACATAAAATTCTTACCGGCAGGCGGCAGGTTTTTCATACCAACCGCAAGTATGGCGGCATCAGCGGCTTCCCTAAGCGCAGCGAGAGCGTCTATGATACTTTCGGGGTGGGGCACTCTTCCACCTCTATTTCGGCAGCCTTGGGTATGGCAATAGCCTCAAAGTATAAAGGCGAAGAGCACCGCCGGCACATAGCCGTAATAGGCGATGGGGCCATGACTGCCGGCCTCCCTTTCGAGGCGCTCAACCATGCCGGGGTCACCAATGCGAATGTGCTGATTATCCTCAACGACAACAACATGTCCATAGACCCCAACGTAGGGGGCCTTAAAGAATATCTTACAGACATTACCACCTCTCATTCTTACAACCGTTTTCGTGACGATGTGTGGAAAGTGCTGGGCAAACTGCCTACCAAAGACTTTCAGCGGCTGGCATCTAAAATAGAAGCCGGACTGAAGGGTGTAGTATCCAAAAGCAGTAACCTTTTTGAGGCGCTGGGCTTGCGCTATTTCGGGCCTATAGACGGGCACAATGTATTGAAGCTCGCAGAGACCTTAAAAGGACTGAACGACATACCAGGGCCCAAGCTGCTGCACATAAAAACAGTAAAAGGAAAGGGCTTTGACCTGGCTGAGAAAGACCAGACCTTGTGGCATGCACCCGGTACTTTTGATAAGATCACCGGCAAGATCAATAAGAAAATAGTTACTATACCCGAGCCGCCTAAATACCAGGATGTTTTCGGGCATACTATAATAGAGCTGGCGGAGAAGAACCCGCTCATCATGGGTATTACGCCCGCAATGCCGTCGGGCAGCTCGCTTAAGTTCATGATGGACCTCATGCCGGATCGCGCCATAGACGTGGGTATTGCCGAGCAGCATGCCGTGACGCTGAGCGCAGGAATGGCTACCCAAGGGCTTAAGGTGTTTTGCAACATCTACAGCAGCTTTATGCAGCGCGCCTATGACATGGTAATACATGATGTGGCCATTCAAAAACTGCCCGTGGTTTTCTGCCTGGACAGGGCGGGGCTGGTAGGCGATGATGGCCCCACGCACCATGGCGCTTATGATATTGCCTTCATGCGCTGTATCCCCAATATGATCGTGGCTGCACCAATGAACGAATCAGAGCTGCGCAATATGATGTACACGGCGCAGTTGCCGGAGATCGATGCACCATATACCATTCGATACCCGCGCGGGCAAGGTGTGATGCCGCAATGGCGCACGCCGTTTGAAAAAATAGAAACCGGTACCGGTCGCAAAATATGTGATGGCCAGGAAGTAGCCATCCTCACTATAGGGCATCCCGGCAACTTTGCTGTTGCCGCCTGCAAGATGCTGGCTGAAGATGACCTGTTCCCCGCCCACTACGATATGCGGTTTGTAAAGCCACTGGATGAGCTCATGCTGCACGAAGTGGCTCAGCGCTATAACAAGATCATTACAGTAGAGGACGGAACAGTAGTAGGCGGCTTCGGCAGTGCCATACTGGAATTCATGGCGGCAAACAACTACACTCCAGAAGTAAAAATACTGGGCATCCCTGACCGCATTGTGGAACACGGCAAGCCCGAAGAGCTGCACCGCGAATGCGGCTACGATGCCAAAGCCATTGCAGATGCCGTAAGAGAGATAGCCGACGTTAAAATATTTGCAGCTAACTTGATCTGATGCGATTTGTATATAGAGGGATACTTACCCGTGTGTAGTAGAGACGGGATGCATCCCGTCTCTACCCGTGGTAAATCATAGTCAATCGCGATAAAATTTGTCACTTAGCCAATTTGCCGGGTTGTTTTGTATGTAATGCCTTATCCGTTCATGCGATTCATTATCTCTTATAATATGGTCATGATAGCGCTCCTGCCAGCCAAAAGCAGCATTTATCTTTCGCAAGTGTTTAGTTGCCGAAGCCTTAAAACCACCAACTATCGCCCCAAGGTTTTTCGATTGGATTCCAAACTCATTGTTTTTTCGCTGTTCATTATAACCGTTTTCCCCGATGCTGATGATACCATGAAAATGATTGGGCATTACTACAAATTCACCAAGCGTAATATTCATATCCGGCCTGATATCCGGCGTCTTGATCCATTCACGCCGGACAACGACGCAACAATCGTTCAGGACCATCTCTTTGCTTTGAATTTTACCAAAATAATGAACACTCTCTTTGGTGCAAATAGTAATAAAATAGGATGCGGCTGAATGATAATCCCAGTTCTTGGCACGTGCAGTTTCTATGCGATATTTATTGTTGAATAGGGTCATCGCCGCTTATAAATGTATGTTAGAACTGGATTTGTTGTTTGTAAATAGGAGGGGATGCACCCCTCTGCGTACTGAATATTTTTTGTCCGATACTACTGCAAATGACGAAGCAATGTAGTCGCCAGATACCACATACACACAAGTAGAGAGAGAGAGAGGGATGCATCCCGTCTCTACATAACAATATCTCTACACAACAATCTCTACACAAACAACGATCCGAGAAATATAGATCGTGGGGCACACACACACACAAGTAGAGACGGGATGCATCCCGTCTCTACTACACACCAATATCTCTACTAACTATCCATTCTGCTCAAAGGCAGGGAGCGAACATTATTCATGACTATAATGAAAAAAAGTAGTTACCATATCCCCTACGATATGCACGGTATTTTTCTTGCCCATTTCTATTCTCGGGCTCTTATGAAGCGGTAACGCTCTGAACTCCGGGTGGTGAAAATCATAATGCGCATCAAAATTATACTCGCCCGATTTGAAAAACGGAACCTGCTCCGGCTGGCTTTTCTCAAGCTCGCTCATTTTGAACGACATCATCATAATACTCTTATCGATTGATGATACATGAAAACTAACAGGGATACCCTGCGTAGCCTTGGCAGGCGTTGCCGCCGATGTAGGTGTAACACCCGATGCTGTCGAGGCAGAGCTACTACTTGCGACCGATACCTGGCAAAATCCTTTTCCTGTACATGGTCCACCACCCGCAGACGGGGTTCCGAAACTTGCAGTAACAATAATTGTTGACATAAAATTTAAGTTATTTGGTTAAAAACGAATGAATGAATTACTTTGAGGACTATTTTTAGCCGTAAAGTATTGTGCATTTTCTACTTTTCATAATTTGGGGACTATATTATTTTAATAGAAGAAGTCTATGAGTTGCCTGAGGTATATTGGATTTATTATTTTTTTGATGATTTCTTTTTCTTCTGTTCGAATATTTGGACAAGACAAGAGGGTCAATATCGATTCACTAAAAACAATACTACAAAATACCACATCTGACACCAATCGAATAAATATTCTCCTTGCGTTAGCTGCTGCAAATCCTAATCATACAGCTGAGAATTTAAAATATAGTATTGAGGCAAAATCACTTGCTGAAAAAGCAAACTGGATGCCGGGTCTTTTTAAAGCTAATGATCTGATCGGCGGTATTTACTTTTTTCAAAAAGATTATGTGACAGCGAGTGGTTTTTTTCAAGCTAATATAGTGGCTTCTCAGAATAGCAAAAACATTGGCGACGAGGCCAACGAACTTGAAAAGATTGCAACATGCTATAACTATCTGGGGCAACATAAAAAGGCAATAGAATATTATGACAAATCACTGTCGTTAAAGCCAGACGCGGACATGGAAATGGGCATTTTAGGAAACATGGGCGATACATACGTGTCAATAGGCGACTTTCCTCATGCACTGTCCAATTATATTACTTCTTTACGACTTCTCGATAGTGTTCTTTCAACGGAGAAGACCGTTGATGTGAAAGACTCTTCTCAGAAGGCAAACTTATTGTTAAACATCAGCAGCATTTATATGTCAATGGGACAACCAGACAAAGCTGCGGAAAACTATAATCGGGTAATAAACATAAGTCATATAATAAAAAATAATGCGCTCGAGGTATTAGCCTTGAATGGGATTGGTAGCACCTATAAGGTTAAGAAAAATTATGCAAAAGCCATAGAAGCTTATACAATATCACTAAGTGAATGCACAAATATTAATTATTCAAATGGTGAGGTAACTACTCTTAATGAGCTTGCAAATGTATATGTTGAGACTGGTGATTTTGGCAAGGCAATGGACTGCGCAAAAAGGGCTTTAAAACTTGCGGAAGAATATCATTACAACGATCAGCTTTCTGGCCTATATGCTACTTTGGGCCAGGTATATCTAAAACAACGTGAATTTTCCCAGGCTATAGCATTCCTCCAAAAAGCACTCTCTTTAAGCCAGGCAAACGGTGAACTGGATATAGAACAAAATGCGCTAAGCGCACTTAGTGATGTGTATGAAAAGCTCAATCAGCCTGAAAAGGCCCTGAAAACTTACCGGGACTATATCACTGTTCGCGACAGTGTGCATGGTATAGATAATGCTAATTATCTTACCCGTATAGACCTGGAATACACCTTCGATGCTGAAAAGCAAAAGCAAACTGCTGCTTTCAACGAAAAAATTGCCCGCCAGCAGGTGCTTACTTATTGCGGTTACGGCGGCCTGGCACTGGTATTGCTGCTTGCGTTCTTTATGTACAAAAGCTATACTACCCAGAAAAAATACAACGCCCTGCTCTCAAAAGAAAAACAGGGCCATCTTGCCCACATATCGGCCCAGGATACTGTGCTCAGTGACATCGCGCACATACAATCGCATTTTGTGCGCGGCCCCATAGCCACCATCCTTGGCTTGCTGCAATTTTATAATCATGAGGACCCTGCCGATCCGCTGAATAAGGAAATTATCGAGGGGGTCAGCGTTTCTATCGAAAAGTTGGATGCGGTGGTGAAAGAGGTGGTAGCCAAAGAAAACAACCTCCGCAGAGAAACAAAAAAATAAGGCTTTCCGCTAGTTCGAGATAGCTTGTGCGCTTTCGGTATGATTTTTTATAGGTAATATTATGAAGCGAAACTCATCGCTTTGCTGTTTCGTATATGAATGGAACAGAAAAATAAATATTACTGATTGGCAAAAATAATATCCATAGCTACCGAAGTACCAGCTCATATCCATAGGCAGGAAGACCTCCTTGAGTTTATGAAAGGCGCTTACGGCACGGGTGAAAAGGAAAACAGGATCCTCAGTTACCTCTATAAGCACAGTGGTATAGAAACCAGGTACTCGGTGATACCCGACTTTACCTTGCCGGTCGGTCAATGGCAGTTCTTCCCGCATTCGCGCGATCTTGAACCATTCCCAAGGCTGGAGCACAGGATGGAGTGGTTCAAAAAACATGCCTTGCCGCTATCTTTAAAATGCGCTTCCAAATGTATAGAGGGCGTTGTGGATAAAGAAGAGATCACGCATCTTATCACGGTGAGCTGCACCGGCATGAGCGCACCAGGCCTGGAGCTGGAGCTTATGGAAGCCCTCGGGCTGAAAACAAATACGACACGGACCGCTATTAATTTTATGGGTTGCTATGCCGCTATCCATGGATTGAAGATGGCCAATGATATTGTCACTGCGCAACCGGCATCAAAGGTACTGCTGGTATGCACCGAGCTATGCAGCCTGCATTTCCAAAAGACATTTTCTGATGACGAGATAACCGCACCGCTGCTGTTTGGCGATGGCTCTGCTGCCGTGCTGGTTTGTGGTGACGATGATAACCGCAACGGCATCAGGCTGGACAGTTTCTATTCTGAAGTGCTGAAAGAAGCAAAAAACAGTATGTCGTGGAACCTCTCTTCACACGGCTTTGTAATGACGCTTGATGCCGATGTTCCTGAATTGTTCAGGGCAGATATAGGGCCGCTTAAAGAAAGAGCTATTGCAAAAGCCGGGTATGAACAAGATGCTATAAAATACTTCTGTATCCATCCCGGCGGCAAGCGGATACTGGAAGCGCTGGGCAAGGGCTTGTCACTTACCGATGGCGACCTGGATACCTCTTACAAAATACTCCGGGAATATGGCAACATGTCTTCTGCCACAGTGCTGTTCGTGCTAAAGGAAATGTGGTATAAAACATCAGCAGATAAAGGCGCACACATATTTTCCGCGGCCTTTGGCCCCGGCCTCACCATGGAGAGTGTAATAATGACGATAGTATGAGCCTCAAAACAAGATCATACGAAAAGGAGTTGCTGGACGGGGATAACATCCCGTTCGGCGACTTGCTTGTCAATCTTTCTGAGCTCAACACAATTGGCGAATTGCTGGGCGGGCACGGCGTTACACGCAGGGGTGTTGACTACTTTCTTCGCAGAATACCTGCCACCGGCTCATTAACTATTGCTGAAATAGGTTGTGGCGGCGGCGACAACTTGTTTGCTATCCAGAAACACCTCGGAAAAAAACGAAAAATTGCCGCGCTTACCGGTATAGATATAAAGCCAGACTGTATAAAATATGCACAAAGCTCCGCACTGGATATAGAGTGGATATGCAGCGACTACCGCACTGTGAAATGGCCCGGCGATAAACCGGATATTATTTTCTCATCACTTTTTTGCCACCATTTTACAAACGAGGAGCTTATATCACAGATCATATGGCTGAAGCAGAATAGCAAAGTAGGGTTTTTTATCAACGACCTGCACCGGCACCCGTTAGCCTATCATTCTATCAGCCTGCTTACAAAGCTGTTTTCGAAATCTTACCTGGTTAAGAATGACGCTCCGCTCTCTGTAAAGCGCTCGTTCAGAAAAAGTGACTGGTTGGAGATTCTTTCCGCCGCGGGTATCAACAGCTATGGTATAAAATGGCACTGGGCATTTCGTTATCTTATTTGTGTGCATAATGAGCAGTAGCAATTCATACGATGTGGCCATCATTGGCGGCGGGCTGGCGGGGCTTTCTGCGGCTATTCTACTCTCACAGCGGCAATACAAGGTGCTGGTGCTGGAAAAAGAGAGCTATCCGAGGCACAAAGTATGCGGCGAGTACATAAGCATGGAAAGCAAACCCTTTCTGCAAAGCCTTGGTATCCCGGTTGACGATATGCACTTACCGGTGATCAATAAATTGCAGGTCACAGATGCGCGTGGCAATGAATTGAATACCGTATTGCCACAGGGCGGCTTCGGCATCAGCAGGTACAAGCTGGACGCTGCACTTGCAGCACTGGCACAAAACGCCGGCGCCACGCTGCTCACAAAAACCCGCGCCGACAATGTGCAATGGGAAAACGATTCTTTTACCGTCACCGCCAAAGGGCAGGAATATAAAGCGTCGGTAGTTTTAGGCTCCTGGGGCAAGCGCAGCAACATAGATGTAAAGTGGCGCCGGCCTTTTATTACAGAAAAGATAGGTGCGCTCAACAACTATATCGCCGTTAAGTATCACATCAGTTACCCATGGCCGGCTGATACGGTGGGCCTGCACAATTTCGATAACGGTTATTGTGGTATCTCGCAAGTGGAAGATAACACGACCTGCCTGTGCTACCTCACCACGGCCGCCAGCTTGCACAAATGCGGCAATGATATAAAAAAGCTGGAGCAGGATGTGGTGATGAAAAACCCTTGGCTCCACAAAATATTCAGCGATGCTGAGTTTCTTTACGAATCGCCCGTCACCATTTCGCAGATCAGCTTTGAAAAGAAGGCACAGGTGGAAGAGCATGTGCTGCTGCTGGGCGATGCCGCAGGTATGATAACACCTCTTTGTGGCAATGGCATGAGCATGGCGCTCCGTGCATCAAAGATCGCAGCTGCCCTTGCTGACGAATTTCTTCAAGCCCGCATCTCCCGTATTGAAATGGAAAACAACTACACCACAGCCTGGAAAACAGCTTTTTCAAAACGCATCTCCCTGGGCCGGCTTGTACAAAGCAACTTCGGCAAAGGCAGTACTACCGCTTTCTTTATCAAAACCGCAAACGCAATGCCCTTTGTCCGCAAAGCCCTTATCAACGGAACTTCCGGCCATCCGTTCTGATCATTTAACTGCCTCATTCACTCTTGGCCCCTTAAACGAAACAGGGAAACTACATCCATTATGTTTGCAAAAATACCTTGCTGGCATTTGGCGACCTTAAAAACAAAAGAAATGAATTGCGAGCTTTGCGCCTTTGCGAGAGATTCTTTTCGCGAGACATTACCTGCAGCAATGCGCCCGCTGTTTAAACAACTCCTTTTCTTCCGGCGTCATATCCTGCCACTGGCCGAACATTTGTTTCCTCCCGCGCCACCTGCCATGCCGTCCTTTGAAGCCGCCAAACAACAGCCTGCACAACAGCAAAATGCCAGCAGCTTGCCACAATGTGATAACCCCGATATGGAACACTCCAGGCAAAATATGATTCCATAAGAACATAACAGCGCCGCTAAAAACAAACAGCGCCAGTGCACCTATCGCAATAACGAACGGTATTTTCATCCATCTTTTTTTCATAAAATAAATTTTCACCAAAACTACACTGACAGATGCTCGCAGCTAAATGCTTTTCGGTGACAAGCCTCAAAATGAAGGTGAATACCACGCCTTCGTGGGTATATCGATCTGGAGTACAATATTTATTTAAGATCTTTTTCAAAGCAAATGCTGCTTTCTACATTTGCATATTGGCCATAGTTTGGAATTATTCTGAAATCATTTTTCATGTATAGGGCAATTGCTTCCGGCATTTTGTCTCCGGTTTCTAAAATACACCTTTTATATCCTGATTCACATGCCCATTTCTCTAACTCTTTCAAAACATTTGCCGCAATTCCCTTTCCACGATTTTCTAATGGTACAAACATTCTCTTGATCTCCATTGTTGCGTTGTCAAATTCTTTCATAGCGCCACAGCCCACTGGAAGGTCGTTGTCATAGGCAACCACAACATTTTTTATCAGGTCTGTTTTATTGAACTGTGCGAAGAAATCATTGCTGTCACCGTTTCTGCGGGCCAGATCTTTGTCGAGTGCTGCAACCAATTTTTTAAAGTCGGGATCTTCAGAAGTTGTTCTTTTGAGCAGGTACATGTTCGATTGATGTTTCAGTTTGTGAAGATATTCAAAAATGCACTTGTTGTTCGTGGTGGCCAATCTCGTAGCAGGTACTCAGAAAAGCGCATCTCTGCACGGCCACGGTCATCTGCTATTTCCGTATCTTTATGGTATGCGAAACATCTTGCCGGCGTTTCTTATTATATGCTGTTGTTCCGGTTGTTTCAAAAATTCCGGTGGGGGCAGCGCGCCCTATGGCATCAGCGGCAATTACTACTGGAGCGGGACAGATACCATTGTCGGTCGGGATACCAATTATCAATGGGTCACCAGTGTGAAGGTGCTGAATGACACTTTCACCATCACAGACCTGAACAGTACGCAGCTATATGCCAACTATTATATGCCCACTCATATGTTCGACGGAGAAGTGATAGCCGATACCATGACGCTGGTATCCGACAACAAAATTACCAATACCCTTATCTACCAAACTTTGGCCGGCGCCAGGTATTACCAATACTTCACCTCGCCCGCCGGCTCTATCGACACAGTGGCATTCGAAGTGCTCACCGTGATGCGCAACCAGCACATGATGTACTACGACTCCTACCAGACCGACCATTATGGCGATGTCTGGAATGTACACCTGTCCGCAAAGATGCAGTAAGCTGCTCTGCATGCCATCCATCGACTTCGATGCTACTCCCTTAAAAAAAATGAATGAACAGCGCCTTTCTGAGAGAACGTTTTCTTAAAACCTCGGGCAAACCGTCTTCCTGGAAATGCCATTTTTATCAGGGTACCTGCCCGTTATGAACACGGTCACTTCATACGCGCCTTGCATCTTGCTCGCATCTTTCAGGCTCGATACATTCACGTCATAGCTCACCCCCAGGGCCATCTGCTTATATTTCAGCTTCACTACAGGTATCACCGCATCGCCATAGCGGTAGTATGCCCCGCCGGAGAGCACCATCGTTTCTTCTCCATATTGTGTGCCGGCTGCCCAGCTTAGCAGTGCGCCTATCATTATTTCTGAGTAGGTGCCTTGCTTTGCATAATTGCCCTGGGCTACCAGCGATACAGTTTCGGAAATGCTGCCCCCCATGCCCAGGTTTCCGTTAAAGCGCATGTTTTCGGTAAGCCCGGAGGCTTGGTAATAGCTGAATTTCGGCTGGGTAAAATGATAGCCTGAAAAGCCGATGATGTAAGTGATATTGTTTGCATTTCCGGCAGTAGTATTGAGGTTAACACCTGCCCCGGCATCATACATCGTCATCTTGGGGTTAGGCAGGTTTTCCAGCGATGGATTGGCGGGATTGAAATGCCCGTTCTGGTATTGGTTGTTGAAGGTGGCCTTTCCGGGGTCAAAACTATACTGCACATAACCCCCGGTAAAGCCCACCGACAAATAAGTGTTATGCTGGTCAGATAGCAGTTTGTTGTAGTTGACAGCAGGGTAAACGGCTGTTATTTTCTGGTCTATGCTTCCCGCCTCATCACCATAACCCAGTAGGCCAAAGCTCAAAAAATCTACCCTTTGCCTGCCTACAGGAATATGTGTCTCTGCGCTTACCAGCCCTGTCTGAAATGGGTTGCTGATGCTGCTCCATTGGTTCCGGTAGTAAACGCCAAACTTATAATCTTCCGCGAAAACACCTGTCAGCGCAGGGTTTCGCAGTATAGATGTTTCATAAAACTGTGAGAAGTGTATATCTGCCTGCGCAATCGATTTGTGGGGAAGTAAGGCAATAAAAATCCCCCCAAAGCAACCGATTGTTGCTATACTTACTTGGAATTTGGATTTTAACCCTTGGATTTTCATTTGCTATCGAATAATGGTTACATCCCCCTTAATAAATATCGGTTCCCCTGTTTCGCAAATAGCGTCCACCACATACACATACACATCCGGCCGCGGCGTGGCCCCGCCAAATGTCCCATCCCATGCATTCGACTCATCATTCATGGCTATGTTGGTCCGTTCGAACATCAGCTCGCCCCAGCGGTTATAAATACGGAACGACTTAATATTCGATATGCCTGTACCCCGCGGATAAAACACATCATTTTGTCCATCACCATTTGGTGTAAATGAGTTAGGGATAAATACCTGGCCGGAGCTGCAATACAAATGGATCGTCACAGAATCCGAATTCCTGCAGTCGTGTATAGAAGTCACATCTACAACATAAGTAGTCGTTACCGACATACTGGCAACAGGGTTATAACAGGTACTGCAGCTTAGTGTCTCATCCGGGCTCCAGCTATAGGTGTTTATGTCATTCCCCGTAGCTTTCAATTGTGCTGTTGAGCCGGCTATCAGTGTCTGGTCATCGCCCGCGTTCACGGTGGGCAATGGATACACAATGATGGTCACATAATTTACATCAGGTGCGCAACTGCCCAACTGGGCCGTAACCGTATAAGTGGTCGTCACGGTTGGGTCTGCGGTTGGGTCTGCAATAGTGGTGCTGCTCAGCCCCATTGGTGGCGACCATGTAAATTTCGTAGCCCCCGAATCCCATATCTGCACCTTGGTTCCATAACAAACCGCGGTATCACCGTATCCCACACTTACTGTTTGTGTTTTCAGGAATACGGTAACTGTGTCAAAGTTTTTGCAGCCATGCTCATCTGTACCTACAACAGTGTAGGTGGTTACCACGGTCGTTGCCGCATGGGTAGGATTACAAGCTGTACAGCTCAATGTTGCCGGCGGGCTCCAGACATAGCTCACACCTCCGAAGCCGGTAAGCGTGGCTTTATCCCCCACACAAATTGTGGTATCCGGTGATGCAGTGATCGCTGGCGGCGGATAAATAATAACATTTTCCGTTACCGTACTATAGCAACCCCAGGCATCTGTCGCGGTCAGTGTCACGCTGTATGTACCTGCAGTGCCATAGTAGTAGGTAGGGCTTGTTGCACTGGTGGTATCCGTTCCAAACGACCAGAATACTTTGTTTACCGTGGACCAGTAACTGCCCGAACTGTCGATGAAATTAACGGAGTCTCCGAGACACGCATTGGTGGTTCTGAACCCTGTTGTAACCGCATCCACTTTGATAGTATCCGGCCCCAGGCTCGAATTCTGGCACCCTGTATTGTCGCTCAGTATCAGCTTTGGCACGTAACCACCAGGCAACGTATAAGTGTGGACGGTATCCTCTGTAGATGTATTGCTGCTTGTAGTGCCATCTCCAAAATCCCATATAATGAAGGGCACATTGGTGATCGTTGAGGTAAAGTAAACAGTGAGCGGTGCGCAGCCGGTATCAGGTGTATAATTAAACCCTCCCGCATAGCCATATACTACAACACGCTCGGTAGCAGTGTCCTTGCATCCATACAGATTGCTGGCCACAAGCGTTACCGTGAAAGAGCCGGACGTTATATAGAGATTGCCTGGTGATACATTGGTAGAAGAGTTGCCGTCGCCAAATGTCCAGTAATATCCTACCGCTCCGGTGCTAAGATTTGTGAACAGTTCTGACAGCGGCGGGCAAATGGAGAAAGAATCGCTTTCTGAGAAGGCCGCTACCGGCTGTGTCACGGTTATATAATTTACATAGGTGGCCGTATCTGAGCAGCCATGAATATCGGTAACAATAAGCCGTACCGTATAGGTACCGGAAGCTGTATAAATATGTGTGGGTGACATTGCTGTCGATGTACCGCCATCACCAAATTGCCAGGATGCGGTAGCTGCGCCGGTAGAGGTATTGTTGAAATCAACAGTAGCGCCCACACAAGGAAAAGTCGGCACTGCATTAAAAGCCGCAACAGGCTTATAAGCATTCACAGTTCCGGTTGCCGTGTCTTTACAGCCATAACTGTCTGTAACTATTTCTGTCACGGAAAATGTTCCTGCAGCAGTATAGGTATGAGCAGCAGTAGTTATCCCCACAGTTGCAGACGCGCCATCGCCATAGGTCCAGGCAAAGCTGGTGAGCGGCACTCCCGCCAGGTCTGTAGTAATATCTGTAAAATGCACAGGAAGCGGCACACAACCCGACGCAGGTATATCCGTGAATGCAGCAACGGGCTTCGCCACATGAATGTAATTGGGCTTCATAAGCGTATCAAGGCACAGGTGGGAATCCTCAATGATGAGCGTGATCGCGTACAAACCGGTAACGTGAAAGGTATCTGTATAGACCGCACTGGTATCGTCCCTCATTATCCCATTCCGGTACCAGTAGTACTCCTCCACACCAGGGCCTCCCGTGACCGTGGGTGTCATAACCACCCACTGGTCCCTGCATATTGTAGTGTCACTGGCGCTAAAAGCTATTACTGGCCTGGAGAGGTTCACGATCACCCGGTCTGTATCCCTGCAGCCGCTTGCTGTATTGTACGTGGCCAGGCTCACAGTATATGTGGTCAGGCCAGGAAAAATGTGCGTTACTGTATCGGCTGTTGAGGTGGTGCCATCCCCGAATATCCACAGATGGGTATTATCCCCCAGCGAACTGTCTCCAAAGATCATTGCATCATCGGGTATGCAAAGGTAGTTGTCGTGTATTATTGCTTTCGGTGAATCCACGGTCAGGTATAGTGTCCTGATCATGGTATCCGGACACCCATTATTGTAAGCGATCAGCATCACTGTAAACGTGCCCGGATCGGTATAAGTATAGGTAGGGTTGGTGACCGTACTGCCGCCTCCATCGCCAAAAAACCATTGATAGTTGGTGGCGCCAGTGCTGGTGTTAAGAAAAGTATCGGGTAAACCATAGCATATGGTAGTGGGTATAGCAGTAAAATCGGCAACAGGAGGCGTACCCACCAGCACTATCAGATGCGCAGTGTCAACGCAGCCGTTTGCGGTAGTAATATAAATGGACGCGGTATAAGTGCCCACAGCAGTATATGTGTGATAGGTGGTTATCCCCCCGGAAAACAAAGGTGAACCATCTCCGAAATTCCATGTATAGGAAGTTATGGCAAACGGGTAGGGAGCAAAAGACGGGCAGTCCGACCAGATCTGGACACTTAAACGAGCAGTTAACGGCACACAGCCCGACTGAATTGAATCATGATCAATGCTCATCTGTAGGTTATAGTTGGTATATACCTGGTTTATAGTGTCAATGCAGCCGCTGCTGTTGGTAACTATCATGCTCACGGTATAGGTGCCACAGGCCCCATACGTATGTGTTGATGTGGTGCCGCTTCCCGTGCCGCCATCGCCATAATGCCACACTACGGTTGACCCTCCGGGAACAGTACCGGTAAATGTGGCTGCTGCAGGGGCAGGGCATGTAGGCGACACCGAAAATGAAGCCACAGCGCCGGGCAGGATCGTTATGGTATGGGTAATCGTGCTGGTGCATGGGCCGTAGCCTACTACAAGCGTTATGGTATAAGTACCTGGTGTCGTATAAGTATGGGTACCATCGTTCAGTGTTGAACTGCCACCGTCTCCAAACGTCCAGTTGCTGCTGGTATGTGTGCTGCTGGTATTGGTAAATGTTACCGATGAATTGACACAGGCGGTAGATGGCCCTGTGAAAGCCGCCGTGACACTGCCAACGTAGATATATGCCGGAAGCGTTAGGCTGTCTTTACAGCCGTTTGCATCGGTTACCACAAGCGTTACATTATAAGAACCATCTGTGGTATAAGTATGTGTAGGTGAAGTACCTGTTCCGGTGCCGCCATCTCCAAACGACCAGCTGCAGGTATATGGCGCAGTTCCAGAGGATGTATTGGTGAAGGTTACAGAGCCGGGTGGGTTGCAGATATAGGTAGTGCTCGCGCTAAAGCTGGCTATCGGCGGCGACAGTACGTGTATATAAGCGGTTTTTGTCAATGAGCTCACACAGCCCTGGCTATTGGTGGCTGATAGGGTGATATTATAATAACCCGGCCCCGGAAAAGTATGGCTGGGGCTGGTAGCTGTGCTCGAAGTTCCGTCGCCAAAGTTCCAGGAGTAGGTCATCGGCCCTGCAACCCCGGATGATGTGGTACTGGTGAACGTTACCGGTGTCCCAAAGCATACCGATGTATCGCTTGCATAAAAGTTCACCGTTGGTGTGGGGTAAACCGTGATCACGGTGGAATGGGTGCTTGATGAAGACCCGCTGTATGCAGTGAGCGTTACTGTATAAGTGCCTGCCGTAAGGTAGCTGGTGGAAGGGTCGGTAAGAGCGGTTGTTACCCCATTGCCCAGGTTCCAGCTATAGCTCGTAGCTCCGGATGAGGTATTGGTATAATGCACCACGAGGGGCGCACAGCCCGAAATATAATCTTCAGTAAAGTTTGCAGTTTGCCCGCTGACAGAGTACGCTGAAAGAGAAAATAATAAGAACAGTAATATGCGGTTATAAAAAGGCTTCACAGGTATATATTAAAAAGTGTTAAACCGAAAGGGTAATTAAAGTTAATAATACTTTGTTAAATAGACGTAGTTTTAATACAAAACGTTAGGAATATATTTTAATATATCTGTTTAATGTTGTATTACAGCTTTTAATGTGATATGTGTTTATATTTTATTTGTATTCACGGCAACAAATATCACTTTCGCCCCAACCTGTATTACGGACATTTGAAAATAGAAAACAAGAAAAACGTATCGTGCTCGGGGGCCTGGACACTAAAATCGGGAAAACTGCACACCTTGAGGCCTGTTGTTGTGAACGCACTTATCGTGCCAGATTTTGGCGTTGCATTAACAGATGCAAATATTACCGCAACATTTTAACCCTTGAACTCATTATTATACCTTTGCCCCACTATGCCATCCCTGCAGGAGCAAATACAAATACACGAACAGGAAATAAATGCCTTCAGCCCCGCTGATGCCGCCGAACTGGAAAATTACCGTATCCGTTTTCTCGGCACCAAGGGTATTGTAAAACAAGTGGCCGGCGAAATGAAGACAGTACCGCCCGAGCTGCGCAAAGAAGCCGGTCAACTGCTCAACGCATTCAAGCAACTGGCCGAAGAAAAGTACGAGTCTTTCAAAGAACAATACAGCGGTGGTGCAGGCAAAGGCCCCGCGATAGACAATACTTTACCCGGTACTCCGCTGCCCATAGGTACCCGTCATCCTTTACGGATCGTGGAAAATCAAATGGTCTCTATTTTTGAGAAGATAGGATTCAGCGTAGCCACCGGTCCGGAGATAGAAGACGACTGGCACAACTTCACCTCGCTCAACATGCCCGAGCATCACCCCGCCCGCGATATGCAGGATACATTCTATGTTTCCCAAAACCCGGACTGGGTATTGCGTACCCATACATCGTCCGTGCAGGCCCGCATACTCGAAACTCAGCCACTGCCCATTCGCGTTATCTGCCCTGGCAGGGTTTACCGCAACGAGACAATATCTGCCCGCGCACACTGCTTCTTTCACCAGTGCGAAGGGCTGTATGTAGATAAAAATGTGTCCTTCGCCGACCTCAAACAAACGCTCTATTATTTCGTAACAGAAATGTTTGGGGAGAATACCAAAGTACGTTTCCGCCCGTCCTATTTCCCCTTCACAGAGCCCAGCGCCGAGATGGATATTTCCTGCACAGTATGCGGCGGCAAAGGCTGTAGCCTCTGCAAGCACAGTGGCTGGGTAGAGATCCTGGGCTGCGGCATGGTACATCCCAACATGCTCCGCAACTTCAACATAGATCCCGAGGTTTACACCGGCTTCGCCTTCGGCATGGGCGTAGAGCGCATCACCCAGATAAAGTTTCAGGTAAATGACCTCCGCCTCTATTCACAAAATGATGTGCGGTTTTTAAGGCAGTTTCAGGCGTTATAGAAAGATAATCAGGGCCTGCGTAACACCTCCCCTCCTGTTTTTAGGCGGGGACGATTGTCGCTTGCGACGATCTGGGGTGGTTGGCTCACGCCTACCCAACATCACCTTCTTCTTTGGAGTTCACGAGAGTGAACGAGCGAAGCTCTCGGGGAGAGGTCTTTCCGCAAAATACATATCTATCATCCCCTTCTTCTTCGCCTCCACTTTCCCGCGATAGGTACAATCAAATTTATCCTTCACCAGCTCATAAGTTGCCGCGCTGATATTCACCTTCCCCGGCTCCCCGCTGCTTTCCATCCGCGATGCGGTATTCACCGTATCACCCCATATATCGTAGGCAAACTTCTTTACCCCCACAATTCCAGCTACCACGGGCCCTGTATGTATACCTATTCTTATTTCAAACACCTCCTTGCCCTCAGCCTTCCTTTGCCGTGCATGAGCCGCCATAAAATCCCGTATCTCTATTGCTGCTTCTACTACATCCCATGCATGGGTTTTATTCTTTACCGGAAGTCCGCCGGCAGCCATATAGCTGTCGCCTATTGTCTTTATCTTTTCAATATTATATTTCTCCATTATCCCATCAAACCCCTTAAAGCAATAGTCTATCTCCGCAACCAGTTCCTTTGCCGACAACCGCTCAGATATATTGGTAAAGCCCTTAAAATCTGTGAATAGCACGGTAACATCATCAAATGTCTTAGCCTCCGCGCTGCCCTTAGCCTTCAGTTCTTCTGCTACCTCCGATGGCAATATATTCAGCAGCAACTCTTCCGACCGGTTATACTGCCGCACCGCTTCATCCTTCTGTTTTTCCACCTCTTTCTTTTCCGCTACCACTTCCGCAGTCCGTTCCTCCACTGTCTGTTCCAGTGCTTTCTGCCGTGCCCGTAGTGATGCCGTGCGCCATCTTAGATAAAGCGCAAACCCACCCAGCACCAGTAGAACATAGGCAGTATAGGCCCACCAGGTCTTCCACCACGGCGGGCGAATGGTAAATGTGTAGCTGGCCTCACCGCTCCAGTACCCATCCCCATTCCTCGCTTTTACCCTGAATGTATAAGTGCCCGATGGAAGATTGGCATACGGCGCCTCTGTGCTGCTGGTAAGCGTGCTCCAGTTTTCATCTATCCCATCCAGCTTGTATTTATACTTTACTTTCTTGGGTCTATTGGTAGTGATACCGATATAATTAAAAGTGACGTAATTGTTATTGTATGCCAGGTTAAGACCCTCCGGTATTTCATACCATCTTGACAAACTATCAAACTTAAAACTGCCGACTTGCACACCATTACTTAGTGTTAATATTGTGTCCTGTTTATGGCCCAGGTCTAACCAAGGAATGTTTTCGCCAAACAACTGAACACCTTTCAGCTTTATGTCTGGCGGTATGGAATCGTCATCAAAAAATTCTGGATGAAAAAATGTCAAGCGGTCGGTTGTTCCCAGCCATATCGTACCCACATTGTCTTCGCACATACCACCAGTGCATTGGATACCTAAAAACCCGTCTTCGTAAGCATAGTTTTTAAACAAAACCTGTTGTTCTTGCTCATATCCTACTGTTTTCTTTAAAGATAATCGATTTATTTTCTCTAAAACTCGCTGCGAAAGTTCACTAAGCCCATTATTCGTTCCAAACCAAAGGTTCCCCATTTTGTCCCGCAGCATGCCCAAAACCCGGTTACCACATAAACCTTCCTTTTCTGTAAAATGCTCAAAATTTTTTCCATCGTATTTAGTTACCCCTCCCAGCGTACCAAACCAAATATAGCCATTTTTATCTTGTAGTATCCTTATAACAGCGTTATCGCTTAGCCCTTCTTTCTGCGTGAAATGTGTAAGAAATTCACCGTCATATTTGAACGCACCATCTCCGTTTGTACCGAACCAAATGTTTTGCTGCGAGTCCTGGAACATACAAAGTACAACCGCTTTGCCAAATTTTTCCATTGACCAGACTCTACTAAAAGACGAACCATCATATTTACCAACCCCATTGTCGGAACCCATCCAAATTTTTCCTTTTTTATCTTGTAAAAGGCAATAAATATAATTCCCTGGCAATCCCTCCTTTTCAGTATAATTAGTAAAACATTTTCCATCATACTTTGAAATACCGCCAGCAAATGTTCCGAACCAGATGTTACCGTTGGTGTCTTGCAACAATGATGTTATATAGTCGTTGCTTAATCCCTCTTTACTAGTAAAATGAATAAATGACTTTCCGTCATACATGAATACACCACTTCTTGTTCCAAACCATTTGTTACCATTTTTATCTAGCAACATATCGTTAATAAAAATTGTATTATTCTTATTTCCTTCACCTGCGGCGGCGCGTGGCATTATCCATTGCCCTCCATATTTGTCGGCAACGATGTTATTGTCGTCAATCGACTTGAGACCCTCATTTTGAGTAAAATGATAAAAATGTCGGTTGTCCCATTTACAGACGCCGTTTTCCGTTCCCAACCATATGTTTCCATGCATATCTTGTAAGGCACATCCCACATTGTTGTCACTTAAACCTTCTTTTCTTGTCAAATTTTCGAATATTTTTCCATCGAATTTTGTAATTCCACAAGCCGTGCAAAACCAAATTTCGCCAAGCTTGTCTTCCATTATGTACTCAACTGCATTGCTTGTGAGTCCATCTTTTTCGGTATAACTCACAAATGACTGCCCGTCATACTTGCTTACACCACTTCCAAAGGCACTGAACCAGACATTCCCTTGTTTATCTTGTAAAATGGATGTCACATAGTTTCCGGCAATACCTGCTTCCCGGTCGTAATTAGTAAACGTTTTCCCATCATATTTAAATGCTCCATTATAAACAGTGCCGATCCAAATGTTCCCACTTCTATCTTCAGTCATCGACGTCACATTAGCAAGCGCTTTCCCTTCTTTTTTTGAATAACTAGTGAATGTATGCCCATCAAACATACTGATGCCTTCCTCCAATGAGCCAAACCAAATATCTCCGCTCTTAGATTGCACTATAGCTGTAATGTTATTGCTGATCAAGCCTTCTTTTTTTGAATAATTTGTAAATGACTTACCATCATATTTGGACACGCCGCCTCCGAACGTTCCGAACCAGATATTTCCATTGTTGTCTTCCATTACACTTAAAACAGCATTGTTCGGCAAACCCGAATTAGTAGAAAAGCCACTAAAATATTTGCCGTCATACCTGATTGCGCCACCACTGGAAGTTCCAATCCACAGATTCCCTTTTCTATCGGCTAGCATACATCGAATATGGCCGTTATTTAATCCTTGCATTTCTCCAAAAGAAATAAAACTATATGGACTATTATCATTTACGTGCCCGTCTTTCGCAACGATAACTTCGGGCATACATGCAGGAGACGGGTGGTCGATCGCAACCACCGTTTTAGGCAAGTAAAAGCTATCCTGCCCCGGAGTGCAAACTCTCGGCTTACCTGCCAACACTACTTTCGGAGTGCCTGCAGGGTGTACAACAGTATTGGTAAGCACCACTTTCGGCTTCCCCGCTTTCACCACCTTCGGTTTTCCGGCAGGCACTGCTACAGGTTCAGCCATGCTATCCTTCGGCACCACATATCCATGTGCCTCCACCGCCTTTGGCGCAATCGGGTTGGCATTCTTTTGTTCCTTCTTTTGTTTACAGCAGAAAAGCAGCACAGAAAAGGAAAGTAATAAAAGCAATGCGGCTTTACTCATAAGAGGAATGGTATTAATGGTAAAGTAGTAAATATTCCAGCTTAATCTAATCTTTTGGCTACACAAAATTATTGCTCAGGTTGAAAAGAAGGCAGAGAGTTGGCTACAAAATGTAACCACCTGAAATTTCAACACAGCGGGAATCTTCTAAGCGATTAGCAATTATCCAAATCAAGGGCCCACTCACGCATACGCAAGTTCACCTCTCCTTTGGAGAGGCCGGGAGAGGTCCCCCCCCAAAAAAAATTGTGGATATCATCTTTTTTCCATACCATTATTCCATCCTACCTTTGTTCCCGCGAAGCAGTTTTTCACTGCAAAGGAGCGTGTTACCGCCATAGCGTTAGGGCAACGGCGGGTGTGACGCAAAACGCATTTGATCAAGGCAAAACGAAGAAAATATTTGCAGCAATCTTGCAGAAAACCGGAAGTAAACCAGAAGAAAAATCGGAAATAAACAAACGAAAAACTATGGAAACCTGTGATATGAATGCGATACGTTTGTGACATTTTTCAAAAACCAAACTATTGACAACCAATCCAATAACCTCCACTATCCACAAAACTTTTTTTCTTGAAAAACTGTGATATTTCGATAACACATCTCTGTAGAGACGGCATGCTGCCGTCTCAAGACAACACAAATGGAACAGGAATCTGAGGAATCCTTTAATCATGCAAATCAAGGTTCAAACTCTTATCACAGGCGCCAGTGGCTTTCTCGGCCAGCATCTTGTACGGCATCTATCCGCACAGGGGCAGAACGTGCGCGCCATATACCACAGCCATCCGCCGACCGATGAATTGAAGCAACTTCCCGGTATATCATGGATGCAGTGCGATCTGCTCGATGTTTTTGCTGTTGAAGAAGTAATGCAGGGCATTACCCATATTTATCATTGCGCGGCCATAGTAACATTCGATCCGCGAAAGAAAGATGCAATGCTGCACTTCAACCCGGAGAGTACCGCCAATGTGGTGAACCAGGCGATTGTGCAAGGCATAGAGAAGCTTGTACACGTCAGCTCCATCGCTGCTCTGGGCAGAACAGGTGATTCGAAAAAGGAGATAGACGAAGAAAAAGAGTGGGAAGACAGTAAGTACAATTCTGCTTATGCACTCAGCAAGTACCTTGCAGAAATGGAAGTATGGCGCGGCATAGGCGAGGGCCTCAATGCAGCCATCGTAAACCCTGGGATAATACTCGGCGCCACAACCGGCCACGACCTTTCCGCCGGGCTTATGAAAATGGTGCAACGCGAATTTCCTTTTTATTCAAAAGGGGTAACCTCCTGGGTGGATGCAAATGATGTAGTGAAGGCAATGGTGATGCTCATGCATTCACAAACAGAAGCTGAGCGTTTCATCATCAGCAACGGAAGCTACACCTATAAAGAAGTGCTCGTGGAGATGGCCAAAGCCCTGAATAAAAAACAACCACGCTTTGCCGCAAATTCTTTGATGACCGGAATAGGCTGGCGGATCAGCGCCATGCTGCGCTGCCTGGGCATTAATACCCTAATAACAAAGGAAACCGCCAGCAACGCAAACTCCCTATCTTACTATAACAATCAAAAACTATTCGGCACTTTTCCGGAATTTTCCTACACGCCGCTTCCACAGACCATTGAGGTCATGGCACGGTCTTTTCAGGATAATTCTTATAAAAAGTAACTTTTTTTCTTTATTTACCAAAACAGTCGTAAACTTGCAGCAAGGAAACAGTATTTGTTCCAGCCTTTCGCAGTTTATCTGAAAGTTCCCATTATCAATTAAGATCATAGATATTTCGAGATAAGCCATATTTATTTTTAAAAATAATTATTCAGAAAAAACCTAAGCATGCCTTACGACATTTTGCAGTTAAATGATATGCTCATCCCTGAGCTTATAGACGTAGCAGACTCATTAAAAATCAAGAACGCCGGTTCGCTCGATAAAAAATCACTGGTTGATAAGATACTTGAGCAGCAGGCTGCCGGTGCAGAAGAACCTAAAAAGAAACGTGGCCGCAAACCAAAAGAAGAAGTTGCTGACGCTCCTGCGCCAGTAGCTGCTTCAGCACCACAGGCATCAGCCGATGAAACTGCGGATACTGGCGACAAAAAACGCCGCCTCCGCAAGCCTAAGGAAGAATATGCGCCTGACGCAATGCCAAAAGCTGTTGAATCGGACCAATTACCCCTCCACAAAAGGACGGATGTAAAAAGAGAGGCCCCGGTTGCCGCAGCACAGAAGCCAGCTCCGGTTGTTGCTGCTCCGGTGAATACCCAGGGCGGTAATAATGAGAACGGAGGTAATGGTATCACTATGCCCACCGAATCTCCGGAAGTGCAGCCGCAGCAGCCGGCTGAAGCTGAGCCGGAAAAACCAGCGCACCAGGCACCGCACCAGGCATATAACAGGCTTCCCCGTCGCGAAGAAAAACCGCAGAGCAATTTCAACCTTGAGTTCGAAGGTGTAGTAGCAAGTGAGGGTGTATTGGAAATGATGCCCGATGGCTATGGCTTTCTGCGCAGCAGCGATTACAACTACCTCAGTTCGCCCGATGATATTTATGTTTCACCATCGCAGATAAAATTATTTGGCCTCAAAACAGGCGATACCGTAAAAGGTAATGTGCGACCTCCCAAGGAGGGTGAAAAATATTTTGCCCTGCTAAAAGTGGAGACCATAAACG
Organism: uncultured Bacteroidota bacterium; assembly: GCA_903887415.1. GTDB lineage: Bacteria > Bacteroidota > Bacteroidia > Chitinophagales > Chitinophagaceae > Nemorincola. The sequence goes on along the minus strand of CAISPO010000020.1, from coordinate 83,188 downwards.
GCAGGCTGCCTGATGAGATACGCGACCGCGTACCATTCGACTACCTGACCCCATTGTTTCCATTCGAGAAGCTGAGCCTTACTACAACCGGCGGTAACTACAGCACTCGTATCATGGACCTGTTCACGCCTATAGGCAAGGGCCAGCGTGGCCTTATTGTGGCGCAGCCAAAAACAGGTAAGACCATGCTCCTCAAGGAAGTGGCCAATGCAATTGCTGCTAATCACCCGGAAATTTATCTCATGATCGTGCTCGTAGATGAGCGCCCGGAGGAAGTTACTGATATGCAGCGCAGTGTGCGCGCAGAAGTGATCGCATCTACATTTGATGAGCCTGCAGATAAACACGTAAAAGTATCTACCATAGCCCTGCAAAAAGCCAAAAGGCTGGTGGAAGTAGGCCATGACGTTGTGATACTACTTGACTCTATTACCCGCCTGGCACGTGCACATAATACAGTAGCGCCTGCAAGTGGTAAAGTATTGAGTGGTGGTGTGGAAGCAAATGCCATGCAGAAGCCTAAACAGTTCTTTGGTGCAGCACGTAAAATTGAGAACGGCGGTTCACTCACCATATTGGCTACGGCGCTCATTGATACCGGCTCCAAAATGGATGAGGTGATCTTTGAAGAATTTAAGGGTACTGGCAACATGGAGCTGCAGCTCGACCGTAAGCTCGCCAACAAGCGCATTTATCCTGCAATCGATATCACATCATCATCTACCCGCCGCGATGACCTCCTGCTGGATAAAGATGTGCACAACAAAATGTGGCTCCTCCGCAATCATATCTCTGATATGAATACCGATGAGGCTATGCACTTCCTGCTGCAGCAAATGAAGGGTACCAAGAGCAACGAAGAGTTCCTGGCTACAATGAATAAATAGTCTGAACCTTGATTTGCCTGATTAAAGGATGATCATGATTTTGTTCAAGAGTATCTTTTAATCCATTCATCAAGGTTCAGACATGAAGAAGCCGCCTTTCGGGCGGCTTCTTTTGTGTTTGCAGTTTCCATTATTGCTCCTCTGTTGTTCTTTATCCATGCTTTATTTCTAATCCTGCGCAAACACATTATCTGTAATATTATTGACTACTCATGCTGCTCAGCCTTCTCCTCTGTCGTTTTATATCCTGTTACTTTCTTCAACCATGCCTTAAACCTAAAACTCAGCAAACACATCACCGGCACTACTATTAATGTAAGGAATGTTGCGAAGCTCAATCCGTAGATCATGGTCCATGCCAGCGGCGCCCAGAATGCTGTATTATCGCCACCGAAGTAGATATGCGGGTTGCCGGTTGCCAGCAACGAGCCGAAGTCCACGTTCATGCCTACGGCCAGTGGTATAAGGCCCAGTATGGCTGCGGTAGCAGTAAGCAATACCGGCGTCATACGTGTGCGGCCCGATTCTATGATCGCTTCATAAGGCTGCATACCTTGTGCCAGCATCAGGTCCATGAACTCTACCAGTAGTATGCCATTACGTACCACTATACCGGCCAGCGCCACTATACCGATGCCGCTCATTACCATAGAGAAAGTATTGCCTGCAATAGCATACCCAAGGAACACGCCTATGATACTAAACAATACCTCGCTCATAATGATCACCGTACGGCTGAATGAATTGAACTGCAGCACGAGTATCAGGAAGATGAGCATCATAGATATCATCATGGCCCTGCCAAGGAAGCCGCCTGTCTCTTTCTGGTCTTCCTGCTCGCCGGCCATTTTCACTGTTACCCCGGCAGGTACATGGAATTTGTCTATCTCTTTCTGCACCGCAGCTACCACATCATTTCCCTTGCTCTGGTAATCAGCGGTCAGGTTGGAAGACAGAATGATGATCCGCTTCTCGTCTTTGCGCTTTATACCGCCATAAGTATTGGTATAGCTTACGTTGGCAAATGCACTTACCGGCACTTCGCGTATGATGCCGCCCATGCCCATGTCGCGGTAGAGGATCGGCATATTGCGCAGTGCGTCCACATCCTTGCGCTGGTCCTTCATCAGGCGTATGTAAATAGGGTAGTCGTCATTGGCATCACGGAAGCGCGATATCTCTGTACCAAAGATGGCGCTGCGCAGGTTATATGCTACCGTATTGGTGGTAATGCCTTCCTTGTCCATACGCTCACGGTCCAGGTTGAAGGTGATCTCCGGCTTATTGGCCTGGAAGTCGCTGCGCAGTTTTTCTACACCGGCTACCTGTTTCTCATCGAGGAAGCGTTTCAACTGCTCCGATGTGCTGATGAGCGAATCCAGGTTATCGCCTGTTATCTCTATGGATATTGGTTTCTGTGTTGGCGGGCCGCCCGATTCTTTATCCACGGTTATTTCAGCGCCCGGCACATTATTCACTACAGCTCGTATTTTGCTCAGGTAGTCCCAGGTGGATATGCCATTTCTTTTGGCATATTCTACGAAGGCCACAGTGATGCGCCCTTTATTAGGGAAATCGCCTACCTCTCCGCTGCCCGGGTCCACCGCATTTACCGTTACGTTAGATATTACGGATTCCACCAGCGGGTTGGTTTTACCGGTTGCGGGGTCTATGCCCAGAACCTTGTTTACGCGGCCTTCCATTTCCTTTGTTACCTCATCGGTATGCGCCTGGTCGGTACCTACGGGTAGGTTAATATACACATAGGCAAAGTTGGGATCGGCATCAGGGAACAATGTAAACGGAGGATGGCGGGCTATGTATCCGAATATGGCTATAGGCAGTAACGCAGCTGTTGCGATCAGCACAAGTACCGGCCTCTTCAACGCCTTTACCAGCCAACGTCCATACCAGTTCTGAAACGCAGGCCACGCCTTGTTCTGGAAGGTATGTATCAATTTGGAGAGCACGAATTTTTCAAGAAGGATGAATACATAAATGAACATTACAAAGTTGGCAACGGCCCAAGATTGAGCGAGGTAAAACAGCGCAGCGATGGACAGGAATATCACCAGCAGCACTTTGTCACGCTTATTGAAGGTTGGCTTCTCATTGTCGTGGTCGGTGTGCGGCTTCATAAAGCTCACTGCAAATACCGGGTTAATGATATAAGCTACAAGCAGCGAAGCCACAAGTGTTATGATAAGCGTGATAGGCAGGAAGAACATGAATTTACCGATGATGCTGTTCCAGAAGGCAAGTGGCACGAACGGCATAAGGGTCGTGGCTGTGCCGGAGAGCACCGGCAGAAAGACCTCGCCGGTAGCTATTTTCGCAGCTTTGGCTATCGGCATTTTACCATTGTCGAAGATCCTGTGCGTGTTCTCGATCACCACTATTGCATCATCCACCACTATACCCAGCGCCAGCAGGAAGGAGAACAGCACGATCATGTTCAGCGTAAAGCCGATAGTAGGCAGCACAAGGAACGCTATAGCGCACGAGAGCGGCACCGACATGGCCACGAACAGCGCATTGGTGACCCCCATAAAGAACATGAGTATCAGCGTTACCAGTATGAAACCGATGATGATAGTATTGATAAGATCATGCAGTGTGTCCCTGGTGTTCTGCGACTGATCGCCGGTGACCACTATTTTCAGGTCAGATGGGAGGCCGTCCTTCTTCATCTTTGTGATGAGGTTGGTCACATTGTCAGATGCATCAATGAGGTTCTTGCCCTTTGCTTTGATCACGTTCAGCGTGATCACATTCTTGCCATCGAGGCGGGCAAAGCTCTTCTGCTCGGCAAAGTCGTCCACGACGTCTGCTATATCTTTCAGGTAAATGGCGCTTCCTCTCTGGTTCTTGATTATGGTGTTGCCTATCTGGTCGGCGGTTTTGTATTCATTCTTTATGCTCAGCACCCTCTTCTGATTGTTCATGGATATATCGCCGGCAGATGCGGAGAGGTTTTCTGATGCTATGGTGTTTTGTATATCGCCGAAGGTGAGGCCTGCGCCCTGCATTTTGTAGAGGTCTATGTTGATCTGTATTTCGCGCTCTGGGCCGCCTACCATGTCTGCGCGTTTCACCTCTTTTATCTCTTCTATATTGTCCTTCACCTTGTCGGCATATTGTTTCAGCCGGTTCAGGTCGTAATTGCCGGATATGTTTACAGACAATATCGGGAATTCGGATAGGTCTATGTCTTTTACTTCGGGCTGGTAGGGCAGGTTTTTGGGCAGGTCCTGTTTTGCTTTGTCCACACCATCCTTAACATCCAGCTTTGCTTTGTCTATCTCTACATCGGGATTAAACTCTACGATCACCACCGAGTAATCCTGGAACGAATTGCTGGTTACCTTCTTCACGCCGGTGATGTTCTTTACCTGCTTCTCAATGTGCTTTGTCACCAGGTTTTCCATGTTTTCCGGCGATGTGCCTGGATACAGTGTCTGCACGATTACCTGCGGGAATTTGATCTCCGGGAATTTCTCCTTGGGCAGGCTGTTATAAGCCATCAGCCCCATCAGGGTAATGATGATGGTCAATATATAAACAGCAGTACGGTTGTTTATGGCCCAGCTCGAGGGCTTAAACTCTTTGAATGAATCTTTCATCTGGAATATCTTTTTGTGGGTAGGTGTGGGACACCTCAAAGGTGTCCCACACCTATTGCCCCCATTTATTACTGAATGCTTATTGTCTGCCCGTTGTCTATGCCTTCGTAGCCTTTCACAATGACCTGGTCGCCTTCATTCAACCCTGACAATATTTCTACCTGCCCATTCGAGTTGCGGCCCACTGTCACCATCACCGACTTTGCTTTGTTGCCATTGGCGATGTAAAGCATTGTGCCTTCCTGTGTTTTCTGTATGACAGAAACAGGTACCACCAGCGCATGAGGGTTCTCATAGTTTCCTATTTTCATCTCGCAGGCCATGTTGGGATGCAGCTTACTGTTATTGCCCAGGCGCACCAGCACCGTAAAAGCCCGAGAAGTGGGGTCTATAGCCTGCGATACATAAGTAAGTGTTGTCTTAATAGAATCGTTCTCATCTGAGAGCACCAATATCACCGGGTCGCCCTGCTTCACCTTGCCCAGGTAGTTCTCACCAAGGCTGGCTTCAGCTTTCAGCTTGTCGTAACTGACAACTCGTATTCCCATTTGTCCATTTCCACCAGGTGTGGACATTTCGCCTATTTTCAGAGTTACCTGGTCAACAACACCTGCTATCGGAGACACTATTCTATATAGGTCCTTTTGGGTTCCCAGTGCCTGAATTTGCTTTTGTACAGATTCATAAGTTGTCTTTGAAGTCATCAACTGCACCTCGGTGCCTATATTTTCCTTCCACAACGCCTGTTGCTTCTCATAAAGCGCCTTAGTCAACTGCAACTGGGGTTGCAACGCGTCTATTTGCTGGTTTATGATCGCAGCGTCAAGTGTTGCAAGCGCCTGCCCTTTGTTTACACGCTGGCCTACCTGCACCATTATGTTATTAACGGTTCCGGCGGTCTGGCTGGTGGCAAGCACATTCTCATCTCCAACTATCTGCGATTGCACATCGATATAGGCATGAAAATCTATTGCTTGCACTGCCATCACTGCTACAGGTATAGCTTTGATAGAATCGGCCTTAGGAGCAGCGTCAGACGCTTTCTTATCGGTTTTACCACCGCCGCACGAGGCTAGCAAAACAAACGGCAAAAACAGTAAATAATTTAATCGTTTCATTTATTGCGTGTTTTATTTTTTTAGCAGAAAGTTGTAATTAATATCGTTTTCAAAACTATTTTTCACCCTTGTTTTGGTAGAGACGTTGCAATGCAACGTCTCTACGTATTGCATCTGACAACGCCACCAGCTCTATTCACTTCCAAATACCTTTAATAAAATTGATAGCGGATTTTTATTACTCATTTCTTGGTTTACAAAACAATCCAAATTCCTCAAAACCAATTCCTAATTCCCTATTTCAGCAGCCCTAATGCCTTCTTTAAATCTGCTTCAGCGTTTATCACATCCAGCATTGCGCTGAAATAATTAGTCTGCGCTCTTAGCTGGTCTGTTTGCGCCTGCGTGACTTCCACGTTGCCTCCCACTCCCGCTTTATATTTCCGCTGCGCCAGGTCCAGCACATCATTGGCCAGATCCATGTTACGGCGCTGGCTTTGCACCTGCAGTACAGCATTTCTCAAGGTGGTGCGTGCTGTTGCAGCCTGGAAATCTATAGTCTGCTTCATGAACTCAATGTTGTTTTTCGATTTTTCAACATTCAGCCTGGCTTCTGCTACCTGGTTTTGCCTCATGAAACCGTTGAAAATAGGCACCGTGAGCGTTAGGCCCAGCGTTGAATTCGCCCAGTATCTGTCAAAATTCAGCAATGGGCTAAAATTTTCTGCACCATAATTGGAGCCATAACCCCAGAACCCGCTTAGCGAAGGGTAGGCCTGCAACTGATAACGTTTCAGATTGAACTCGTTTAACTTCAGCGAAGTTGTCACAACATTATATTCAGGCACCCTTTCATATTGCTCCTGCTCGTTTAGCAGGTTCAGTGTATTTTGTTTGCGTTCTTCGAGCGCGATATCTGTAAGCACTATCGGTTTATTAATGTCCATGCCCATCTGGTATTTCAGCATTTGCTCCGATACGGTAAGCAGGTTGCCTATGCGGATACTATCTGATGCAAGGTTATTTACCTGCACGCTGGTACGCTCTACTTCTATCTTTTCCGCCATTCCGTTCTGCTGTGTCACCTCCAGGTCGTGCTCTATGCTGCGGGCATATTTCAGCGAGCTTCCTATAATATCATACTGTCTTTTTGCAATAACCAGCGAATTGTAAGACTTGTAAACATTATACCTAACCGTTTCTTCAGTAACAGCTCCGTTTAACCGAGCAAATTCCATAAGCGTATTCCGCGCCTTTATAGCAATAAATACACCTCCGTCAAAAATGAGCTGCGATGTTGTAATACTGGCGTCTGTGGCGTAGTTCAACGAAAAGGGAAATGCTTCGATGGTTCCCGGAGGTGCTATTGGGTCAAGCTCATGGGCGTCAATAAATGACCGTTGCGGAACATCAAAATAAGTGAGGTCTGCCTTACCATTTATATGCGGCATAGAGGCGGAAAGCGTCTGCTTTACCTGCGCCTGCTGTATCAGCACATCAAGCTGTGAATTCTTAATATTGTAATTATGCTTCAATGCATAATCCATACAAGCCTGCATGCTAAGAGGTGTAGGAACCTCCTGTGCTAAACCCCGGCTCACGGCCCCGATAACAAATAAGGCAATAACTATGAAATGTGTGTATGATCGTCTCATGCGGTCGCTGCTTGCTTTAAGTATTTTGTTTTGTATTTCTGGTACAGTTTTTCTCCCTTGGGGGTCATGATGCCATAAAGAAAATGCTCGCCTATTTCCAGTGCCACGCTCATCAGGTCGTTCCGGTCGCTTACCAACAGGTTGGGCTGCAGCACCAGCAAGGATGTCTCCAGGCGGTAACGTGCCAGCAGATCTGCATTCAGGTCATCCCGGTAAAGGCCCTCTTTTATACCCTGCAGTATATTTTCCCGCAGCATCACTACATCTCTTTCCACAAGCATTCCCCGAAACAAGTTATATGCCTCCGGAAAAAAACGCTGCATCTCAAACATTGCCATGGGGTTGATGCGCTTATTCATATTGTCAAAGAACGCCAGCATCTTCACCATAGCCTCTATCGCATTTTCCGCATCCTTCAGCACAGCGCCGCAGGTATCCGTCATCTGGTTCTTATACCACACTACCGATTCGTTCACTACCTCTTGCTTATTAGCAAAATGCTGGTAAAGCGTCTTCTTCGAAATACCTGCCCGGCGCGCTATATCGTCCATAGTAATTGTTTTGAAGCCATACTGGCTAAACAATTCTGCGGATGCACTAAGTATTTTTGTCAATGGTTCCATAATTCAACAAACTTACTTCATCAATTTGGACACAAAACTATGGAAACGTTTTTGATAAAAATAGTTTCCGGCGTATTTTATCTCTCTATGCACCCATTTAGGAAATTAATACTGGCTCAAAATACCGGTTTTACCATTTATTTTCCACCCTTTTAACTTCTCAACATATCAACTTACTTTTACCCCATGGCTTTATTAAAAGATTTTAAATCGTTTGCCCTGAAGGGAAACGTTATGGATCTCGCAGTCGGCGTGATCATTGGCGCTGCTTTTGGTAAGATAGTAACCGCAGTTGTGGGTGACCTGCTTATGCCCATCATCGGCTATCTCACGCCTTCCGGCACCAAATTCAACGACCTGTTTATCGTGCTCAAAGCCGGTAAGTCGGCCGCAACTACCTATCCCACCCTGGCGGCTGCCGCGGCAGACAGCGCTACGGTATTCGCTTATGGCGATTTCCTGCAGACAGTTTTAGACTTTTTCATCGTTGCATTCTGTATTTTTCTCATTGTAAAGGGGTTTGAGCGAATGAAGCACAAGGAAACAACAGCAGCGCCCCCTCCGGTGCCAACGCCTACGGAGACACTGCTTGCGGAGATTCGGGACGAGTTGAAGAAGCGCCCCTGATATTTGATCACCTACTAACTACAAATCTTGGCCACAGGCGCGATATACACGCAGCTTTGCGAACTGAAATCACAAAAAAAGAGTGGTTTCGCTGTGCTTGCCGATCCTGACAAGATCGCTCCTGCCGATATGCAGTACCTGGCAAGGCTATGCAATGATGCTGGTGTTGACTACTTATTCATGGGCGGCAGCCTGCTCATGGCCCACCAAATGGAGCTATGTATCCAGCGTTTTAAAACAGAAAGCGATATCCCGGTGATCCTCTTCCCCGGCAGTCCCGCACAGGTAACGCCCTATGCGGATGCGCTGCTGTACCTTTCCCTTATATCAGGCCGGAACCCGGAGTTGCTTATAGGGCAGCACGTGGCATCTGCACCCATTGTCAGGGCAAGCGGGCTGGAAGTTATCTCCACTGGATACATCATTATAGACGGTGGTGTGCAAACGACCGTTTCCTATATGAGCAATGCAATGCCTATACCTGCCGACAAACCGGAAATAGCGCTGTGCACCGCCTGGGCCGGCGAACTCCAGGGCAAGCACCTCATATACCTGGATGCTGGCAGCGGCGCGCGCAGGCCGGTTTCGGCGGAAATGATAACCATGGTGAGCAGCCATACAGAAATCCCGCTGGTGGTAGGTGGTGGTATAGTTTCGCCAGAGAAAGTGTATGAAAATTGTAAAGCGGGCGCGAACCTCATTGTGGTAGGCAACGCTATAGAGCGCGACCCATTGCTGATAAAGGACATGGCACAGGCTGCGAAGGCAGTCAGCAGTTTGCAGTAGGCAGTTTACAGTTTGCCGTCAAGTAAAGAATTTCCGCAAAAAAATAATCAATAATTTTGGCCCCATAACGCAATCTTATGAGATACCTACTGCTAACAATCACAATGCTGTGCTCTCTTTGTTCCTTCTCACAGGAAAGGATATTTGCCGGCCGCGTAATAGACAAAGAAAAAAAAGAAGGCATTTCCTACGGTATTGTGAAGGTGAAAGACCGTAACGAAGGGGTTTATACGGATGAGAATGGCAGGTTCTCTTTTACCGCTAACCCCGATTCGGTAAAGGCATTTATTGTTTCTTCGCTCGGCTATGCGAAAAGAGAAATAGCCCCCGGTGATTTTAAAAAAGATTCGCTTGTAATAGAGCTGCAGAAAGAGAGCACCAGCCTCAAAGAAGTTGTGGTTACCGCAGAAACAGGTAAAGTAAGGAGGCGCATACTGGGGAAAAAGAAACTGCGCCACATCTCCGACTGCTACCAGAAATATGGTGAGGAAGATGCTGTGTTCCTTTATGCAGATAAAGTGAACAAAAATACCCTGAAAGAGGTATTTGTTTACATTACAAATGAGGGGGTTCCGGATACTAAATTCAGGATACATATTTACGAAAAAGAGCCAGGAACCAACCTGCCCGGCAAAGAGCTTACGGACAGCAACCTGGTAGTACATGCAAATAAGGGTAACGAGTGGGTACAAGTGAATCTTGCCAGCAAGCGCATATCTGTATCCGGCGGTGTTTTTATCTCGGTGGAATGGATAGCGGGGCATGGAAACAATGAGTTGGCGCTCACCTCAAAAAAACATGCCGAGATTACGGATCATAATGGGCAGGTACTGGGGCTTGCGCGCAATTACGGGGTACCTTATATGTGCCACCGCAGCTCATTTCATAACGAATGGAAAAGCGCAATCGATTATGGCCTTAACCCTTCGTTCTGCCCTATGATATATGGCACGTACACTTATCATAAGAAGTAAAACCTCACCCCCTAACACCTCCCGATTTCATATCGGCAGGGGCTGGGGGTTTATATATACATTAAAATTATTCGCAAAAGTTATGGTTTTTTGGAAATGGCGACTATATTTGCATGTCTAAATAAAACACACTCTGTATGAAAAAACTGATTCTCGCTTTATTAGTAACAGCCGGAACTGTAGCAACAGCAAACGCCCAGGAACCAAAAAGCATATTATTGTATGGCGATGTTAGCCTTTCTTCAACAAGAAACGCTGATCTTAGTAAAAACACGATATGGGATGCTGCCCCAGGCATTGGTTATCAGTTTAACCACAACTGGACTTTAGGGCTTTCCATTATGTGGGGCCAGAATGCTACAAAAGACAGTACAGGAAATAAGACTACGGTTAACAATTACCAGGTTGGCCCATTTGCCCGCTACTCACATTACATCCGCAAGAGCGAAACTTTCTTCTGGTATGGCCAGTTCGATTTCGACTATGCTGGTACTTATACAACCAACGAAGGTAACCCGGCTTACAACAAGGGCAATGGCGTTTTCGTAGGCTTCTACCCTGCATTGGGTGTAAACTTCGGTCGTGGTGTATGCTTGAACTTCAATATCGGCGGTATCAACTATAGCACACTTAAATACTCAGGCGCTACTTACAGCACTAACGAATTCAATTTAACATTTGGTCATAGTGTAAACTTAGGGATCAGCAAAAACTTCAACTGCGGCCACAAAATGCACAGCCATCATGAGCCAGGCGACGAAGTTCACCGTCGTAAGGCAGACAAAATGGAAGACGAAGATGACGCAGCTCCAAAGCCAAAGCGCAAGCAGAGGAACAGGGACGAAGATGAGTGATAATCTTCTTTCTTAACGATATAAAGCATCCCCCCGTATTCCGGGGGGATGTTTGTTTTAGGGTGGTGTTCCACGTAGAGACGTTGCAGTGCAACGTCTCCAACTACTGCACGGATTACCACCAGGTCGCTCCTTCATCAATCCATTTACGCGAAATAACGAGCTGCGGCGAGGGGGATACATAATGCGATAGCCGTTGCGGTGCAACGGCTCTATGTACAGCATAAATATCCTCGGTTTTTTATTTGCCTTGATGTAATTTTCAGCGAATTTTACCGTTTGTTTACTAGCTTGCCTCAATATGAAGATCTGTTTTACGCTTTTACTTTCGTTGTGCGCCATTACTACATGGGCCCAGCAGGATTCTGCTGCCGGGAAACGCCTTCCCCCGCAGGCATGCTATGAGCGGGGCTCCTTTGTACCATCAGTGTCTTTTGGCATCGTTGATGCTTACCGCAATAACTATTCGCTGCCTGAAGGCTTTACGAAGAACAATACCTCCGGCTTCGTTCCGCTCTATGTAAAAGTAGAATACGTTCTCACCCGCAATGTGGGCATTGCAGCCACCTTATGCTATGATGCCTTCAATTACAACTTCAGCCAGCAATATGTGGGGAATAACGGCCCGTTCCTGCGCTATAAAACGGATGCATTCCGGGCATTGAGCGGTGGCCTGGCGGCTTTTTACCATCTTGGTACTGTGATACGGGTAAAAAGATTGGATCCGTTTGTTGGCGTAGGCCTGTCTGTTAATAATATCCGCTACAATGCCTGGCCGCAGGGCGATAGCCTGTCTGTAAGAACAGACCATACCACAGATCTGTACCTTAAAGCAGGAGTAAGGTACTATATCTCCCGCAAATTCAGCCTTTATGGCGATGCGGGCTATGATAATCACACTATCCTGAGCCTGGGGTTTTCCTGTCGTTTCCTCAATGCGCCGAAAAAGCGGCGTAGTTAAAACACTATTAAAGTCTGTCTATGTTACTCATTCTGCTTCACACTCTTCGTCGGAGTTCCCGACAGGGAAGGAGTGTAACTCGCGGGGAGACTTCGGTGGCATGTGATTTGATAATGTATTAGTGCAGCGGATAAAAGAAACAAAATGAAAACGATACAGCAGGACGAATATACCAAACTTAACAAAGCGCTATACGACCTTGAGGATATACTGGCATGTATGGGTGTAAAGGAATTCACGCTCTCGAGAGAAAAACACAATATGAAGTTTGACATGAACGCGGAAAGTATTGATACAGATTTGCTCTACGCATTTTGCAAGGATATAGCCCAGATGCATCATGCAAAGTTCGGTGGGCAAAAAGCGGCGTAAGTGGCTTTATTTCGCCCTTATCCAGCCTATTTTGCTGCTGTCGCACATCAGGACTTTAGGATAAAGATCATCAGGCGTATTTGGTATTCCATCCAGCCCGGATGAAAACAAAAGGTATTTATCACCTACTCTTTGGTAATTGTAATAGTGCCCCGGTTTTTTGTTGAAACCCTTGAATGGAAGAACATCATAAATGGGTGCCGTTTTATCATCGTTTCTAAGCTGCGGGAGGCTATCCGGATATTGCCCATGTTGCAGTTTGTAAAATTCAACGTTTTTTATGAGGTTGTTCAGTTGTAATTGCGAACTGAACGCAAAACCTTGCTGGCTAATAGGTGACCTTAGAAATACGGGAGAAACAGCACGGTCTATGCCTACTGCAAGAAAAAAGCCCATTAGACCGATCAACGCCAACCTCCTGTCCCTATATAAAATAAGGGGCAAAAGAAATAAGCCGATACCAACGAATTTGCCCGCAAATGGTATTAAGCACAACAGGCCCAATAAATACCGCGCTTTAGGTCTTTTGTAAACGGTTACATTACTACTTGTAGCTCCTATGTCTTTTGAATCTTGTTTACCAGTTTCAATTGCCTGTTGCCGTGTTGGGTCGAGGAAATTTAATATGGCGTCAAGGAGCTCCTCCTGGTTGGTCATCCAAAAGAATGGGCCAGAGTTTTTGATTATTTTGAGCCGCGCGTTCCTGAAAAGCGGTCGGCTGTACTCGGTTGTCTTCACCTTATCCTGTACCTCTTCAGCGTTAAGAATAAGCACACGCCCTTTCCAGGCGCCGAGGCCTTCCGGCGAAACCCGCCATCGTTTTTTAAGCAGGTCCATCCAGAAAACATAATAATTGGCGATGCCCTTCCAGTTATTTTGCTCACCGGCACTGATATAATAGGGAATCCAAAATGGATCAGGATTATTTTTTAAGCTATGAATGAGCGCTTTTTTAGACCTTTCGATTTTTGTGCGATGCGGCAATGCCCGATAAAAATAGATAATGCACTTAGCGATCAATATCGAAATAAGGTTGGGGTTCAGGTAGGAGTAGTGAATATAATTTGTGAATATGATACTTCTTACTCGCTCCTTATATTTTGCAAGAAAACGCAAGCTAAAACTTGCACCAAACTCACGGGCAAGAAAAGTTACTTCTGCTATTTCCAGCTTATCCAGAATACCCTTTACTCCTTCGATGATCTCTTCTGTTTTGGCAGCATTTATCGGATAACCAATAGAAATTATCCGGGCATGAGATTCAAGTTGAGAAATGTCAGGAAATATGGACTCTGCACCGCTATCTTCTACTCCAAAAATTCCAGGCAAGTTAACGATCACATTTTCCCCTTCCCCGCAATCAATGAAAGACCACTCATGCCCCGACACTATAAGGTGCTGTACAGGATGTGTTTTTCGAAACTCATTTAGCTGTTCTGCGGTAGTCATAAGGTGTTCACAGTGCGGCGGTATCAATTCAGGTATCAATATAGAAATTTTCACAGGAAATATATAACCCTATCATAATCATCCCCTATACCGTAATAACGACCCCTCGTAATTATTCAGTAAATTTGCCCCTTAATTTGTTTGTAATGCAGTTATCTGAGTTATACGACCGGGCGTTAAAGTTTGATTTCCTGAGTGCCGAAGAAGGCGTTTTCCTGTTTGAGCATGCCCCCCTTACCGAATTGATGTATGTGGCCAATGAGCTGCGAAAGATACAGGTGCCACACGGCAAAGTGACGTGGCAGATAGACCGTAATGTAAACACCACCAACGTATGCGTGGCAAACTGTAAGTTCTGCAATTTCTACCGTATTCCCGGCCATGCCGAGGCATATATAACCGACATAGAAACCTACAAAAAGAAAATTGAAGAGACCTTCAAATACGGTGGCGACCAGTTGCTGCTGCAGGGCGGCCACCACCCTGACCTCGGCCTCGCCTTTTATGTGGACCTATTTAAACAACTGAAGGAATTATATCCCAACTTAAAGCTGCACACACTCGGGCCGCCAGAAGTGGCGCACATCACCAAGCTGGAAAAAAGCACACATCGCGAAGTGCTGCAGGCATTGATGGCCGCGGGTATGGACAGCATGCCTGGTGCAGGCGCAGAAATACTCAACGACCGTGTGCGCAGGCTGGTATCCAACGGTAAATGCGGCGCGCAGGAATGGCTGGATGTAATGCGCGAAGCCCATAAACTGGGGCTCACCACCAGCGCCACCATGATGTTTGGGCACGTGGAAACAGTACTGGAGCGCTTTGAGCATTTTGTGAAGATCCGCGAGGTGCAGGCAGAAAAACCGGATGGGGCAAAAGGGTTCCTCAACTTCATCCCATGGACATTCCAGAATGTGGACACACTGCTGGAGAAAATACGGGGCATTAAAAACATGACCACCCCTGAGGAATACATACGTATGATAGCCCTCAGCCGCATCATGCTGCCAAATGTGAAGAACATACAGGCATCGTGGCTCACTGTGGGCAAACAAGTGGCCCAGATATGCCTCAATGCCGGCGCCAACGACTTTGGCTCTATAATGATCGAGGAAAATGTAGTAAGCGCGGCAGGAGCCCCGCACAGGTTCACCGCAAAAAGCATCCAGCAATCCATACGCGAGGCAGGCTTTGAGCCCCAGCTCCGCAACCAGCAATACGAATTCCGCAAAATGCCGGAAATGGTGGAGCAGGTGATAACATATTAAACTCCAAAAATAAAAATCCAAATACCAAGCTCACGATTTGAGCAAGATTCAAATAAAAAATCCAAATTCCGGGAGTGAGCAATACACTTGGAATTTGGATTTTTATTTTTTTGATTTTGTCTAAACCCCCACCATCAGCGGCATCAGCAGCATCAGCAGGTCTTCATTTTCCACCTTATCCATTGAGCGGAAGATACCTGCCCGTGTAGGCGTACTTAATTCTACCTGTATTTCGTTGCCATCGAGGTTGCCTACCATTTCCACCATCAGTTTGGCGTTGAAGGCTATTTTCATATCCTCGCCGCTGTACTGGCAGCTCAGCATTTCCTTGCCCTCGTAAGAGAAGTCCACATCCTGTGCGCTTATCTGCAGGGCGTTGCCGTTTATGTCCAGCACCACCTGGTTAGTGGTTTTGTTGGCAAATATGCTCACGCGGCGCAGCGCGCTCACAAAGTCGCCACGGTTTATGGTCAGCTTGTATGGGTTGTCCAGTGGTATTACCGCTTTATAATCCGGGAAGCGTGCATCTATCAGTCGGCAGCTCAGGCTCAGGCGCTCACCTGTTACAAACAGATGGCTGCCATTGTAGGCCATTTGCAATATAGATTCATCTGCGGGCAGCGTTGAGCGCAACTGCTGCAGTGGTTTCTTGGGCACCACAAAGCCGTCTTTCGCCGGGCAGCTAACATCGTTTCGGCGAAACTGCACCAGCCGGTGAGCGTCCGTTGATACAAAGGTGATACTATCAGTCGTCAGCTCGAAATATACACCCGTCATTGCCGGGCGCAGGGTATCCGAGCTTACCGCAAACAGTGTCTTATTAATACATTCTATCAACGATATAGACGGTATGGTAAAAGCCGTTGTATCGCCCGGAGCTGGTTCTTTCGGAAAATCATCCGCCTTTTCGCCGCCAATGCGGTACTTGCCCACGTCGCTCGACATTTCTATCGAGAGGTCGCTCTCGTTGATGTTGAATGTAATAGGCTGTTCGGGCAGATTTTTAAGATAATCTGTGAGTATTTTTGAAGGTATGCATATACGGCCATCGCCCTGCGCATCGTTCACCTCCATTTGCACACGCATCATGGTTTCCAGGTCGGTAGCAGTAAGCGTAAGCGTGTTGCCGCGCAATTCAAAAAGAAAATCTTCCAGCACAGATAATACAGTATTGGCGCTGATCACGCCGCCTACCTGCTGCAGATTTTTGAGTAAAGCCGTTGATGTAACTATGAAACGCATCGGTATTATTGGTTTTGAAACAAAGATATTTGAATTAAGGCCAATTTTTCAGGGTCCGTGCTGTATTGTGGATAAATAAGAGCCGTTTGGGAATTAGTTGTTATTGTCTGGAATTGGGAATTTGGATTAGTACTTTATAAAACAAGACTGATTCTTGGCTATGGGAAACAATCCAAATTCCAACGGCCCAATTCCTAATTCCATTTTAATCAACGTCCCTCGCCGGCTTCTGCATCAGCGCAAACACCAGCGAAATAATTCCGATCACCAGCATAATATGCACGGTATGGCCTTCATGCTTCCAAACCAGGTAGCCCAGCACCCACCCAATAATCAGGATGACAGCAATAAAATATAAAAGATTCCGGAGTATCATTGTTTACTATGGTAAAAATAAGAAAACTGGGGAGAAAAGCGAATGAAAAACTACAACAGCCCTTTTATCTTATCTATTACCCCTTGCAATCCACTCGCATCCTGGCCACCAGCAGTTGCTAACGTCTTCTGGCCTCCGCCTCCGCCTTTAATGGCTCCGGCCACATGTTCTTTTATGATCTTCCCTGCATCCAGTCCTTTAGCTGCTGACACCTTTTCATCCACGCCCACGGCTACAAATGGTTTACCATCAATATTCGCACACAGCACTATCAGGTGATCGTTTAGGTGCGATTTCAGGTCGGTGCACAGGCGCTTCAGCGCATCGAGTGAACTCACAGATACCATTTGCCCCACAAAGGTCACCTGGTTTATGATCTCGTCCTTAGTAAGCAATTCATTGCGTATGCCCACCAGCATCCTGTTTTCCAGGTGCTCGGCATGTTTCTCAAATTGGGTGCGCTCTTCCTGCAACCGCTCAATAGCCTTTATCGGATCTTTCGCGTTCTTCAGTTGTGCGGAGATATTGGCGATCAGTTGCAATTGTTCATTGATAAAATGCTCTGCCGCTTTGCCGCTCACAGCTTCCATACGCCGCACACCCGCAGCCACGGCTGCTTCGCTGGTTATCTTGAAAAAGCCAAGCTGCCCGGTAGCCCCCACATGGGTACCCCCGCAAAGCTCTATGGAGTAAGCCGGGTCCATGATCACTACGCGTACAATATTGCCGTATTTCTCGCCAAACAAAGCCATCGCGCCCAGTGCTACCGCTTCATCCTTCGCCATTTCTTTAATAACTACCGGTATGTTCTCTCTTATCTTTTCATTTACTATAGCCTCTATCCTTGCTATCTCCGCATCGGTCACCTTCGCGAAATGCGAGAAGTCGAAACGCAGATGCTCTTCATTTACCAGAGATCCCTTCTGTGCCACATGTGTGCCCAGCACCTCGCGCAAAGCGGCGTGCAGCAAATGCGTAGCGCTGTGGTGTACCGCTGTAGACCCGCGTTTTACTACGTCTATCTTCGCATGTACGGGTGCTGAAACATTCTCCGGCAGCACTTCAGAAAAGTGGATCGTCAGGCCATCTTCCTTTTTGGTATCAACTATCTGTATGCTCTCATTCGGAAAGATGAATTCGCCCGTATCGCCCACCTGGCCGCCGCTTTCGGCATAGAAGGGGGTAATGTCCAGCACGAGCTGGAACGACTCCTTGCCCTTCGATGTAACACGGCGGAATTTCAGTACGGAAGCCTCTGCTTCATAGCTGTCATACCCCACAAACTTTGTTGCATTGCCGTCCTTTACGATCACCCAATCTTGCGTATCCAGCGCTGTAGCGGCGCGGCTGCGGGTCTTTTGTTCCTGTAGTGCTTTGTCAAAAGCCGCTTCATCCACGTGCAAGCCATTCTCGCTGCCTATCAGCCGGGTCAGATCTATAGGGAACCCAAATGTGTCATACAGCTCAAAGGCTGCTTTGCCATCTATGGTTTGCGTATTGCGGCTTTTGGTCTCGGTAATAATGTCGTCTATCTTTTTCAGCCCTTTGTCCAGCGTTCTCAAAAATGCTTCTTCTTCTTCTTTCACCACGCGGCTCACCAGGTCTATCTGCTTATGCAGTTCCGGGAACACGTCTTCAAACTGCCTGGCCAGCACCGGCATTAATCGGTACAGCAGTGGTTGCTTATGATCCAGGTAGGAGTAGTAGTAACGCACTGCACGGCGCAGTATGCGGCGTATCACGTAGCCAGCGCCGGTATTGGAGGGCAACTGCCCATCGGCTATGGTAAACCCTATAGCACGAATATGATCGGATAGCACACGGAAGGCAATATCTTTTTTACTGTCTGTATAGGTGTACTTCTTACCGGTCATGTGCTCGATATGAGTGATCGTGCCGGTAAAAAGGTCGGTATCATAATTGCTTTGCTTTCCTTGCAGCACGCGCACCAGGCGCTCCAGCCCCATGCCGGTGTCCACATGCTTAGCGGGCAGTGGCACCAGGCTGCCATCCTTTTGCCGGTTAAACTGCATGAACACATTGTTCCATATCTCTATCACCTGCGGATGGTCGGCGTTTACCAATGTTTTGCCGTCCACCAGTTTCTTTTCCTCATCGGTTCTGCAGTCCACATGTATCTCAGAGCATGGGCCGCATGGGCCGGTATCGCCCATTTCCCAGAAATTGTCTTTTTTATTGCCCAGAAGTATGCGGTCTTCGGCTATATGCTGTTTCCAGAAGTTGTATGCCTCTTCATCTTTCGGCAGGTTCTCCCCAGCATCGCCCTGGAAAACAGTTACATACAGCTTGTCCTTGGGTATGCCATATACTTCCGTAAGCAGTTCCCAGCTCCATGCTATCGCTTCCTCTTTAAAATAATCGCCAAAGCTCCAGTTGCCCAGCATCTCGAACATGGTGTGGTGATACGTATCCACACCCACTTCTTCCAGGTCATTGTGCTTACCGCTCACCCGCAGGCATTTCTGCGTATCAGCAATACGGGTGCAGCTCGGTACCTGGTTGCCCAGGAAGAAATCCTTGAACTGGTTCATGCCCGCATTGGTAAACAACAGGGTAGGGTCGTTCTTTATAACGATAGGTGCAGATGGCACTATCTCATGCCCTTTACTGCGAAAAAAATCTAAAAACTGCCTGCGTATTTCGTTTGCGGATTGCATTGTATATGATCTGATAATTAGGCTGCAAAACTAATGTAAAAGCAGAAAGTTTGGGAAAGATGTTGAGGGCATTGCCGAAGACGCTATTTATGTATGATTCCGCGATATGTTTGGAAAAATCCGGAGTCTGATTCCATATTTTTCCAGTTATGGGTTTTATATTATTTGCGGAGAGATGAAACGTGAGCCTGCTTTTCGCCCGGAGATAATAGGAATGTTAGCGCCATTTTCGGCAGATTTTTGAGTGCTTTTCGCCTTCGGCTTTTTGGTTACCAGGCCTGGTAATGTTATAGTAAATGTGGCACCTTTATTTATTCCTTCACTAGCTGCGATGAGCTTGCCGTCATGCTTTTCTATCATTTTCTTGCTCAGGTACAGGCCCAGCCCTATAGATGCTTCGCCATGTGTGCCCTTCTTACCGGTGCTGGTAAAACGGTCGAACAACTTTTCGATCTCCGACTGCATAAACCCTAAGCCTTCATCTTTTATTGCGAGCGACACTCCGTCATTTTCCTGTTTTGCAGTGATAAAAATATTCTTTCCATCAGATGAGAATTTTATGGCATTTCCCATGATGTTTCTCACAGCCTGTATAAACAGCTCTTTCTGAACGGTGATATATATGGATTTGTCAACAGAAACAATGACTTCCAGCTTTTTTTCATTGAGTGCAAAATCAAAGAAACGGACAGTTTCATCTATAAGCTCTTTTAGGTTTACGTGGACCATCGTGAAAGGGCGGCTGTCTTCCTTCAGCATCATCAATATGTTTTCCAGCACACTGAGCAGGCTATTGCATTCCTCGGTGATATAATCGGCGTAGATTTCTTTCTTGGTGTCGTCGTCGATCTTTATGAGATTACTAAGGCCCAGTATCCTGTTCACAGGGCTCCGCAGATCATGCGACAACAAGTCGATCATGTCATTTTTTTCAGCAAGCATGGTGTCCAGGTTCACGATCGTGTCCTGTATGCTGCTTAATAATGTGCGGGCCTCATCTATCATTTAGGTATTTGTAAATACTGGAAGTTTATTCCTAAAAAAATAAAAGTATAACGATATGTCTAACCTTTGTTATTTTTCATCTATATTAACAAGATATTCACGATTAATTGACAACGCAATAATGGTATGTTTTAGTATATGCGAAAAATATCCTATAGCGCTCAATCAAAACCATGCCAAAGGTATATGACGCATTACAACAAATGCCTAACCCTATATTTCGTAGCTTGCACCCGAATTAGCTTCTAAATCAATGCACAGTCACGGGCATAGCCACGACCACGATCATAGCCACGGGCACAGCCATGCAGGCCATCACCACCATCATGTGTCGCCCGGAGACGTTGCCAACAAAGCCTTCATCTTTGGTATTGTGCTGAATAGCGCCTATGTAGTGGTGCAGGCCATAGCCGGTTTTATGACACATTCTATGGCATTGCTTTCAGATGCAGGGCATAATCTCAGTGATGTGGCCAGCCTGGCGTTGTCGCTTATTGCCTTTAAGCTGGCAAAGGTGAAGCCAACAGAAACCTTTACTTACGGATATAAGAAAACAACTATCCTGGCCGCGCTCACTAATGCCGTAGTATTATGTGTAGCTATCGGTATGCTGGGGTATGAGTCGGTAAACAGGCTGCTGCATCCACGCCATGACATTGATGGCGGTATTGTGGCTATAGTGGCGGGTATCGGCATTGCTATCAACCTTACATCAGCGCTTCTTTTTTTCAGGAATAAAGACCATGACCTGAACACTAAGGGCGCATACCTCCACCTGATGACCGATGCACTGGTGTCGCTGGGCGTTGTTGTATCAGGCCTCATCATCAAATTCACCAACTGGTATTGGCTTGACGGTGCGGTAAGTATTGCGGTGCTGGCGGTAATATTGATCGGCACATGGTCGCTGCTCACCGGCAGCCTACGCATGACACTGGATGCAGTGCCTGACGATATAGACTTTGATAAGATAGAAGGTGTGATAAAAAAGGTAAAGGGCGTGGAAAATATACATCACATGCACATATGGGCCATGAGTACCACCGAAAATGCGCTGACTACTCACCTGGTGCTGAATGAGGCGTTGAGCTTCAACGAAAAAATGGATGTGGTGCATAAAATAAAACACGAGCTGCTGCACAACAGCATACATCATGCAACCATAGAGCTGGAGTCTGCGGAGATCCCCTGTAAAGATGAGGAATGCTAGCCCGGACCAAGATTCAGGGGATTATTTTGCCTCAATCAACGCCATGGGCAAAAGATAGCAGCGATTTGATCGAGGTATTCGACGGAACAAGGGCCCGATCTTTCATCAATGAGGGGAGGGCTATCTGAACTGTTTCAAATAATACCGCATACTCTCATCTTCCAGTATCATTTCGCCCTTCTGGCATTTGATAACTTTGAAACCGCGCGGTGTTTTGCCATCGCATTGCAGCGACTGATCTTCGTTAAAGTTTTTGATATACCACGATGGCGCATTGCCCGGATCATCGCCGCCAAATAAATAGCCCAGTTTACCTTCGGTTGAGGGCCCAGTGATGTAAGCCGACCTTAGCTGCATGGCCATGTCGGGCGCGCCGGTAGAGCCCACGCCGGTTTTCTTATACACGGTCCAGTGGCCAATCATCTGGTCTATGCTGGTTACGGGCAGTATCTTTTCTTCCTTCGGTATTATGATGGCCTTAACCGTATCGGTAGAGTCAACGCCAAACCGGTAGATGCCATTTTCATTTACCAGTACGATATCCTTATTGACTTTGAATTCCATAAGCCGGTACTTCACCGTGCCCAGGTCCAGGATGCTGTCTTCTTTGAAAATATATGCGCCATTATAAATAAAGCCATTCTTGAAATGGTAAGAGAACGTATCCCTGCCATTGAATGAAAGAAACATGGTATCCGTAAAGGCAATAACGCTGGAATCGGGCTTCATTCTCATTGTTTCTTTCCATCTCGTGCGCAGGAATGGCTTGATGGGCTTCTTTTTACCGCAATATGCAGTAATGGGCAGAACCAGCAATAAGAGGAACAATAGTTTTTTCATATTCATTGGCGCTCACCGCCTGCTGGTAAATATCGGCACTAAAAACGTCCGGCACTCTATTATGTTCAAATATCTGACAGTTTTAACCGTTTTTTACAAATTTAATTTTTCGTAGCTTCATATCAAATTATGGGCAGCGAACACTTACATATAACACTTATACAGCCGGATATAGCGTGGGAAGACAAGGCGGCTAACCTGGAGCAATACGAAGCCACTATAGCTGCTATCACCGGCCCTAAGCAAGTAGTGGTACTTCCGGAGATGTTCAGCACCGGCTTCAGCATGGCTCCCGAGCGGCTTGCTGAGCCTATGGACGGCCACTCCGTGCGCTGGATGGCGGATATGGCCGTAAAATATCGCTGCATACTCACCGGCAGCCTGATAATAGAAGAGGAAGAGAATTACTTCAATCGCATGTTGTGGGTGCAGCCCAATGGCGAAATAGGCATTTACGACAAGCGCCATCTCTTTGCCTACGGCACCGAAGACGAGCACTACACCCGCGGCGAGCGCCGCACTATAGCCCAGGTGAACGGCTGGCGCATAAACCTGCAGGTTTGCTACGACCTGCGTTTCCCCGTCTGGGCCAGGAATACCGGCGATGATTACGACGTACTCCTCTATGTGGCCAACTGGCCCCAGCAGCGCAGCCTGGCCTGGAAAACCCTGCTACAGGCGCGCGCCATAGAAAACCAATGCTATGTAGTGGGTGTGAACCGTATAGGTACAGATGCAAAAAACAATCATTATACGGGAGACAGCAGCGTATTTGGCCCCCTCGGCGAGCTGATCTGGCAACAGGCAAATACCCCCGCCTGCCATACAGTAACATTGGAAAAAGAAGTGTTGCAAAAGGTGCGGACGACCCTTCCCTTTTTGAATGATGCAGATAAGTTTTTGTTGTTATGACGCCAATGTCCCACCTTTGAGGCGGCGCTTATATGGGGCAGTTGGGTTGGAAGCCTGAATAAAATGGCGATGATATCCATGAATCCGATAAATCCGCGATCAGAAGCGTTTCATCAATAAAATATACTCCCTGCCATCTCCCCTTTTATCAGTCCGCCGGCCTTCGCTTTTTCAAAAAGAGTGGTAATGGCGTTTCTGCCTTTCTCGCCGAGGTCGGTAGTGTAGCCGTTTACATAAAGGTTTATGTGCTGGCGCATTACGTCTTCCTGCATTTCCTGTGCATTCTCGGTAATAAACGGTGTCAGTTCAGGGTAGCGCTTCCATGACCATGCAAGGCTTTCCTTTAGTATTTTATCAACAGTGGCACATAACTCTTTTTCAAAGTTGCGGCGTATTACTATACCGCCAAGTGGTATGGCTGCCTGGGTGGTTTGCTCCCACCAGTCGCCGAGGTCTATGAGCTTTGTGAGGCCCTTGTTCTGGTAAGTAAACCGGCCTTCGTGAATTAGGAGCCCTGCATCATATTCATCGCTTAGCACCGCATCTTCTACCTCGCTGAATACCATTTCGGTTTTGTTCTTCGCGTGTGGAAATGCGAGAGAGAGCAGAAGGTTTGCAGTGGTATTAAATCCCGGGATGGCTATTTTAAACGTATCAATATCAGAAAGATCAAGGGGCTTTTTTGATATCAGCAGTGGTCCAACCCCTTCGCCAAGCGCGCTGCCGCTATGCAGCAATGCATAATTGTTTACGGTATGGAGAAAGGTGCTGTAGCTGAGTTTGGTAATGTCCAGTTTGCCCTGCTCCGCCCATTGGTTTAGCGTGGCCACATCTTCCATTACGTAGTCGAAAGTAATACCCTTGGTATCTATATGGCCGTTGACCATTGCATCAAAAATAAAGGTGTCGTTTGGGCACGGGCTAAAGCCAAGGGTGAGTTTCATTATTTAAATTCCAGAGTTAAAATTCCAATTCCAAGGCAACAAAGGTATGCTTCCTTAATGCGCCAGCGTTTGTATAAAATCTATGAGCCATTTGTTTAAGTTTATAATGGCGTCTTTCATCTGCCACTGGCTCTTATCGCGGGGGGTTACGTAATTCGAAACTGCTCTCACCTGTGCGAAGGCCACTTTTTCGCGCAGGCACACATAATGCAGCGCTACGCCCTCCATGCTTTCTATATCGCAATGGAACTTTTCCTTGCGCTGGGCTACTGTACGTTCATTGCCACTTACTGTGTTTACTGTGAGCCCGCTCACTTGCGGCAGCTTTATGCGGTTATGTACCGGGAGCAGTGGTGTAAGCAGCTTGCCATTTATGAAGGGAGATACGTTTGGATTAATAAACCCCATTTCGAAAATATCCAGGTAGTTGTCATTGTCTTCTGCGCCCAGGTCGCCATATTGGTCGCTGGTCACAAATACTACATCACCGGGCTTGAGGTTGTTCACATAGCTGCCGGCCACACCCACCTGCAGCACCAGGTCATACCTGCTTACAGAAAGGTGTTTAGTAAGCTCATAAGCAGTATTCAGCATACCCACACCGGTAATGATGACGCCGCCGGTAATCGTTCCGGGGAGCGAGGCTGTTTGAAAGAAAGCATTAAGCGGTGCTATTTCGGCATCCGTGGCCGCAGCGATCAGTATATTCATAAGTATATCAGCGAAGTTAAGAAAGTAACCGTTTTTACAGAAAACGCAGATCAGCCATTATTTCCTTCAAGTTCCCTAATTTTGCATCCTAAATAAAAAAAATGGTATATCTAACACGTGTGGAGCACTTTAACGCGGCACACAAACTCGTGAATAAGAACTGGAGTGATGCAGAGAACAAAGAGGTCTTTGGTAAATGCGCCAATGAGAATTGGCACGGCCATAATTACGAGCTGCACGTAACTATTAAAGGGATGCCACATCCCGAAACAGGATTCATATACAATGCCAAAACTCTTGGCGACCTGATAAAAGACGTGATAGTGGAGAAAGTAGATCACCGCAACCTGAACCTGGATGTGGACTTCATGAAGGGAAAGTTCACCAGCGCTGAAAACTTTGCTATGGGCATCTGGGACGAGCTGAAGCCTCACGTAGAGCATGGGGGCAATGTAAAACTGCACTGTGTGAAGCTGGTGGAGACACCCAAAATATATGTAGAGTACTTCGGATGACCTCGCCCGGCCTCTCCTAAAGGAGCGGAGATGTTACGTAATTCATAGCGTACATTTTTTAACGCTAATCTAAATCACATACAGTGGCATACCATAAGAAAGAGTATTACGATGAGGATGTAACGGCAAAGCTCAAGGAGCATTATCACGGTGTATTGGAGGCTGTAGGCGAAGACCCCAACAGGGAGGGGCTGCTGAAAACGCCGGAGCGTGTGGCAAAGGCGATGCAGTTCATCACCCAGGGATATACTATGGATGCGGCGCAGATCCTGAAATCAGCTATGTTCCACGAGTCTTATAATGAGATGGTGCTGGTGAAGAATATAGAGCTGTATTCACTGTGCGAGCACCATATGCTCCCGTTTTTCGGGAAGGCGCATGTGGCCTATATACCTGATGGTGTGATAACCGGCCTGAGCAAAATAGCCCACGTGGTGGAGTGTTTCAGCCGCAGGCTGCAGGTGCAGGAGCGCATGACGCACCAGATACTGGATGTGATACAGGAAACGCTGAACCCCCTGGGCGTAGGCGTGGTAATAGAAGCGCAGCATCTTTGCATGATGATGCGTGGTGTGCAGAAACAAAACAGCATCACCACCACATCAGCGTTCAGCGGCCAGTTTATGAAAAATGAGACCCGGTCTGAGTTTTTGAAGCTAGTTTCGCATGATCTGAAGTAACTAACTATTTGTTATCCCGGCCTGCCGGATCAATTGAAAACATAAAATGGCACTACCTAATATTTTTGACCCGGCTGTTGCAACGGGAATTATTGAGCGGATCAATAAGCTGACCCCTGCCACACAACCCAAATGGGGTAAGATGAACGTTGGCCAGATGCTGGCGCACTGCTGCGTGACCTACGAGATGATCTATGACAACAAACATGCCGCACCCAAAGGTGTCCTGAAGTGGATGTTAAAGACGTTTGTGAAGGGTGCAGTGGTAACCGAGAAACCGTATAAGCATAATAGCCGCACCGGCCCTGCGTTCCTGATGACCACTGAAAAGGAGTTTAACACGGAGAAGGAACGGCTCATCAATTATATCAAAAAAACGCAGCAGTTAGGGGGAAGCCACTTCGATCAAAAGGAATCGCTTTCTTTTGGTAAGCTTTCCGGCACGGAGTGGAACAATATGTTCTACAAGCATCTGGACCACCACCTTTCGCAATTTGGCGTATAAGGCAGATTAGCAAACAATAGATTTGCCCTAAACACTTTTTACCGTTATATTTGCAGCCCCTTAATAAAGGAAAACCAATTGGTTTTCGGGAAGTAGCGGAGCCCGGTAGCGTATCCCGCTAAGGAGCGGGATGGTCGCAGGTTTGGATATGGAATTTGTAGTTTATATATTATATAGCAGTTCTTTAGATAAATATTATGTAGGCTCTACGGGTAATTTTGTTAAAAGAATCGTAGAACATAATAGCGGGAAAGGAAATTTTACATCCAAGGGCATACCGTGGGTTAAAATAAAATGATTGATTGCGCTTCAAGAAGTGAAGCTGTAGTTTTAGAGAAAAAAATTAAAAACCGGGGTATGAAACGATATTTACAGGATATAAGTGTTTTGTAAAGTTCGGGAAGTAGCGCAGCCCGGTAGCGTACATGGCTGGGGGTCATGTGGTCGCAGGTTCGAATCCTGTCTTCCCGACAGAAATACCTGATAATCAATTGGTTGTCAGGTTTTTTTATGCCCTGATATGTAGTCCTGTAGCGGGTTTCAAGCATTTTACATTCCTCTATTGTAGTTCCGGCATCCCACCCTGAAAATGGGTGTTTTTGGCACTTTTGGTAGTCCACATGGGAGACTGGATTGTATAAGTTTTAACTACGCAAAAAACCCTCATTTAGAATCTAACCTATCAAAGATTAGAGACACTATAATAAATCAAACTGGAGATAAAGGCGCACAGTTTCTTAGAAAGGATATTAACGGCAAATTAGCTGTTAACTATCTGAGTATTGATGCCTGTGTAGAAGGGTATCGAGTTAGAAGCGAATTGTATCAGAATAAGTATCAACTAGTCGAAGCATTGAAGACTGAGGAACATAATATTACTTTCGGTGCCAGTGAATCGAATATCCATGTTGCTGAAAATAGGGCTGATAAGATTGATAAGCCAGCGCTGGTTAATAGCATAATAAATAAAGTGGTAGGCGCCGATATAGAAGAACTAAGAGAACAGTTGAAAAGTTATAATTTAAACTACATTGAGAGAACTATTATGGAAACTTACGTAGAGTACTCACCCTACATAGAAAGATCTGATATAATTACAATTCTTCAAACACTGTCATTAAGAGATAGTAAGAAATTCAAAAACCTGAAAACCGCAGCCAATTTCGTTACACTGAACGATAACAATAATTTCAAAGTCCAGTTAAATCGCTATTTCAAAACCGGTAGTTCTTTTACACGCGAGAAGCTATTAGAAAAATGGAAGGGAGTAATTGCAGAAACTGGTTTAGGAATAAATACTAAATCACTCACTGAAAATGCTGTCGTCCATCTGACAAAACTCTATTTCAAAACTACCAAAAGGAGGGACACTCCAAAGGGTGATTCGATAGAGCTAAAAATAACTGGCACTAACCCCAAAGGCTTTACGTTATTGAAGCAAAGAAAAGACCCTTCAGAAAAGCCAAAGTTCTATACTATATTTAGTTAATACACACTTACTCCCTTTATATTATTCTTCGGTAAGTGTGTATGTACTCTAACAAGTACACAGATATAACTGAACACACCTATCAGTGTTCGTCTGCTGGATATCTGTGGAATATTTGATGAAAATGGAACTGGAGAAGTAGTGGGTGGAATTGTAGTGATGCGATATGGAGAGAATGCAGACAATGTAATTAAAGCTGTAAAAATAAAAATGAAAGAGGTCGAAAAAGGTTTGCCGGAAGGTGTAACATTTAAAACCGCTTATGACAGAAGCGCACTGATAGAAGCTGCCATTAAAACGGTAACTGGAAAACTTAAAGAAGAGATGATTGTAGTTTCCCTCGTTGTGCTTGTTTTTCTTTTTCACTGGCGTAGTGCAGTCAGCATTATTATACAAATTCCTATTACGCTTGCCATCAGTTTTATTCTACTGAATGCATTTGGCCTGTCCTCCAATCTAATGTCGTTGACCGGTATTGCCATAGCAATCGGGGTAATTGTTGATAATGGAATAATTATGTCGGAAAACGCTTATCGCAGGCTATCAGAATGGCAAAACAGTGATGAACCCGAAAATATTTAGATTATGAATTTTCTAAACAAGTCAAAACAAGGATCGGGTGTCAAGAAAGCTTCTTATCGGAAAATACCGGAAGATATCAGAATGAAACTGATAAAGGCATCCTGTATACAAGTATCAAGAGGGGTATTCTTTTCGACCTTAATTATTATTGCCTCTTTTTTGCCAGTGTTTCTGTTAACGGGTCAGGAGGGTAAATTATTTCATCCCCTTGCGTTTACTAAAACCTTCATTATGGCGGTCGATGCAATACTGGTAGTAACTCTGGCACCTGTTATCATTTCGTTTTTTATGAAAGGAAGATTTTTACCGGAGCATGTTAACCCTGTGAATCGTGTACTGGAAAGGATATATGAACCTGTTATCAGGGCGTGTATCAAAAGAAGATGGATAACGCTTGTCGTAAATATATCGGCGCTTGTTGTCGGCATTCCTTTGGTAATGAGCCTTGGGCGTGAGTTTATGCCACCGCTTGATGAAGGTTCTCTTTTATTTATGCCTGTAATGCTGCCTGATATTTCGAACTCTGAGGCTAAACGTCTATTGCAGGTACAGGATAAAATCATAGCGTCATTTCCCGAGGTGAAGAACGTTTTGGGCAAAGTAGGAAGAGCAAATACCGCAACCGACAATTCGCCCATCAGCATGGTGGAAACTATTGTTATGCTAAAACCAAAAAGTGAGTGGAGGAAAGGGTTTACGGAAGACAGTATCATTAATAATTTGAACAAAATGCTCCAGATCCCTGGCGTAATAAATGGCTGGACGCAACCAATCATTAATCGAATCAATATGCTTTCTACGGGGATACGGACAGATGTTGGCATTAAGGTGTTCGGCCAAAATTTGGATACGATATATGCGTTCTCTCAACTGATAAAAAAGGCCCTTGAAGGAACCAAGGGAATTAAAGACCTGTATGTGGAACCCATTACCGGCGGAAAATATATTGATATAGCGGTTAAAAGGGATGAAATCAGCCGGTACGGATTGAGCGTTGATGATGTAAATACAGTTGTAGAAAGCGCTCTGGGGGGAATGCCGCTTACAACTACCGTTGAAGGACGCCAACGCTTTTCAGTAAATATGCGTTTTGCCCAAAGTTTCCGTGACAATCTTGAGTCGGTTAAGAGACTACAGGTGCAAACTATGGGCTTCGGCCCGATACCACTTTCGGCAGTTACTGATATAAAAATCACAGAAGGGCCACCAATGATCAATTCGGAAAATGCGATGCTAAAAGGCTCTGTTCTTTTTAATGTGAGGGAACGAGACCTTGCCAGCACGGTAGAAGACGCGCAGCAAAAGCTAAACGCACTGATCAAGAAAATGCCCAAAGGTTACTACCTGAATTGGAGTGGCAATTATGAAAACCTGATTCGCGGCGAAAAAACATTAAAAATGATACTGCCTGTGGTGGTGGCTATAATTTTTGTTCTGATGTATTTTGCATTCCATTCTTTCCGTGAAGCATTCTTCAGCCTTATCTCCCTACCCTTCGCACTCATTGGTGGTGCTTTTATGATCTATTTCTGGGGGGTAAATATTTCGATTGCTGTCGCCGTTGGCTTCATAGCATTATTTGGATTAGCGGTGGAAACAAATATCGTAATGGTTATTTACCTGAATGATGCAATGCAGCAGTTGGTGGCAAAAAAAGGAAATTCGGGCGACACGATTACCAGAGATGACTTGAAGGAATATGTAATTGCGGGAGCAGCTAAAAGATTAAGGCCAAAGTTGATGACGGTATGTGTGTCTTTATTCGGTTTAATTCCTATTCTATGGAGCACCGGTGTGGGAAGTGACGTAATGATACCCATTGTTTTACCAATGATAGGTGGCGTAATCACTTCATCTACATTTATTCTACTGGTTACCCCCCTTAATATTTTTGATGAATAAAGAACATGAATTAAAAAAACATGGAAAAATAGAAGTGATGGAAACCAAACACTAAAGAATTGTAAAAGTGAAAACTGAATAGAATGAAAACATTTCCGTACAAATGATGCGCATGAATAAAACGATATGGATATTGACCATCTTATGCTCTGGCTTTTATAGCCAGGCACAGGTGCTAAGTCTGGATAGTATTTTGAATAAGATCAGATCGAATAACCCCGGTCTGAAAATGTATGATGCTGAAATACGCTCAATGGACGAAGCCGCTTATGGCGCAAAAAGTTGGATGCCTCCTGAGGTTGGCGCAGGATTTTTTATGACCCCTTATAATACTAAAATGTGGAGAGGGGATGGCATGGGATCACCAGGCATGGGGCAATTTATGTTTTCCATACAACAGATGTTTCCTAATAAAAGCAATCTGGATGCGCAATCAAGATACATGCTGGCAATGTCATCCCTTGAAAAGGAAAGGAAGAATCATACGCTAAATGATTTGTTTGCTGATGCAAAGAAGAATTATTATGAGTGGATGATTGATAAACGGAAACTAACAATTCTTGCGCAAGATGAAAAACTACTCAACTTCATGATGGAAAGCGCAGAGTTGAGATACAAGAATGGCTTGGGAAAGATCAGCGCTTATTATAAAGTAAAAGCATCGCTCGGCAATGTAGAGAGTATGAGTATAATGCTGGGGAGTGAAATAAGTCAGAAGCGAATTTTGCTTAATATGCTTATGAACAGAGACAAAAAGCTATCTTTTGAAATTGATTCTTTTTACATGATCCACGACTACTCAGAAATATCCTTAGACAGCGCAACTTTTTCAAATGCACGTAGCGATATTAGAGCGATTGAAGATAATATACAACTCAATAACTTGAAAATTAACCTGGAACGAACAAAACTAAAACCTGAATTTGGAATAAAGTATGATAACGGAGTTGCATTCGGAGATAATCCAATGATGTTTTCATTAATGGGCATGGTTAGGATTCCGTTGGCTCCGTGGTCGTCCAAAATGTACAACGCAAACATAGAAAGCTACAAATGGAAATCGGAATCACTTAATCAGCAAAAAGCAATGATAATAAATGAAGCGCAGGGTATGACCGGGGCAATGCTTGCTGATTTTGACGCTAAGAAAAAACAGGTCGGATTATATGAAAACAAGATAATCCCTGCCTTAAAGAAAAATTATCAAACCATGCAGTTAGGGTATGAGCAAAACACAGAAGAATTATTTATGCTTTTTGATGCATGGGAAACGTTGAATATGACACAACTTGAATACTTAGATCAATTGCATCAATTACTAATTATTCAAATCGAGTTGGAGAAATTGTTGGAAATAAAATAAGTTATCGATGAAATGGACTTCTAAATTGCTTTTCATAAATCTGCTCACTGGTTTAACGGTTATCCTGTTATTGGGCTGCCAGCAGTCAAAAAAGGAAAGCGCCGAGGATAAAGAAATGAATGGAATGGATATGTCACCTATTGTTAGGGGTGATACAGCCAGTTTAAATTTATCGTCATTATTAAGACCAACGAATGAATTTGTCATTTCATCCATACCGGCAATTACTACAAAGTCATATGAAGTAAGTCCCGTCGTTACCGCGATTGGTTCGATTGCTTATGATACCCGCCAAACCGGTGTCATTTCCTCATGGGCAACAGGTAGAATTGAAAAGTTGTACCTGACCTACAGGTATCAAAAAATAAGTATCGGACAGAAGGTAATGGACGTTTATAGCCCCGAATTACTTACTAACGAGGAAAACCTTTTATTCCTGTTAAAGAATGATCCGGCTAACGTATCGCTTATTAATGCCGCCAAAGAAAGGCTTCGGCTGTTAGGTATGAACACAGGTCAGATACAAACCGTCGTAAGATCAGGGAAACCTATAAATGCGATTACAACTTATAGTAGAGCATCAAAAGGTATATCCGAAGTATCAACACCATTTATCCCGGTGAATAGGATAAGAGTACTATCAGGCGGTAAAATATAGGCCTGCCGCGAATCATTCCAATGGGCTTTGTGAAATATTTCCCTGTCTGCAAAGTGAAAAGACTTATCGATCAGATTCATTGAAACATAAACCGTATCCTTTTGTTGGTTCTTCAAAGAAACATCTACACCCATATCCATATCACAAGAGGCAAGGTACAGCGATGCGCATATCATCAGGCATACGCGGCCTATTATTTTTGTTTTCATGGCTTATTGATTTGTGAAACGGGAGACGCAGAGCGTTGAAAAATTCTTTCCAAATGTTTATACGCAAAATGCTAAAAAGGTAACCCGGTTATGCACCAAATGAAGAGCGAAAGAAACAGAGCGGAGAGCGATGTGACTTTCGCTTTTTTTGTCTAAAAACTTATTTTTGTATAGCACGCTAAAAAAGAGATCTAAATGGCTCAGAATGTAATTTGTCTTTGGTACAACGGTAATGCGGAGGAAGCGGCAAGCTTTTATGCGCAGACATTCCCGAATAGTAAGATCACCGCTATCCACCGGGCTCCTGCTAACTATCCGGACGGAAAAGAAGGCGATGTACTAACAGTTGAATTCACGGTATTGGGAGTAGCATGTCTTGGCCTGAATGGCGGCCCTGCCTTCCGGCACAGCGAGGCATTTTCGTTTCAAATAATTACGGAAGACCAGGCTGAAACCGATAGGTATTGGGAAGCTATTGTAAATAATAATGGAGCAGAAAGTCAGTGTGGCTGGTGTAAAGATAAATGGTGATTGTCGTGGCAAATTACTCCCCGTGTGCTGTTGGATGCTACAACGAGTAAAGATAGCCTTACTGCCAAACGCGCGTTTAAAGCAATGATGGAAATGAAAAAGATCGACATCGCCACGATAGAGGCGGCTATAGCAGGCGATGCGAATGAACACTAGGTTGATATTCCTAAAGCCCTGGTCTTCCCGACATTAAAATAAGAGCGAACGAAACAGAGCGAAGAGCGATGTGGCTTTCGCTTTTTTCTATTTTGTCTGGCCAAGTGCCTTTCTCCTATAACTAGCCGGCGTTTCTCCTACTTTTGATTTAAACAGCCTGTTGAACGCTGCTTCGGACTGGTAGCCCACTTTTTCGGCTATCTCACAGATGTTTTCTTTGTTTGCCAATAAAAATTCTTTAGACTTCTGAATGCGCCAGTTGGTGAGGTAAGCCAATGGCGTTTCGCCCAGCAACCTTTTAAACTCTTTGCAGTACAGGGACCGCGACATTCCCGCAACCGCAGCGAGCTGTTCTAATGTCCATTCCCTTTCCGGAGTCGCATGCATACTATTTAAAGAAGCGCTGATTCTTGGGTCTTTAAATGCCCGGAGAAAACCCCGGGCTAAATCTCCTTCTTCGATATAAGCCCGTATAATCAGGATAATAACAACTTCTGCCAACTTGCCAAGAATTACCTGGCTCCCCGGTCTGGCAGAGCTCAGTTCATCATTCATAAATGACGCGGCTTGTTCCAGCCAAAACCTTATCTCATTTTGGGCACCATTTATCCTGATAGCCTTTGGCAACGATCGCAAAAAGGGGTGATGCACCGATGAAGAGAACTCAAAATGCCCGCCGATCAACAAAGTTTCCTCGTCGGCGCCCTGGAATAAGGGTTGCCCGCATTGTAATGCGGCAACATACCTGGATGCAGGTACGGATGCATTATTGGGATGCCCGAGAATACGGTGTGCCGCCCCATTAGGCACAAAGACAAAGTCGCCTTCATGCATCCTTATCAACTCTTCACCAGGTATGCTGACATAGCAGGTACCTTTCAAAAGCCGCCAGAATTGCGAATACTGATCCTGAGCAATCGCTATGCCCCAGGGCGCTGAGAAGCAGATCTTCTGATACACAACAGCCTTCAACTTCAAACTATCCAAAACGTCGCTTAATGCATCCATGGTGGAAAATAAATACGATTGGGCAAATTTAATGTACTTTTTGATACTATTAGTGTAAGGCATCTGCCTAATTTTGTTGAAACAAACTCAATATCTAAAATCATTAAAACTGAAATTATGACAACACAACAAGTAGCCACCCGGTATTACGAACTAGCCAAACAACAGAAATGGATGGAAATACTGAATGAGCTTTATAGCCAAGACATTGTAAACAAAGAGCCGGAACATGCGGCAGCTATGGGAATCCCTACGCTTACCAGGGGTATGGATGCGATAATAGCCAAAGGAGCAGCAAGGCGGAAACTGATAGCGGCCATCCACAGCCAGACATGCAGTGAGCCGGTTGTAGGTGGGAAGTTCTTTAGTGTGGCCATGGGCAGGGATGTCACTTTTATAGGCAGGCCCCGTGTGAACCTGGAAGAAATAGCCGTGTTTGAAGTACAAGACGGTAAGATCATCTGCGAGCAATTCTTTTATTAAATGCGCAGAGGACGCTTACCCTGGTGTAGCCACCCGTACCTGGATGGTGGCATCATTTCGTTACAAAGCTCAAGTATGTTGGGCTTTTTTTTATGGCTCATTTTACCACCGGCTTCACCGGTGGCTATCATATTGAAGCCCTTTTGGGCTTCTTCCGCAGTGCTTTATCTATGCGATGATTTTGAATTACAACCCTTCAAAAATGTGAAGCGCGAAGAAAACGGAGCGAAGAGTGATATGGCTTGCGTTCTAGTATTTTTGCGCATATGCTCTGCAAACGACATACGCACAATCAACTTTAAAAGCGAGAAATGACAAGAGAAAGGCAAACATTTTATACACAAATATTTTTTTAAGTTAAAAATCGACAAATGAAAAAATGGTTGGTAAACAATGATCTATGATATTGATTATTTATAGAATAATCATGCCCTAATAAATAACCCCTTTTGCCTAGTTTTCGTATTTGTTTTGCCTTGAAAGTTTCGTTTTATTTGTATGAGGGAAATGCGTTTTTTTATTTCGAGTGGGAATATCTATAAATACAATTTATCCTCTTCGATGGCCAGTGAAATAGCTTTCTGATTTAAACCTTTTATCTTATTTCCGGTCTTTATAAAAATTACCCAAACGCTGTGTGTGCTATAAATAAATATTTTTTAATATTTAGTGCGTTCTATGTTGCAAAAACTACCAATTACAGTCATTTTATTTATTGTTTCATTTCATCTCAGGGGGCAGGTTTTTCCGAAGGAAAACAGCACCCTCAACTATCGCATTATTGGTTTTTCGTTTCCTCCCGGCGATGGCCGTAATAGTTACCAGGTTGAAATTGCAGCCGGGAATTACCTTACCGAAGATTCTTTTAATAAAAATATTATCCTCTCGCCTAATAGTAAAACAAGTAAAATAATAGCAGAAGTTCCTGCTTTTGCAAGCCGTTATACCTGGCGGGTTGTTTATGATAGCAAAAGGGATGGTGTAAAAAAAAGTGACCTGTACCACTTTAGTACTGGGCGGAGGTCTGCAGTTGACACAACAAAAATGCGCCTTAATATCCTTCAGCCGGCAACGTCTTACAAAGATGCCTACGCATGTATAGACGGTGCCGGCGTGATCTATGATATGAATGGCAACCCGGTATGGTATATGCCTGATTCAATGGGTGTAGGCGATATAAAAGTTACACCACAAGGCACCATTACCTATCTCGAAGACATAACCGGGTATGAAATGGACTACAATGGGAAAAAATTATGGGAGACACCGGCTTATAACAACGATACAGGCACAGGATTTCATCATCATGAATTTACTCGGCTGGCAAATGGCCATTACATGGTATTGGGCACAGATTTTGTTTGGTACAGCAGGGTCAAGACTGAAGACAGCAGCTATTTTGTTACCGTTCCCGATACCACAAAGCATAACAGATACACCGGTTCTGAAGGCTCGGCATTTGTTGATGCGCCCAACGCGAAAAACAGGGGACGGTACAGCACCATTATAGAGTTTGATGAAAAAGGCAAGGTGGTATGGCTATGGCGGGGGGCTCAGCATCTTATGGAGTCCGATTATATAAACTACTTGCCCGGCGATATAAGCCGCCGGTATGAGGTCCATATGAACGCATTTTATTTTGACGAGAAAAATAAAATGATCTATGCCAGCTATCGTAACCTGAGCCGGATAATAACGATACAATACCCGAGCGGCAAGGTGCTGAGGAACTATGGTGAGATCTATAAAAAGGGGGTAGCGCCAAAAGGCAATGACCTGTTTTGTAACCAGCACAGCATCAGGCGGTCGAAAGAAGGGGATCTTTATTTTTTCAACAATAATTATTGCCATGGCATAAGCAAGCCTCCTTCCATTTTGCTGATGCGTGAACCAGCCAAGGATACAAACGTACTGGAGACCGTATGGGAATATGAATGCAGTACAGACGGATGCAAAAGAGGTTTTTACTCTGGAGGTATAGCTACAGAACTGCCGGATAGTTCATTTTTCATTTGTATGGGCTCTGACTATGCCAAGCTGCTGATCGTGAACCGCGCTAAGAAAATTCTCTGGAGCGCCCTGCCAGAGACGCGCAGTAAAGATGGTAAAACATGGGCGCCCTCAGAAAAAATATACCGGGCAACTCTTATCACACGTAAGGAACTGGAACACCTGATATGGGTGGCTGAAGAAAACGACCAGCCACGCTCACATTGACCGCTGCATTGCCGTAGTTGCCGTTAACCGGCCCCCTCCATTACGGGCAGGTACACATGAAATGTTGCGCCCTTATCTAAACCGCTGGTGGCAAATATTAAGCCATCGTGGTTTTCTGCAATTTTCTTACATAATGCCAGCCCAATACCTGTGCCAGCATAATCCTGCTTCCGTTGTAATCGTTGGAACAGAGAAAAAATTATTTTGCTGTATTGTTCTTCAAATCCAATTCCGTTATCCTCAAAAGTAATGAGATGGTATCTGTGAGCACTAAGCGTTTTAGGGGCATTTTCAATTTGCTCTTTTTTTACTATCCGGGAGTCTATGTTAATTACCGGAGCTACATTGGAAAATTTTAAAGAATTGCTGATAAGGTTAGAGAATAGTTGCCCGAGCTGCATTTGGTTACCGGTTACCACCGGCAGCGGCCCGCAATTAATAACCGCTTTTTTGTCTTCGATCAACAGCTCAAAATCCTGTTTTACTTCATTCAGTACATCGCCCAGGTTTACTTCGGTGATACTACTGTCTTTTTCTTCTTTGTCCCTGGAGAGGCGGCTGTAATTCAATAGCGACTTCACCAATTCTGCCATGCGCCTGGCTGATGAATCTAATTTCTGAAAATACCTTTTTACAAACTCCTTGTCATCATAATGCTCCTGTATCAGCTCAGCAAATGTCTGGATCTTTCGGAGCGGCTCCTGGAGATCATGAGAAGCCACATAGGCAAATTGCTGCAGCTCGCTGTTTTGTATTTCAAGTTCCTCGGTGTAAGCTGCAAGTTTTTGTTCCGCTGCTTTTTGGTGCGTAAGATCGCGGGTTACTTTTGAGAATCCAATGATCTTACCATCCTTACCGTGTAAAGCAGTAATTACAATTGTTCCCCAAAACCTGGACCCATCCTTTCGTACCCGCCACCCTTCCTGGGTTGCTTTGCCATTATCTTTCGCCTCATTCAGCAGCCGGCCCGGCAAGCCATTTTCCCGGTCTTCTTTAGTGTAGAACAACTCAAATTTTTTCCCGATCACCTCACTGCTTTTATAGCCCTTTATAGCCTCGGCCCCGGCATTCCAGTTTTCGATAACTCCTTCCGGGCTCAGCAGTATGATGGCGTAATCCTGTACTTCTGAGATCATCTGGTGATACCGCTCCTCGCTCATTCTTAAGCGATCATCTGAAATTTTCTTGTCTGTCAGGTCGCGCGTCACTTTGCAAAAACCAATAACGTTGTTTTCATCGTCATGCAGTGCAGTGATGGTGACACTTCCCCAGAACTTGGAGTCATCCTTTCTTTTTCGCCACCCTTCATGGGCAGCCCTTCCGCTCTCTGTGGCTTCGTTCAATAATTTTTGAGGCAAATTACTCTGAATGTCCTCCGGCAAATAGAATATACTGAAGTGCTTGCCTAAAATATCTTTTTCAGTATATAACTTAATTTTCTGCGCTCCTTTATTCCAATTCCTGATAAACCCATCTTTATCCAGCAGTATTATGGCATAGTCCTGAATTTCCTCTATCATTTTCCGATACAAACCGGTCTCTCCGTCAACAATACCTGTGCCCATTTTTTCCAAATAAAGATGAATTTATTATTTACTTACCACAGAAACGATACCAAATATCCTAGCCAGTTTATCTTTCAGCTCTGCGGTTCTCGATGGTTTAATTATAAAGTCGTCTGCGCCCAGGTTTCTGCTCTCCTTTACAAAAGAGGCTTCTGAAGTGGTTGAGTACATGAAAATCTTAGTATATTTTAAACGTTCTATATTTTTCAGGATCTTTAAGCATTCTATGCCATTCATTTTCGGCATATTAACATCGATAAATATAAAATCGGGCGTATAATTGGAATCAGATTTTAGCATGGCTACGGCTTCTACGCCATCATCTGCTGTTAAACAATTGACATCGCTATCAACTCTATTCAGGCACATTAAAAATATCTCCTGATCATCGTGGTCATCGTCAATTATCAAACACCTCTTTATTTTCTGCATGTCGCTTTTTTAATCCTTTACATTTTACAAGTAAGCCTGTACGGGGGTATTCAAGATTTCTAAAATATAGAGCTCAATGTACAAAAATGATACCGTGAGCGGGAAATACAGTCAAATACCGGAGCGCTCAGCAATTTATCTGCTCAACACCCCTTGTTTCCCGCAATTAAATAAACTTCTTTACCTTGGTGTAAAATAACCAGGATGAAACTGCATTTTAAGTTACTGCTTGCTGTATTGCTTTTTTCAGGCGGTGGTAATGTTTACGCTCAAACTGATGAAAGAAACACAATAGACTCACTACTTGACGAGCTTAAAAACCCCAAAGCCGGAAATGCTGCAAAAGCAGTGCTGTATGAGAACCTCGGCTTCACCTACGACTTCGACAAAAAATATGACACCGCGCTAAACTATTTTCTGAAAGCAGCAGATCTGTACAACCAGGCCGGTGATAAGAACAGCGCCTGGAGAATGGCGGAAATGAATAAGCAAATGGACCTTGCCGTCAAGGACGATTCGAACAAAAAGCTGGTGCTGATGGCCATTGGGGTTGAGGTGGTTGTATTCCTGGTGGTGATATCCATTCTTATGCGCAAAAGCGGCCGGCAAAAAAGTACAAACCAGATGCTGATCGGTGAAAAGAAAAAAGCAGAAGAGCTGCTGCTCAACATCCTCCCGGAAAAGGTAGCAATAGAGATACAGGAAAAGGGCATCACCGTGGCGCAGCAATTCAATAATGTATCCGTGATCTTTACCGATTTCGTCAGCTTCACTAAGGTGGCAGAACGGTTTTCGCCCGCGCAACTGGTGGGCGAAATGCACGCCTGCTTTAAGGCATTTGACGAAGTGCTGGAAAAATGCAATATTGAAAAAATAAAAACGGTTGGCGATGCATACCTGGCAGTGTCGGGCCTGCCAACACCAAACAGGAACCATGCGGCAGATGCAGTAACTTTTGCCCTGTTGATGCGCAATTTTATGGTGCACCGTAAGTTCCAGATGGGCGATGCCACCTTTGAAATGAGGATAGGGATACATACAGGCAGCGTTATTGCCGGTATAGTAGGCGTGAAGAAATTTGCCTACGATATATGGGGCGATACAGTGAATACTGCGGCCCGAATGGAGCAGAACAGCGAGCCGGGTAAGATCACCATATCGGAGTCAACCTATCAGCTTGTGAAAGACAAATTTGTGTGTGAATACCGCGGGGAAGTGGATGCGAAAAATAAAGGGAAGCTGAAAATGTATTTTGTCATTGGCCCAAAAGAGTTGGGCTCAGAAGAAGAGAAGATCCGCCCGGATGCTAACCGAAGGGCCTTTTAATCCCGCACCCGCTTTGCTCGTTACCTTGCGGGGAGCCGCGAGGGTGAACCAGCATTGGATAACCCAGCAAGAATGGCGTGCCATTTACAGGATATCGTAAAATAGCGCACTGGATTTCGTTATTGGGAACCCCATTAATTCTCTACTTTTACAAAAACACACCTCATGCCACACATCACCGGCTCCAATGTTACCATCATGGTGAAAGACATGGATGCCTCCATTAAATTTTATGAACAGATAGGCCTCACACTGAAACAGCGGTGGGACAACCACTATGCAATGGTAGAGGCTACAGGCATCACGATTGGCATTCATCCGTCTCATGGCGGCGAGAGCAGTTCGGGCAGCGTATCTATTGGTTTCATGATAGCAAACATAGATGAAGCAAAAGACCTGCTAAGTGCGAATAACATTCCTTTCAAGAGTGAAGATGATGGCAAGTCGGGCCTGTATGTTCATTTCAAAGACCCGGATAATACTGTGCTGTATTTTGTAAAACCGAAATGGTAATATATTGGGCCCCGACGTCAAAGATGCGGGACACCCACCCGGCAAAAAACTAACCTATATGAAAACAAGAACAATAATTTTGCTCGCTATTGCATTTCTTCCGGTGATGTACCTGTCGGCATGCCTCAACAAATGCGGGCATTTTGCTGACAAGGTAAATAAGGTCGAAAGGCCCGTTTATCTGCATTATCGGGTTGAAGCCAAATATCGTGATAGCAGCGACCACGGCAAAAACGCCTTCACCTATTCAATGAGCAATGGCCTTCAGTACCAGCCCGTGGAACCTGAACTTTGGAATGTAGTCAACATAGGTGATAGCCTGATAAAGGACTCCGGCAGCCTGAAATATATCATCAAGCATAAGGAGGAGAACGACACGGAAATTTTATATGTGCAGTGCAACGGTAAGGTGATAAAATAGTTCCCATTAGGTGTCCAACACCTTTGAGGTGCGGGACATAACTACTAAAAGCCGACTCCCATCCCTATCTCGCCAAGCTCGGCCACAATTTTGTGCGTGAGCAAAAATGCGGAAAGGAAAAATTCTTTGAGTGGGCCATGCTCTTTCTGAACGATGTAATAATTGCCGCCTATCTTCTCGTAATAGGGATCAAGTTTCAGCGCTGCTTCATGGGTATAAACACCCACCTGCAGCACAGCGCCTACCCGGCCCAGCATAAACTCATTGCCCGCAAACACAGCAGTTTCATACGAGTGTTGCGCTTCATGGCCGGGGTATATTTCGTTGTTGCGCAAAAAGGCATAGATGTCGCTGTGGTAGGAATAATCATACCCTGCGAACATTTTATTCTTACCCAGCCAGCGCCTGCTCACATAGCCCGAGACAATATAAACAGGATATAAGGGGCCACCCGGTGTTTCGCTGGAAACAAACGCCATCCCCATGCGCGCCTGGAAGAGCCAACGGTTCTTAAGCGTGTCGAGCTTACGCTCTATATGTGGCGGCTTTGAGGTAACCGGGTAATAGCTGATCCCGATGTGTACACCATAAGTGTTTACACCCAGGTTTGGCTTGTGGTATGAAGCATCAGAAATATGGTTGAAGTTGCCGCCAAGTTGTATGTCCCAATGCTTATCTATGTGGTATCGCAGGTCGGTATTGAAGGAGAAGAAATCGTTGATATGGCTGCCTATGGCCACATTTGCTGTATCTACCGGATCTATGCGGCTGTAGTGTTCCGTTACATAGCCGATGCCATCGCCTATTCGCAATGTCCATTCCAGTTTCTTGCCCCTTACCAGCGGCAGCTCAATATTTGGATAAATGCCCACGCAGCGGCCGTAGATAGAGTCAATGCCATAGTTGATGTAGGTGATGCCGAGGCCAATGGTAGGATACTTACGCCTCTGCTCCCAGGCCATTTTGCCGTAGGTATGCAGCTTTAG
This sequence comes from uncultured Bacteroidota bacterium, assembly GCA_903887415.1. Classification (GTDB taxonomy): domain Bacteria; phylum Bacteroidota; class Bacteroidia; order Chitinophagales; family Chitinophagaceae; genus Nemorincola. Next base: position 40,592 of record CAISPO010000020.1, on the reverse strand, counting down.
GTTTACATCCACACCAGTGGTAAGTGCAGGCAGCGGTACGGTAAATTTCGCTTCATGCTTGTACACCTTTTCAAAGATCGGGTTCACTTCTATTCCAAAGCCTGACCAGGGTGTTACCCCTCCTGCATCATGCTGCGCATAGCTGCAAAATGGTAGCAGCGCGATCACCGGCGCACAAAAAGCCAGTTGTAATAACAGCCTTGATAATAATCGCTTACCTGTCATAGAAATGGCCACAAATATAAGTATCAAAAGGCTAAACCACGTACCACTATTTATCAAACTCCGTAATGACTATTTTGTGAATGTCCCCGTCAAATGTAAAGGCATCAGTGATGTATAATCTGAAACCATCGCACTGCAGATATGCGGGTATGCTCACATAAAAGGCGTAATGGTTTTCTTTACGGTCAGGGCTAATGGCATTGAAAAGGCGTGCGCGCACATGTTTCACAGAGTCCCCGCATTTCAAGTCCAGGTTCAGGTAGCTCTGCCAGAAACCGGCGCTAAATACTTCAGCTTCTACTTTCAGCCATCTTTTCTGCTCACTTAGCCCGAGGGGCTGGCTCTGGAATAATGTATAGGGGGAAGGGCTATCAAAGTGTACATGGAATGGGCTGTCCTTTTCAGAAAGGATGTGTTTATGATATGCCGCTTCATCGTTAAGCACTTCATCGTTATCCAGCAGGCTCATATCCAAAGGCGATGGGTGCGGGTTCAGGTAAATGCGGCCATAGTATTTCCGGTTCATATCATCGAAATGCAAAACGGTCTTGTTGTATTGATTCACCTGGAAGAGATTGACAAAAAGCAGGTACGCGCAAACAACATAAAACGCCCATCGCCATTTTGTTTTTCCTATCCGCTCTGTGATAGCAGCCATGGGAAGGGCAAACAACGGATAGCTCTGCACCAATGCCCGTGTAGAATAGCTGCCGCCATACCGCCATTCCGACCACGCAATGATGATATATACATTAAGCAGACAAAACCAAAGAACAGATTTTTTGAACGGAAATTGCCTCATAAAAAACATCCCGGCTATGAAGAAAAGTGTGACCGGCGTATAGATGAACCATCCCTTTTCCCAGCCGAACAAAACACGGAAATGGGGGTTCAGGAAATCCCACTTGCTGCCTACATCAAATATAAATGAACCTGTAGTGGCTTTCCAATATAGCAACTGAGGCAGAATGCCCATAAGACCTCCGGCAGCGGCAAGTGCTAGATGCCATTTATGTTGTTTCACCAACAGCCATTTTCGCTTGGCAGCCTCTTTATCATGCGTATCCCATAGCAAAGGAATAAAGAGCATGATTGCCTCAGTAGGGCGGCATATCATACCCAGCCCTATGAGATAGCCGATGAGCCCAGCCCAGCCTGGTGCAGGCTTCCGGTGCCATTTTATTGTGGCATATAAAACCAGTACATAAAGCGGGAAGATATAACCGTGGCTCTGGCCATTGTCCACCGCCGCATACTGGATGAAGTTGGTAGCGAGGCATACCATCAATAAAGTAATGCAGGTGGTAAGGTCTTGGAAATAGAGCAACAATACTTTTCGTAAAAGAAACACCGCGAGTATGCAATAACAGATAACACCAAAGCCCAGCGCATACTGGTATGGCGGTGAAAAACCATCGGGCGGATAGCTGCTGTGCAGGGCAATGAAGTGGCCGATAAAAAAGAAAGGGGATTCTAAAATGGCCACTCCACCCAGGTATTTAAAAGTGTAATTTCCATTATCGAGCTTCATGGCCTGGTAGCCATCGCCGCCGGTAACTGCATACTTTTTATCAACAGCGGGCAGCCAGTTCAGTTGTTTATAATCATGGTAAATGCAGATAGAGGGCAGGTAAACATAGTATCCGAAAGCGTCCCAGACCGTGACCTTTAATGGGGGCGCTCCTGGCATGATGCCTGAGTTGGCTACCCGGTATTGCAGCAATACACCAGATATTATACAACAAGCTAATAAAGAAAGTATTTTTTTCATCTGTGTATTAAAACGGTAGTATAGCACTTACGAATGTAGGGTAATAAATTACAAATTCTAGCTTAAATGATGCGCCAATAGTGATATTTTTGAAATGGTGTTTGTGTGCATTCCGTACCTTTGCGGCCATGCGCCGTTTCGCTGCTGTTTTATTAAGGTCTTTTCTGCAGGGCCTGTTGTTGTTAAGCCCTATAGCTATTACCGCCTATATTCTTTATTCGGCGTTTAATGGTATAGACAACATGGTACCGTTTGTGCCGAGAGGCCGTGGGTTTGGCGTCATCTTCATCGTAGTGTTGGTGACTGGTGTTGGGTATCTTGGCACACGTTTTTTCGTGGGCAAATGGCTGTTTGATGCGTTTGAGCACCTTATGGAGCGCACGCCGGGAATAAAGCACATTTTCTCATCAGTGCGGGACGTGATCAAGTCTTTTGTCGGTGATAAAAAGCGGTTTAACAAACCTGTTTGGGTATGTGTGAATGTAAACCCCGAAATTTGGCGGATAGGCTTTATGACCCAGCGCGATATGACGTACCTGGGCATGGAAGACAAAGTAGCGGTTTACCTGCCGCATGCCTATGCAATATCAGGCTGGGTGATAGTGACGGATGGTAAGAATGTAAAGCCGGTAAAAGATATGACCTCCGGTGAGGCAATGAAGTTTGCAGTAAGCGGCGGGATAACAACAACAGAAGAAAAACAAACAACAGAAGAACCAACATAAAACAGAAGAAGAAAAATGCAGGCAAAGATCAATTTTAACGCGGGCCCGGCCGCATTGCCGCCGGAAGTGCTGCACGAAGCCGCAAAGGCTGTAAATAAGTTTAAGAAAACAGGGCTTTCTGTACTGGAATTGTCGCATCGTGGCCCGGAGTTCGCGGAGATACTGGCGGAAAGCAAACACCTTGTAAAAAAATTATGCGGGCTGGATGACAGCTACGAGCCGCTATGGCTGCATGGCGGGGGCAGGCAGCAGTTTTGCATGATACCTATGAACTTCCTGCCGCAGGAAGGCGCTGCGGGATATATAGACAGTGGGCGCTGGGCCGAAGAGGCGCAGCAGTACGCAGCATTCTACGGAGATGCGCAAATATTAGCGTCTTCTAAGAAGAGCAACTACAACAGGTTGCCTGAGTGGCCCGCTAAAATACCCGCAAAGCTGGCCTACGTGCATGTCACCACCAATAACACCATCTACGGCACCCAGTGGGGGCAGGCACCGGAAATTAAAGCGCCGCTGATAGCCGATATGAGCAGCGATATCTTCAGCCGCAAGCACGACTATTCTAAATACGCCATGTTTTATGCTGCTGCCCAGAAGAACCTTGGAGTAGCAGGAGTGGCGCTTGCAGTGATACGGAAAGACTTGCTGAAACGCACTGTGCGCGAACTACCGCCAATGCTCAGCTATACTGCACAAGTAAAGGAAGGCTCTATACTGAATACTACCAATGTTTTTGGCGTGTATGTGTCCTTGCTGATGCTCCGTTGGATAGAGTCGCGCGGGATAGCCGCAATAGAAAAAGAAAACAAGCAAAAGGCAAAGCTGCTTTACGACACACTGGACAACAGCAGTGTATTTACCCCATATGTAACGGAAAAAGCGCACAGGAGCCTTATGAATGTATGCTTCACCGCGAAGACACCTGAGGCAGAGAAAAAACTACAGGAGCTGTGCGAGGAAAATGATATTACCGGCATTAAGGGCCACAGGTCGGTAGGGGGTTTCCGGGCATCGATATACAATGCCGTGCCGCTGGACTGGGTAGAGCGGCTGGCGGAAATTATGAAATCAGTTTCCTGATAAGGAGAAGGAGATCATATTATGCTCCTGGCTGCAACGTATTGCGGTTGATTTTTTTATTTAAAAAACGAATACACGGGGAAATAGTAAATTAGCGCCTCATACACACTAATTTATAAAACTCCGCTTGCAGCGGATAATCTTTATGGCAAAAATAACTCCTTTCAAGGGCCTGAGGCCTGTAAAGCAACTTGCGGCCGAAGTGGCCACTCTACCTTATGATGTGGTGAGCGTTGCAGAAGCGCGCGCATTCAAAAAAGACCCGTACAATTTCTACCATGTTACCCGGTCGGAGATAGACCTGGCTGATGGCGTTGATGTGCACAGCTCGCTGGTATATGAAAAGGCTAAGGAAAACCTGGACGCCATGGTGCAGGACAAAATAATGGTGCAGGATACAGAGCCCTGCTACTACATATATGAGCTGGTAATGAATGGCCGCTCGCAGACCGGCCTGGTATGCGGGTCTTCGATAGACGATTATAACAACGGCATTGTAAAAAAGCACGAATTTACCCGCCCCGAAAAAGAGCTGGACCGTATTAATCATATATCTACCACGGGCGCGCAGACTGGTATTGTGTTCCTGGCTTACAATGACTGCCAGAGCGTGCAGCAGATAATAGAAGAATGGAAAAGCACACATGCACCGGAGTATGACTTTACCGCTTCTGATGGGGTGCGCCATATATTCTGGGTGATCAGCGAATATGCTAAAGTGGCTTCGATTTCACACCATTTCGCGCAGGATGTGCCTTGCACATATATAGCCGATGGGCACCACCGTGCAGCCTCTGCCGCCAAGGTATGCCAGGATCGCCGCGATAATGGATACTCGGTGGATGGCGATGAATCGTTCAACTACTTTTTGACATGCATATTCCCCGCCAGCCAACTGGAGATACAGGACTATAACCGCGTAGCTAAAGACCTTAACGGCATGGCCCCGAAGGATTTCCTGAAGATGCTGGAAGATGATTTTGTTATTTCCCTGCCCAGCGATGAGGCCTATAAACCATACCACGCACACGATTTCGGGATGTACCTGGATGGCAGGTGGTATGAGCTGCTGGCTAAGCCGGGCACTTTTTCGGAAGACCCGATAGGTGTGCTGGACGTGACCATACTACAGCAAAATGTACTGGACAAGCTGCTGGGTATTAAAGACCCACGGGTTGACAAGCGCATTGATTTCATAGGCGGCATACGCGGCATGCAGGCATTGCAGCAGCGTGTGGACAGCAAGGAAGCCGCAGTAGCTTTTTCACTGTACCCGGTAACTATACAGCAACTTTTTGACATAGCCGACAGTGGAAATGTAATGCCCCCTAAAAGCACCTGGTTTGAGCCAAAGCTAAGAGATGGGCTGGCGGTGTATATGATTTAACCCCCCAACCCCCTGAAGGGGGCTTCCCTATTTAGTGAAGCCCGATCAGAGAGCCCAGGGTTGATAAAGCAGTTGTAATTTATTCACAAGTAAAGCCCCTTTAGGGGTTTGGGGTTTATGGAATACCGCAGAATGGGAAAAACGGGTCTGAAACTGGGCATACTGTCGTATGGCTCGTGGGTCACGTTTTCTAAACAGGTGGATGACTATGCTGCTGATAAAATGATGAGCCTTGCGTATGACAATGGCATCAACTTCTTTGATAATGCGGAGGGATATGAAGGCGGTAAGTCGGAACTGATAATGGGGAAGGTGCTGAGCAAGAAGGGCTGGGACAGAGGTTCTTACTGCCTGTCGAGCAAGGTGTTCTTCGGATTATTTGGAAAATATAACCGGCCAAACCAGACCGGCCTGAGCCGCAAGCATATCACCGATGCCTGCCATGCCGCCCTTGCGCGGATGCGCACCAGCTACCTGGACATTTACTTCTGCCACCGCCCTGATCCTGAAACACCTATAGAAGAAGTAGTATGGACGATGAATATACTGCTGCAGCAGGGCAAAATACTCTACTGGGGCACCAGCGAATGGAGTGCAGAAGCCATACTGGAAGCACACAGAACGGCAAAATCACTGAACCTTATAGGCCCGGCAGTAGAGCAACCGCAATACAATCTCTTCGAGCGCCAGAAAGTGGAACATGATTACCTGCCCGTTTTTGCAGAAGTGGGTATAGGCACTACCATATGGAGCCCGCTGGCATCTGGCCTGCTTACCGGAAAGTATAACAAAGGCATACCCGAAGGCTCTCGCCTGTCGCTGGATAGTTACGGCTGGCTCAAAGAACGGACGATGCAGGATGACAAAATAGAAAAAGTAAAGAAGCTGGAAAAAGTAGCTAAGGAAATAGGTACAACTACAGGGACACTTTCCATAGCGTGGTGCATACACAACCCCCATGTAACCACCGCCATACTCGGCGCAACAAAAGAAGCCCAGCTCATAGAAAACCTGAAAGCGGTGGAGGTGCTGGCTAAGTTGACTCCTGAAGTGATGGGAGAAATTGAAGGGATAGTGGGGTAAATTCCAAATTCCAAAGTGCGCGAATGAGTTACCTGCTGCGCGCGAGCCAACCACCCCGGCTGAAAAGCACTGCTTCGCTATGCTTTTCAGCGCGCCCCTCCTAAAAACAGGAGGGGAGGTGTAGCGCACTCGCGCTTGGCGGTCTTAAAGCGATATGAGGGAACTGCGAGCTTTGCGGCTTTGCGAGAAATCTTTACGCTTTGCGAGCAACCTTTTGCGCCTTTGCGAGACCCCTTCCTTTTTCGAGAGATCCTTTTTATGATACTTCCCAGACAATATCAATACAGTAAACCCCTTAACTTTGCAGCCATGCCAAAAGCAGCTATAACAACTACACAACAACCAAACCCCGTGGAGCGATTCATAGGCGGGGAGGTAAGTGTGCTTGCTGCTGAGCCGCTGGCGATAAGTAATGCTATACAGGGCGAGTGTTATGAAGTGGCGCTGCCGGAGGATGAGCACCGTGAGGATAAGGGCATGCTTAGCCTCTACCCCATAGATGATAACAAGTTTTGCCTGGAGCTTTCTTACCTGCAACTTTCGGAGGCTTCATTATCAAATGGCAGTGTTTGCACGCTACGGTTTCTGCCAGCATTCTTTGATCAGTATCCAGCCGAAACGCTGATGGCCAACCAGCCCTTCCGGTTCGACCAGAGTACGCAGATACCGTTTTCAATATGCGCCCTTTCCCGCAGCCTGGTGGACAAGCTACAGTCTGAGACGATGGGTACGCCATTTATAAAATCACTGGAGCGGAGCAGCACAGCTATGCACCTGCTGCGCCGCGCGCTGGAGTGTATCACCATACCCTTTGAAGCCTGCCAGGTGCCTGCCTGCCGCTTCCTGGCCTATGAGAGCGAGCGCGAAAAGATACAGGACGCCCGCCGCATCATAGAGCAGCACATAGACCAGCCGCATACCATACGCGAACTGGCCCGCAAAGTAGCCATGAACGAATGTTACCTCAAAAAAGGTTTTAAGACCGTTACCGGCCGCACCATACACGAATACCAGCAGGAATTGCGTATTGACAAAGCCAAGGAGCTCCTTCAGCACCAGGGCCTATCCGTAACCGACGTAGCCAATACGCTCGGCTACAGCAGCATCTCCCATTTCAGCACCGCATTTAAGCGAGTTACCGGGTTGAAGCCATGTGAGTTGTTGAAGTAAAACCCCCAAACCCCCTGAAGGGGGCTTTGCTTGTGGATAGGTTTTCAGCTTTTGAATTTTTCTGTGCTTCTTTTCCTAGAAACATTGTGTACTTTCACTATATAATACTTGCCCTATGAAAAAGATTTTATTATTTGTTGTATTGTGGTGCGGTTTGTTTGCTTCTCAGAAGGTGGATGCGCAGGGGTGGCAGTGGGCGAAAGGATCATTATGTAGTTCTGGGCTTGGGAGTGATGTTGGTATGATCGCAATTGATAAAGTAAGTTCTCTTCCTGGTTTATACGTTGTTGGTAACAATTTTGGGGACAGTCTTTGTTTGCCGCCATACACGATTCATAATTTATTGGACTCAGCTCAAATAATTGTTGCAAAATATGACACATCAGGTAATGTACTTTGGGCGACAGGTAGCAGAAATGGACAATGTGGGGCTATGAATATTTCATCTGATGCACTTGGAAATTTATTTATTCTTGGAATGTTAGTCACAGATAGTGTTTCATTTGGTAGTCATACTATTGTAAATCCAAACTATATTGTAGGAGGGGGAGAAAATAAAAATCACTGCTATTTTATTTTGAAAATTGACCCTTTCGGTAATGTATTGTTGACAACATGCGGCGGTAACATATCCGAGGTTGGTGAAAACCTGGCAATAGGTGGTATAGCCGTAGATGCAGCTAATAATATCTACGTTAGCGCTTCATTCGACGATTCAATATTGCAAATAGGAACACATGTGTTTGCCAATTCTAATCCACACCATGATTCAGATGATATTTTTCTTGTAAAGTATGACCCGTCTGGCAATTTCATATGGGGAAAGACTTTTGGTGGTCCTGGCGATGATCATGGTGAACGTTTGTTAATTGGTAATAATAACAGACTCTATTTGGAAGGATTTTTTAACTCGCCAACTTTAGCATTTGGTGCTACAAATCTTACGCTGAGTGGTACAATGTATTATTTTTCAGACAACGTTTTTTTAGCGGAACTTGATACGGCAGGTAATCCAATTTGGGCTATGAATCCGGTAGGTAATGGGTATACGTTTGGTCTTTCGTTGGATAATAATAATGATATCTATATTGGAGGTGCTATATATGATACGTCGATGACTTTTGGCAGCTATTCTTTTCACACACAGATGCTTTATCGTGGTTCCTTTCTTGCAAAAATAGATACCTTTGGTATCCCACTATGGGCAAAGTATATTTACCCATTAACGCATGTCGCATTTGGAGCAGAAGGTACTAGAGTCAGCGATATAGCTGTTGATCCATGTAATAATGTTTGGGTTACTGGTCGGTCAGTCAGTGATTCTTTAGCAATAAATAGCTCGGTTTTATTTCACACTTTCGCTCCAGGTGGTACCGACCCAATGCTATTTGCAGGATTTACTTCTTCAGGTACGTTGCTGCAATCATTTTATTTAAACTCAGCTGGAGATGACGATGCCGGAATAGTGTCAGATTGTGCTGGAAATATCTATATTGATGGTGATATTGAGGGATCTCCAACATTTAAATTAATTCTGGGGAGTGACACTATATTTCATTGGGGAGGTGAAAACATGTTTGTGGCCAAATATAACCCAAACCTTGGCTGTGTCGGCGTTTGTAGCAGCACCTCAATTACCCCCATCTCCGGCGACTCCATCCTCTGCAAAGGTGATTCCTTGCTGCTAGGTGATGCCACTGGCGGCGGCACATGGAGCAGCAGCAATGTATCTGTGGCTACAGTGGGTTCGGGTAGTGGTATGGTAACGGGGCTTTCTTTGGGTACTGCTGTTATTACTTACTCGGTAGGTAGCGGGTATGTTACTAAGACTGTGACGGTGAGTGCGTCACCGGCAGCTATTACGGGAGACGGGGTTTTTGGCGATTTCTTATGCATTTTCTCATTACCTACAACTTTGTATGATTCTGTTAGCGGTGGTATATGGAGTAGCAGTAATAGCGTAGCTTTAGTTGGTTCGACGACTGGTATAGTTACCCTTGGAACATCATGGGGTCTTGACACTATTTTTTATACGATTTCTCCCGGGTGTTATACCAGCATTTTGATAGATGGATGCGAAGGTATTGCTCAAAATTCCGGCAACACCGATCACATCACCCTATTCCCCAACCCCGCAAACGATGAGCTAACCATTACCTCCTCCGGCAAAATATCAGGTATAAAGATCACAAACCTCCTGGGGCAAACGGTTTACAGCCGGCAGTTTGCAGGTGGCAGCGGGCAGGTGCGGGTGGATGTGTCCGCATTTCCGCCAGGTGTTTATTTTGTGAAAATAAATGGTACTGAGGTGCGGAAGTTTGTCAAAGAGTAGGCCTATGGCACCGGATCATACCCATGCTTCCCCCAGGGATGGCAGGAGCAGAAACGCTTAAAGGCCATCCATCCGCCTTTGAAAGGGCCGTATTTCTGTATTGCCTCCAGGCCATATGCACTACATGTAGGGGTAAATCTGCACTTCGCACCAAAGAATGGCGATATAGCCCCCTGGTAAAACCGGATGATAGCGATGAATAATATGGAGAAGAGTTTTTTCAAAATTCCAAAGATAAAATTCCAAATTCCAAAGTTGAAAAGCCCAATAGGGTTATGTAGTGCCTTCTTTCTTTACTAACGTTATTAATTTCTCTATGCCTTTGATAATAGCTTCTTTTACCAGCTCGTAGTCTGGCATTTTATTGTCAGTGAAGATAAGGAAGAGGTGCATTTGCTGGTTTGGGGGCATGGCCTCGTAGATAGCGTGCTTATGGAGCCTCCATGCTTCTACCATCAAACGGCGGATGCGGTGGCGGTGCACGGAGCTGCGGAACTTTTTCTTAGGCACAGAAAAACCAGCCTGTACGGGGGAGCTCCCGATAGCTATCGGGACATCAGTGCGGGGCAAAAGAACGTAAATGAGCCTTATGGGAAAAACAGAAAACGCTTTCCCGGTGAGGAAAAGCGTATGAATATGCTGCTCTCGCTTGAGCCGCTCATATACTCGGAAAGTATTACGAATGGCGAAAAGATTTAAGATATTACTTCAGGCGGCTCTCGTCAGATACCGTGAGCTTATGACGGCCCTTGGCGCGGCGTGAAGCCAATACTTTACGGCCGTTAGCTGATTCCATACGTTTACGGAAACCATGAACTGTTTTGCGGCTGCGGCGGTGTGGTTGGTACGTGCGTTTCATAAAAAGTAAAAAATTAAAAAGTCAATACTGAAAGTGCCTGCTTTTAATACCTGCACTTATTTTTTAATGGAGTGCAAAGGTAAAGGATATATTTGAAGTGAACAAATAATTTGAGTGGTAAGATTTTGGTTGCCTTGTATCAGCTAAGATAAGTAAGTATATATGATAAATAACAATCAAATTAGGCGCGGGTACACAATAGTACCCGAAAATAGTATCTTTAAAGATAACCAAACTTTTATTCCTGGATGAAGGCTTTTTTGCTCGCCATGTTGTTTGGGATATATGCATTTGTCGGCAATGCGCAAGTACTCCATGGCGATCATGATTTTTCCATCGGCTGGGGCGTATTCTCCGGCAGGGACATGTATGACTTGATGAACTTAGACGATTATGGTGGCGCCATGCCCTCACCGGTAATTCGGGCAATACTTTTTTCACCTACCGCTATTTCGTGCTGGATCGCCTTGCCATATGCCTCACCGCAGGTAACCAGATGGAATGGGGCGCATACAATTTCTCTAATTACAACTCAGCGCAGCCCTACAAATACAAGCTCAGCAATACTACCATAGCTACAGAGCTGATATTCCTTTATGCCAATCGCCCAGGCTTCCAGTCGTATTGCGCGGTGGGCATGGGGAGCTCTGTGTACCATCAAACAGATTATGGCGCTACGGGGCCTTACTATTATACCCGTCCACTCTCGGGCAGTAAATTCAACTTCCGCATTGCGCCCATTGGATTCCGTTTCGGTGGTAAGCTTGGTGCATTTTTAGAGATGGGTTTGGGCTATAAGGGCCTTGTTGATGGCGGCCTGTTTTACACTATACATACACCGCCGCCGCATGCGGCCGACAATAAGAAAAAATCACGGCACAAAAAAAGTATGCGGGCATTGGCCTGAATAACGTGAGTGCCACGTCATCTCCATGCGAAAGCCTGTGCCGGTTATTTTTTTGTAAAGTACACACCTCTTGCTGGTAGGCAGGTTGCCCACATTACCCTATATTTGTCAGGTGAGTTTTTTATATCCCCTTTTCCTGGTTGCGGGTGTGTCGCTGGCGATCCCGGTGCTGATACACTTGTTCAACCTGCGCAAGTATAAGACCGTTTTTTTTCCGCATACACGGTTCCTGAAGAACATACAGCTCAATAGCCGTAAGCAAAGCCAGGTGCGCTACAAATATCTTCTGGCAGCGCGCTTGCTTTTCCTTGCAGTGCTCATACTGGCGTTTGCCCAGCCGTTTTTCAATAACAGTAATAAAACAAGGGGCGACCATAAGTTCCAGGTCATTTACATAGACAACTCCTACAGCATGTCGGTAAAGAAAGGCAGCCAGAGCATGCTGGATATGGCTAAGGATGCCGCAAGAAAGCAATTGCGCCATGCCGCGCCCGGAACAAAGTTTGTGCTGCTGACCAACGATAAACCAGCCAGCTATCATGCGGAGCCTGCCGACAAAGTATTTGCCGAGATAAACTCCACCGACCTCTCGGCATCAGCTAAGACCGTTGACCAGGTGCTTGCCAACGCACAAAGCATAATGGAGAACGAGGGCAAGACCGGCGCCGACCTGTATTATTACTCCGATTTCCAGCAAAGCGCTTTCCCGGCACAGCCGGATAAGGGCCTGATGAAAAACATCACTTTTTATGGAGTGCCCGTGCAAAGCGATGAGGCGCAGGATATATACATAGACACCGCTTACCTCACCACTCCCGTGTTGCAGACCGGTAAGAGCAATTATATAATAGTGCATACGCACTGCACCGGCAAGCCACCAAAGGAAAACCCAGTGCTGAACCTCGCTATAAACGGGCAGGTAAAGAGCGCAGCATCCCTCAATTTCTCGGACAAGGCGGAGAGCTTTGATACGCTGAATTTCCAGGTGAACAATGCGAACTGGCAGAAGATAACGCTGACTATCAATGACCCTTCTGTACGCTTTGACGATACTTTCAGGATCACGGCCCGCAGCTCGCCGAACCTTTCCGTACTCGCGTTGAACGAGGGGCAGCCCAATACGTACATACAGGCTGCGTTCAGGGCATATAATGGTTTCAGGCTGAACCAGGCCGAGGCAGCAAGTGCGCCTAAGGACTGGAAGGAGTATAACCTTGTGATATTAAATGGCATAACACGGATAGATGATGCGCTGGGCAAAACGCTGAATGATGCGCTGCAAGCAGGGCAAAGTATCTGTATTTTCCCCGGGAAAACAAGTAACCCGCAGCAACTGAACGACGGGCTGAAACTAGCCGGCGATCTGCGCATAACCGGTATCGATACGGTGCCGCAAACAGCGAGTTCCCTGCAACAGGGAAGTGCGCTGGTAAAAGACCTTTTTGACAAAATACCCGAAAATGTACAGTTGCCGGTAGCTAACTGGCACTACATCATCAGCGCAGGGCTTAGCGCCAACCAGCAGTCTGTACTTAGTTTTCGTAATGGAGACCCGCTGCTGGCAAGGTATATGCCATCCAAGGGGCAACTATACATCTGCGCCACTTCGGCTGACCTGCAGTCCGGCAATTTTCCGGGCAGTTATTTTTTTACGCCGTTTCTCTATGAAATGGCCATGCAGAGCAGCAGCAGCAGTGTTTATGCCATAACCGGCGGCACTCAGCAAGCAATATATCTGCCGCTTGCAAATGCTTCTGAGCGCAACATGGTGCATGTGTATGGTAAGGACATGGACATCATACCATCGCAGCGCCCTGATGGCGCCGGGCTTGATGTATTTATAGACCAGGCAGTGCAGCAGCCGGGCTTCTATGCGCTGAGCACAGCGGGAGGCAGCGACACTACACAAATAGCGCTTAACCAGAACAAGAGCGAGTCGCTACTGGACTTCCGTGATATAAATGCGCTAAAGAGCGAGTGGAAGGGCGATAATATAAAATGGATGAGTATAGTGGATGGCGGTGGTATTACCGACAATGGCGGCAGTTTCCCGCTATGGAAGGTATGTGTGCTGCTGGCGTTGCTGATGCTGGGAGTGGAGACGTATTTGCTGGCGCGGATGAAAACTGTTTCTGTCGCATGAGTTGTTAATCGAACTTTAAACGGTCTTGCGCTGTTTGGTCGCGGCCTTCATGTATCACACCAACAATTCCAATCTCTTGCTTATTTGGTTCGAAATAGAAATGAACACCGTAAGGGAATTGTCAGGATGGGCAATACGAATGTTTCTATAGCGTATTGCAAAGGCAGTAGGATGATTTTGAACCCTGATAATTGTCTTCTTAATCGCAATAGCAAACTTTTTCTGCAAGCCGTCTTGCTGCTTTTTGTACCATGCCTTCGCTTCTTTCACTTCCAGCCGGGCTTCCTCAAAATAAATAATTTTGTTTGGCATCGGCTAATCTTCTTCGCTATCTAATTCGGCAAATAATTCTTCTATTGGCCGCATACGTTCGGGGTGATCGGCGATTTCTTTGAGACGGGTATCTATCATGTCTCTTTGCCATTGGGGTAACTCCCTTCAATAGCATCAATGCCGGGATATTTACTGCGTATTCCGTTCCATTCATCAATAGGAATAATGACTGCAGTTTTATGGCCTGAATTATCGGAAATATATTGTAGCGACATACTACGAAGTTACTGATTTTTCAAAATAGCAGTCTATTTTTTGCCACTGCACTATGTTTAAGGGGAGTAATTTATATCTTTATTGTGCAGTAAAGAGATCATACATAATGCAGATGCTTATAAAAAAAGCGAGAGTAATAGACCCGCAGTCGGGTTTTCATGACCAGGTGGTGGACCTGCTTGTAGAGAATGGCATTATTGCAAACATAGCTGCTACTATAGATAAAGATGTAAAAACCGTTATTGAGGCTAAGGGGTTGTGTGTGAGCCCGGGCTGGGTAGATGTATTTGCCGATTACCGCGAACCGGGCTTTGAGCATAAGGAAACTATTGCCAGCGGCCTTGCAACTGCCGCTGCCGGCGGATTTACAGATGTACTGCTGGCGCCTAATACACAGCCAGCATTGAGCACAAAATCGATCATACAATTTGTATTGCAGAAAGCCAGCGGCAATATAGTGGCACTGCACCCGGTAGGGGCGGCTACCCAAAACACCGATGGCAAAGACCTGGCGGAGATGCTGGACATGCGTGCCAATGGCGCAATGGCGTTCTCTGACGGCTGGAAGCCTATACAGCAGGCCAGCCTGATGCTGAAAGCACTCGAGTATGTAAAGGCCTTTCATGGCACAGTGGTCCAGTTGCCGGTGGACGCTTCATTGGCGGCAGGGGGGCTAATGAATGAAGGCGTAGTATCCACCGGCCTGGGAATGGCGGGGATACCTGTGCTTGCAGAATCTATAATGGTGCACCGGGACATAGAGCTGCTGCGCTATACGGGGTCAAAGTTGCATATTACCGGGGTTTCTTCGGCTGAGTCAATAGAGCTGATCAGGAAGGCGAAGAGCGAAGGCCTGGAGGTTACTTGTTCTGTAACGCCCTATCATCTCGCGCTTACTGATGATATGCTGAGCGGTTATGACAGCGCATATAAGGTATCGCCGCCTCTGCGCAGCGAAGCAGACCGAATGACACTGATAGCCGGGCTTAAAGACGGCACTATAGACTGCATAGCAACGCACCACCGCCCGCATGAATGGGATGCCAAAGCGAAGGAATTTGAATACGCCTCGGACGGCATGGCGGTGCAGGAATGTGCGTTTAATATACTGTGGGATTCGCTGAAAGAATATGTAACTATTGAGCGCCTGATAGAAACAATGACCATCATGCCCAGGGCCATTTTCGGGCTGGAAGCTCAGCAGATAGAAAAGGGTAGCAAGGCTTGCATGACGATATTCACCACGGCCGGCAGCCATACTTTATCAGCGGGCAATACCGCATCTGCAAGTAAGAATAACCCTTTTACGGGAAAGAAATTAAGCGGGAAGGTTTTGGGGATTTTAAACAGCAACCAATTTCATCTAAATAAATAAATCATGGAAAAGAAAAACACACACATCGTTTATGGTTTTATTACCGGCATAGCTATGGTCATTGTCGGTTTGATCGTTTACCTGGCTGGCGCGGCATTTAAGCCCGGAATGCAGTACATTTCTTATATCCCTTTTCTGATCGGGATATTACTTAATGCTGTTGCCTTTTCGAAAGCTAATGATGGCTATGTAACCTTTGGCAATGTTTTCGGGAGCTGCTTCAAGGCATCGATGATCGTTACAATAGTGATCCTGGCATGGAGTGTAGTCTCCATGATGATATTCCCGGAAATGAAAGAAAAAGCCATGACAATGGCCCACGACGAGATGATGAAAAAGCAGAATGTTACTGACGAGCAAATTGATATGTCGATGAACATAATGAAGAAATACTGGAATGTTTTCCTAATTGCCGGAGCTATTTTCGGTACTTTATTTTTCGGAGCTATTTTTTCATTGATAGGTGGCGGCATTGCTAAAAAGAATGGGGAAAGGCCATTTACTGCGGGCGAATAAAGACCTCTCCCCAGCCCTCTCCAAAGGAGAGGGTGAAGCAGAATGGGTTAGACACGATCTTTATGTAATCTCTTTCAAATGACTTGTGCGGAGCCTGGATCAGGTGGCGTTATTCACCAACTGTTTCAGGTTCCCTTTTTTTGAACCATCTTTTATAAACATACTTTGACAGCTTAATTCCCGGATCATCTATGTACCTGGCCATAAGCCATGATGCGGGTATGCAAACGGCTGCTGTGATCAGGAAGATATAGAGCGCCGCATGATTGTAGCCTATGTATGGATACATATGCAACAGCAAATAGCAGCTTAGTGAGCCTATCACGAGCGGATGCAGCAAATACAGTGCAAAAGATATATAGCCCAGGAACCGGAATACCCTGAGGCTGATGATTTGCTGCAGCCGTGGCGATAGCACGAATGCCAACACCAGTAAGTAAGCGCCGGATACATGCACCCAATGCGCTGCTTTTGTAAATACCCAAGGTATATAGCCGAAGATAGTGCCGCTGAAATCGCCAGAGTCGGGGAATGAGCCAAGCACAAGGCCGAAGACTAAAAATGCCGCCGCGAGAATACCCGACAGGCGTTGGTTGAGCGAAGGCACTGCATCTTCTACATAATTCAGGCTGATGCCGAATACGAAGGCAGCCATCGGCCGGTTGTAGGTGACTACACATAGCAGGAACAGCAGCAATAGCGATAATAGTTTGTGCCGGGTATTGTGGGTCAGTGCCAGGAATGCAAAAACCAGGAACGAGCCGGTGAGTTCAATGGACATGGTCCAGAGGGTGGTGTCGAACGCATTGTCACCCTGGAACATAGTGCCTACCCTGAGGCAAGTGATCAGGCGCTGAAGCGGGTGGGGGAATGTCCACATATTGCCGAGCCACCACTCGGAGTGCTGGATGCGGCTGGCCGGAACATTGAAAAACAGGTTGGCTTTCATCAGGACGAACGCAATGATCATGGTAAAAGCAACAGGCACATACAGGCGTATGAACCTACGGTATGCACCGGATACCATTACCTCCTGCAGGTTGGTAATAAAGTATTTTCGGCTGAGCACATAGCCGCTTAAAACAAAAAAAACGCAGACGGGGAAGTAGCCGCCGGATAACACACTGAATATGCTTTTGCCGTAGGTTATCTCTGCATTGTGCAGATGGCTGGAGCCGGTATCGAATGTGTAGAAGGAACTGTAAAAGACCAGCAGGTAATGATGAAGAAATACGGAGAGCGCGGCCATGCCCCTGATCCCATCGAGATAAGCTACTTTGTTTGTGGTCTTTTGCATGTGGTTGTATGCCAAATGTAAAAAACATTCGGGTAGTCTGCTATGGAGCGAGTTATAAACTCACTAAATGGAGCAAGCAGGAGTTGGCTCGGCATAGGCTTGGCTTCAAACTCGTGTTTGTGGGCTAATGAATCACCAATATCTTTTTATTTATCTTTTCCCCTTTATCCGAAACAATGCTCACATAATACAATCCGGGAGCGAGATCGTGTACATCAAAAATTACTTTACTGCTATTGGAGGAAATGGTTTTAACAATCTGCCCGAAAGTATTGATAATGGTATAGGTGTATGGTTGCTGGTCGTCCGTTTTATTGATGACAAATACATCGTTTGTGGGGTTTGGCGATAAGGTGAAACCAGGTGCATTTTGAGTTGGGTTATCTACGGTAAGGTTGGGCGGATTCCCACAAGGGGTCCCATCTTTCCGGGAATAAATAAGGTTCACATACGTCTCTGCTCCTGCGCCACCTACAATAGGGCATACCTGACAAAAACCGGAATCAAGGAAACTCAAACCCACCTTATAATCAGTTCTATAATTGCCGCAATCAAAAATACCAGACAATGTTACGGTAATAAATGCCCCGGTAAAACAATGTGTAGTATCGACTGGATTATAGTAGTAGGTTGGGGACCAGATGGTTTCTTCAGGCAAGCCATTCATCACAAAGGCAGTGGTGGTGTCCATAATGACCGTGTCTGTTTCGATGTATGTATTGTAGTGCCGGTCTGAATCCGGTTCATTACACATAAAGGTATTTACACCCAAAATTCTATACAGAGCAATTTTAGCGTGAAAGGGATCAATGTCATTTCTGTAAAGAACGCTGTCATATTCGGGGCCTTCGTAATCAGGAAGCGCACAAGAACAATAAGTAGTGGTATTATATTCCAGTACATCAGTGGGATGAAGATCATACAGCTCCTTGCGGGTGGGGACGTGGAATGGCACCATATTAAATATCTGGCTATGAGCCCCATAGGCGCTCAGTATATTAAAGTAATGGTCGGTGCAGTCTTCGATCGCCGATGCTGGGTCATGGTACGGGAAATTGTACAGATCAAAGATCTGCGCGAAGCCGTGATACTTGCTCAATAGAAAAGTAAAATTGTTCACGTAATCAGTGGTGACCAAGGCGGGGTTGTAGGCATTGATGGTTACCTGCTTTACAGAATCCAATGCACCAAGAATGGTCATAGTATCTATAGCGGTTACCGTGGCTTTATAAAACAAGCTGCTGGTATCATGACAGAAGATCCAGTTGTCGCCCAGGTTTGCCTGTGTCTTTATGACAACGGTGTCGCTGTACGCATTACCAAACAGGAAAGTGCCATCCGGCTGCTGAATTACTCCCTGGCCCACCCAGCTTGCCCCTGCAGGTGTATAAGAAGGGGTATATCTTCCTGTTTGATAAGGATAATATATAGTATCTGCGCCCGACACAATAACGGAATCTATGCGTATGCCCCTTAAATAATGAATGTTATCTGTGAACCAATATATGGTACTATCGTGCCGCAGACATTGATAATTCTGGGCAGATAAATTAAAACCATTGCAAAGCAGCAGGAGGTATAACAGGGCTTTTTTCATAAGGGCAGGTAATTATGAAAAATAAAGTTAGTGAAAAATGATAAATAAGTGTATATAAAAAGCCGGATGAATTGTTTCGCGATAATTTTATTGTCTTTTATTTCACCATGTCCCACAAAAAAAACGCGGCCCGTTTCCGGAGCCGCGTTTTTAAGATCAATATCAGAAACAATGCTTAGCGCACTATTGTCATTTTGGTAACATCATATTTTACCGAGCTGTTGCCCATCCTCACAAAGAATATGCCGTCAATTGCACCGGAGGGTATATTTACAGTAACAGTGTTCACGCCGGCTACAGCCTGCACAGCTTGCTTGTAAACAACGCGGCCAGACACATCTGTCAGCTCCAGGGTCATATTTTCGTTTTGTGTTGCGGTGAACTGGCACTGGAATGGCCCGCTCGCCGGGTTTGGCATTATGGTCAGCTTATTAGATGTGATGATACGGGTGCTGTTCACCACCGTTGTTGAAAACGCCTGGTCATCTGCAAAGAAACTAACGTTGGTCTCCTTGCCGCCATACTGGAAAGTATATACAACCGCAGTTACATCATATGGGTTGATGTAGGTACTCAGGCTGGCATTATCTGATGCGAAGTCATTGAGGCTTATCTGATAGTTTTGCGTAGCGGTATCTAATGTCAGTGTGGTGTAATACTGGTCATCAAATTTTGTAATGCCGTCTTTTATGAGGCGTATCTGCACTTTTCCGCCGCCCCTTGCCAGGAACTTGAACGAATGATAGCTGGTAAGGTCCACCTTGTCTTCACCGGAAGTGATGAATTTGTAGAGAGAAAGATAATCGTTGCTGGTACCTGTAGCCGTAATGCTGCGGTAGAGGGGATATTCACCTTCTGTATAAACGCGGCTGTAATTGTTGTTTGGCTTCACGGTGATCTGCCCGTCAAAATCCTGGCTCCAGTTGCCATCTGCCATATATACATCGTCCAGCAGCGTATCGTTCATATACAGGTGCCCTTCGTACTGATACCCATCATAAATAGGTATCTGGAAGTTATTAGGTACACCGCCTATGAGCGTGAAGGGAATTTCAAGCGTATCAGTGCCCGATTGTTCGTTTTTCTGTTCTATGAAAATGATCTTGCAGTTGGTAGAGTTAACGGCGCTGGTGATATTCAGGTCCAGGAAGCCTTTATCTCTCTTGCCTGCTGCAATATAAGTGGTTGGCAGGGTAAAGTTGGCATCCACTTGCTGCAGGGGTAATACTGCTGAAAGGTTGGTGAGCACATCGTTGGTGAGTATCTGCGTATTGAGCGGAGAGGCTGCCCAAACCTGGAAATTGAACACGGAATCATCGCCTGTGTACTCTGAGATCAGCCATTTGCTCTGCACGTCAAAGTGTGTGCTGCCTGCTGATTTACCTGCCGCAAATGCGATACAATATTCCACTGCTCCATTCTGCTGCAGCAACCGGAACTGTATGAAATTGATACCCTGTATCTGCACGATCTCGGTGCTTTGTAATGTGGCTCCGCGGAAACGGTCGCAGATGGACTTGGTATGATTGTATGCGCTGTGCAGCGTTGTTATAGCAAGCACGGCAGCTTTAGCAGCATTATTATTTACATAGTCCACCGAGAAGGCATCAACAGCGGAGGTCAGTGAGGTAATGTCGGTAGGTGTGCTCACCTGCGGAGTGGTATTTGCAAGGTTGGCTGGTGCAAAACGCTCAATAGAGCTTCCCGAGCCTGTTGTCCTGGCTGAAGAATGCGGATCCTTGTGGAAAACAGGCATTGTGTTGTAGTCAGGCTTGGTGTTTACGCTGTTTTTGATGTTGTTTATTGTGCGGCGGCTAACAGCATCGCCAAGGCTCACGCTTTCCAGGCCGCCGTGGCAGCCGCATGATACGCTGTCGCAGATCACAAACACTTTCATGTATGCATACATTACGCAGCCGGAGCCGCTGGTTACCCGTTCTGTAACCACATAACCGCCAACAGAGCTATAGGTTTTTACCGGGTCGGGGCCTGTACCTGTAGTGCCATCGCCAAAATCCCAGTTATAGGAGCAGCCGGAGCCAAGGGCGGTAAATGCAAAGCTATTGCCGGTAAGCACCTGGATGGAGTCATTCACTGTAAACCCGGAAACCGGTGAAGGAGATACTATTACAGTATGGGTAACGCTGTCTGCTGAACCGCCGGCGCCTGTTACAACAAATTTTACATGGTATGTGCCTGTCGCGGTGTACGCTTTTACTGCATCCATGGTATGCGCAGAGGTTCCGTCACCAAAATCCCAGTGGTATGTGAATGGGCCTACGCCCGTGGCGCTGCCGGTAAAGATAAATACATTATCAGTCAGGCATTGGTTGTCGATGTTTACATCAAATGATGCCGCAACGTTAATACCGCCTCCGCAGCCGGGAATATGGCAGCGGCAAGGGCAGTGATGGTCATCGCCCGATGAATGGCAATAAGAATGGCATATTATCTGCCCTTCGCAAGGAGAAGGGTTGGTAGTTTTTGTAATGTCGCAGGAAGGTGCAAATATGCAGCCCTCTACAGAGCCGGTGCCGCATATATTGAGCTTGGGGGCATTGTAGAAATTAAACAGCACGTAAGGGCAGCCGGTAATATCTATACCTGATGTGGAAAATGGCGACCATGCAAAAGAATCGGAAACATTCACATTAATAAGGAGCACATGGTTGGAATCCGGGGCATTATTGTACGTGAACGAAGTAACCGCATTAAGATCGGCGCCGGTGATGTTGAGCACATTGGTGCCGGAATGCAGCGTGATCTTTACGGCAGAAGGCAGGCCGGTGTGAACGGACAGAAGATCGTTGCTGGCATCATACAATGAAGCATTGTCAGTAAACGCCCCCATAGTAGAAGCGCTCGACCTCATCTGCAGGAATGCAGAGGTGAAATCTATTCCAGATGGCTGGCAAACGGGATTTGATGTGGGGCTCACACCGATCGCGTAAGATGTCATCTGCATCTGCACGCTTGGCACACCGCTATAGTCAGAGCCGGCGGTTATGTTCATAGGCGCATACAGGCCGCTCATATCTGTGTACCAGATAGTGGAGCCGGAGCAGTCGCCCAGTTTCACATATCCGTTATTGTTCACAGTTAAAATGCCGCTGGAGTAATTTATCCCGCCGCCAACGACCACCGATGTGGGTATGCCGGCTACCGTAAATGAACCAGGCGATGTTGTGGAGACAGCATAGTTGCCACCAATAGCCAGATTGCCACCTGTGGCAACAGGACCCTGCGTGGAACCCGCCGTGAAATTAATGCCGCCCTGTGTGAATACGTTGAAGTCTAACGCAGGCGCAGTGGGGCTTTGAGCAATAAGCCGTGTGGTTGTCAACAATAAAATGAAGAGGCAACTTAGGGGTAATGTTCTTTTCATAATTTCGATTTTAAATGGTTTGCAAATCGTTAACTTCAAAATTGTAATTCATTAACATATACGCAAAATTAGAAACTTTTTTGTGAAAACAAAACTTTTAAAAAAAAACTTTATTTATTCTTTTCCATTACTTATTTGTCTCCATCTTTTTTACTTTTTTTTGGAATACAGTGTGCAAAACCAGTACTGGCGCGGATTACAGCGTACCAATACAAAATTTGTTATTTTATTCGTTAAAGCTAAGCAAAAATAACGATTTATTTTCATGAATTCCAAAAAAAGATAACCCGGTTTTACGGCTTTTCACGGAAAATTATTTCGCTTATGAGTTTGCAGGTAACCTACAGTTAAAATTCGCGCCACCAGATCTTATACACTATATGTAAATGCCTTCTTTCAATGTTGAAATATCTAATTGTGGTTGCTTTGAGCTGTCGTTCATATTTACCTGTTGCCGCCATATTTTTTAAAGGTGTATAGCTGGTCTTCTTCGCCACCCTCTTCAGTATCGGTAACGTCCGCATTTGCATACATACTATCCACTATCTGAGGTAGGGTTATGCCCGGAGTGTTCACGAACGAATATGTCGGCGGCTGGGGCGCCAGTTTGTATGATTGTGCATTAAGGCTGACGGTAAGGCATAGCATAGCTGCACCTGCTAGGATGTTTTTCATAAGATGTGTTTTACGTATGATTAGTTTTTGATAAACTTCTTTGTATCCACGTATCCGTCTTCATTAATCCATTCTATACAATACATCCCGCCTGTAAAGCCTTCCGTATTAATAATAATATTGTTAGTACTTGCATTGATCGTTGCTTTATACACCATTTGCCCGATGCTATTGACTACGATAATGTTGTATGTTGTTTTATCAGAAAAACTTACCTTCAAATAATCATAGCAAGGATTTGGCCAAATGTTGATTTGAGAGAATAGACCGTTTTTTATATTAATGACCATACTGCTAAAGTTTGTATCTATATAGCTTAAAAAGGGGCCTCCGTCAGTGAAATTTCCGTAGGTGGTACCCTCTGTAAAAGAATCGGCGCCGCTTAATCCGGTAGCAACATATCCGTTCAAATATGGGAGTATGGAACAGGAGGTCTCTACTACACCATAAACGCCACCAAAGAGTTTGTTGTATGTTTCATTTCCCGCACTATCTAAAACAAACAACCATAAATTTTCTAATCCTATTATTCCATTATGCGTATTGCCATACGCTAAATATCTGCCATTATTGGCAGCGCAAATCCCGGTACAATTATCTTCATATGAGCTGCCCAGTGTCTTCTGCCACAGCAATGTTCCGTTCTTATTTACTTTCAGCACCCACATATCTCCGTTGCCTTGGTATCCTGTTACCATATAATCATTAGAACCGGTAAATCCGCTGATAACTATAGTACTGTCCCGTGTATCATACATAGCAAAGTTTGCGCCGTCCGTATTGGTTCCCCCATAGCTGCTGTCCCACAGCACATTGCCTGCCGCATCTATTTTCAATATGTACAGATCGGCCGCTGTAGGTACTCCGCTATGCCAGGCAGTATCTGTACAGTCATGGTCGGTTGAAAAAGAATTGCTTACCAGGTAATAAGCAGAGTCTATGACAAGTATTGACCCTGTATAGCCTTCATCACCTGTCCCGCCCAGGTCTTTACTCCACTGCACCGTACCGGCGCTATCGGTCTTAATCACTAACCAATCGTATAAAGAAGTGCTGCCGTAATGAAAAGGCACATCACCGTCGTGGCCAAAGCTTGTGCCTGCAATAATAAATCCATGATCCGGCGTTGCGGCTACAGACATTCCTCCATCTTGCGCCGAGCTGCCATAGGTCTTTTCCCACAGCATGTTTCCTGATGCATCAAGTCTTAACAGCCATATATCTGTTACGCCTTTAAATCCGGTAACATCGCCGTTACTTGATAAAGTATTCGCCAACACTGCGTAACCGCCATCAGCGGTCTGGCATGCGCTGATAGCGCCATCAGCGTCACTACCACCATATACTTTTAGCCAGCTTATTTGCTGGTTACTGTCTATTTTACCAATAAATACATTTCCATTCACCCCAGTATCTAAAGGGAAATAAGGAATAATACCACCTGGGTTTCCATAGTCATAACCAACAAATAGTATCCCTTTATCAGCAGTGGGTATGGCATAGTTAATACTTGTTCCTACTCGTAATCCTGTAACAAACCTTGTGCTGTCAATGCCAAGAGACTGCGCATGGAGGTGAACTGTGTAAAAGAGGAAGAGAAGAAAGAGGATTTTTTTCATAGTATAGGCATCATAATTACTAGATAAATATACGATAATACATTACAATAAAGAAAAGGTTTGGAGATGTTTTATTTCAGGCCCACACTATAACCAAACCATTTTCCTCTATAGCTAAAACGTGTTGGGCCGTATAATTTTGCTTATTAGCTTTGTGTCGCAAAAGGCCATATTCCGTGCTCAGCTTTGCGCCCTTTGCGGTTTTTCTTTGCGCACTTGTAGCCTGCCCCGCATTTGCGGGGTGAAATCTTTTCGCAGCTAACCCGGATTTATCTGCCGGTAGGCAGAAGTTTTCGGGTAATAACCAGAAGTTAACCAGAAACTAGTGGATACAGTTATAAGTATCAAATAAATACATATAATCGCCGGTCGTGAAAAGCACAGAAAAGCCTGTGATATAAACGTGATATTTTTGTGATATTTTTCGAGCGCAACTCATTAATAACCATCAAAAACCTGCGCAAACTTTTTTTTCTGAAAAACTGTTACATTTTACTCGCAATACAAATATTGTTATGTATAAAGGTGGGATAAAAATATGCTATCCGTGCCCATTTACATCGTTGCAAACGACCCGATAAATTTATCTGCGGATGGCGGGATGCCTGTCTTTAGCGAAAAGATGGTGATGATAGAATATTGAAACTTATTGATCAGGTAGATACGGTCTTTACCGGTAGCCTCATCTGAAGCAAAAGTAAACTCAATATAGGGTTTGTCGCCCAGCTCGGTGGCTGTAGTGTTTACCTGCAGGGCCCGCATGCTGCGGGTCACATTGTCGCGGCAGTCTTCCAGGAATTGTTTGATCGTTTTGTTTTTAGGAAAAACAGTGGTCATGTCTGCCCAGCCGGTAATATAGGCCTCAGCTTCGCTTGGCGCATACGTGGCCGAGTGGATTTTGTAGAACACATTGTCATCGGTCTCATCGTCCTGCACACTTTCTTCGGGCTTGCCGGGGAAAGAAATAGAAAAATGCCCTTCGGAAGAAGTATATTTTTCCCAATCACTGGCAGGCGTGAAGCTGGAACAAACCGTCATGATGGCCAGCACCGGAATAAGCAGGAATTTCTTCATAATGCCTTTTGATTTTTATGATCAATGCAGACTATCAAATGTACCCATTTTTATGTTTTCATTGTTTGAAATATGGCATTTCGAAAATTATTTGAAACTGTTTTTTTGAATTTTTCATAAAAACATAGAGAAAAAGTTGCATTTTTACATCAGTAATAACAGATACAATCCGCAGCCATGAGAAACAGATCCATCCTCTACTTTTTACTGGGCCTTTACACAGCGCTCGTTAGCTGGCATATTTACCATAGCATCATTTTGCTCATTATTCATTGGATATTCTGGCCGCTGGCCCTTATATACTTCCTGATAACCGGGCACCTGGCCCACGGGCAATGGCTAAGCATTCCGAAAGGTTATTTTAACTGATGGCACATGGCTGCAAAAGCATTTATTATTACCGCTTTTCTTTCGATAGGTTGTTTATTAAATGCGCAGGCGTCCCCCGATAACCTGCTTCACAAGTCTTATGCTGTTCAGTTTTTTACTATCGATTCCATATACAGCCATATGAATGGGCAGGACTCGGCCTATGTTTTCAACGAAACAACCGCTCTTGAAAAACTGGCTGACGACAATGGCGACAAACAATTGAAGTATGCCCTGAAACTAAAGGAATATTCGTACTTGTTGAGGTGGTGGGGCAAGCAATTGGAGAAAGCGAAAATAGAAAATGAATTACCGGGGCTCATAAAAGAGCTGGAAGAGAACAAAATGCCTGAACTGCAGGCGCAAGGCCTGGAGATAATGGCTGACTATTACTGGCGGAACCCAAAGACATTCAGCAAGGGATTCGAATTATCGCTGGACGCATACAATATCTATTCCCGGTTTACGCCAGGCCAATTCCCGCAGAAATATAGTTATTTATACGACCTTGGTTTGTGCTATTACCGTTTTAAAGATTATGCTACAGCGCTCCCTATTTTTTTAGAAACTAAAAATACGGAAACCAAAATACTTCGCCCTACTACCGCCGATCTTTTAAACACTATTGGCCTGTGTTACCGGCGTTCGGGAGTTTATGATTCAGCGGAGCGCTATTTCCTGGATGCCTATAGCCTGTCGAAGCATAATAAGCAGAAAGTGTGGATAGGTATTACGGGCGGAAACCTCGGCATCACTTATTATCTTGAAAAGCGCTATAAAGAAGCCATTCCGCTGCTCGAAGAAGACATAGAAACCGGCCTGGCACACAATAAACTGAATAATAATTCAGCAAAATCCATAGCCGTACTCGGGGATGTGTACCTGGAATTAAATGATAAAAAAAGGGCTTAGCCACCCTGTTGCAGGCAAACCAGATCATAATTGACGGCGCCAAATGGGATCAATATGAACTGCTCGAATTTGTATATCCATTGCTGGCAAAAGCTTATGCCGTGAATGGCAACTACAAGGTGGCATTCAATTTTGAAGATTCGGCACGGCGGGTATCAGACAGTTCTGCAGCCCAGAGAAATGCATTTATTCTGTTAGCTGTGCAGCAAAAGATAAACCTGGAAAAACGCCAGGCGGATGCCCAGAAGCGCGACCGCGAAATAAAGATACAGGTGCTGATATGGGCGTTCCTGCTGGTGAGCATTACATTGCTGCTCGTAGCCATTTTCTTTGTACTGAGGAACTACAGAAACCAGAAGAAAACAAATGTTCTGCTCTCACGGGAAAAGAAGCGCTCGGAAGACTTGCTGCTGAACATACTGCCATCGGAAGTGGCAGATGAGCTTAAGGATAAAGGCACAGCAGAGGCGCGCTACTTCGATCATGTTACGGTATTGTTTACCGATTTTGTCAATTTCACGGCGGCCAGCGAGAAGATGAATCCGCAGCAGCTTATAGATGAGCTGCATACCTGCTTCAAAGCCTTTGACGAGATAACCGGCAAGTACAATATAGAGAAGATAAAAACGATAGGAGACGCCTACCTGGCTGTAGGCGGCCTGCCGGTGGCTGACCCCATGCACGCACAGCGGGTGGTGCAAGCCGCGCTGGACATCAATGCATTTATGCAGGAGCGCCGCCGACGCCTGGGTGATAGGACCTTCGAGATAAGGATAGGCATACATAGCGGCAGCGTAGTAGCAGGCATTGTAGGTGTAATAAAATTTGCCTATGATATATGGGGCGATGCGGTGAACATAGCAGCCCGCATGGAGCAAGGCGGCGAGGCTGGCCGGGTAAACATTTCGCAGGATACTTATGAGCTTGTAAAGGAACAATACAAATGCACCTATCGCGGGGAAATATCTGCCAAGAACAAGGGTGAGCTGAGCATGTATTTCGTGGATGGGGTTAAATGAAATCTGCGGCCGGGCACGCAGTACACTTTCGCCTTCGATTCATAAAGTGTTCATAAAAGATTAACAGGAGAATCGTATCATCCAGTAAGTAGGTAACTTTATGTTGTGTAAATCGGACTTTATGAAAAAATATTTATTTATTCCGGCATTATTACTGGCAATGGCTTTATCCGGTTTTATCCAGGCTGATTCCTGGGTTAAGTACAACTGTGCTGAAGGGCATTATTCCATTTCATTTCCGGGCAAGCCGGAAGAAACTACGCAAGAGGACAAAAATGAAGAGGGTACTCCTTTCAAAATACATTCCAGCACATACGCTCCAAACGACAAAGAGGTGTACATGTCCGGCTGGATTGACATGACTACCTTTTATCCCAAAAATGGTGATGTAAAACAAATGCTGGAAAACAGTAGGGACGGCGTTACAAGTGCTATGAATGCTATCAAGGTAACTACAACAGAAACAAACCTGCGGGACAAACCGTTTATTGAGTTTACTTTTTTTACAAATCAGTCTGCCGGAAAAGGCCGCATATACCTGGTCAATAAATTCCAGTATTCCATTATTACCATGTGCCCGATTAAGACTGGCGTCACAGCAACTGCCGATAAATTCATCCACTCGTTTGCCGTGATATAGTGCGCTATGTTATCTCATTGATTGCCAGTATATTGAGTTGGTAAAGGCACCCCGGCGCACTGTTGCCCCCACATTTGCTTTCTGTGAATCAATTTTTTTTATGGTTTCATTAAGGAGATAATGGCATTGCAGAGAATAATTAGTTATAGCTTTGCCCACCGTAACGATGTCCTATTACCACCATAAGAAATCAAAAGTTACCGGCACAATGTGGCTGGCGATGGCTGTATTTTTTACCGTCTTCTGTTCCAGCCCGGTGAAAAGGTACGTGCGCCTGCATTTGTACGATCAAAAATCTTTAAACACAAACTTAGCCGGCGATCACTTCTCCACTCATGATATTAAGGATTGCCTGATCGCTGATAAGCACCAATCTGAAATAAGCCTGGCCGATGTGCCTGCCCATGGCGATGACCTTCAACACGCTGATGTTTTTTTGCCGGCGTCTTTCGTGCGCCACCTTGTACTTGCGTTTTTCACGAAAGATGAAGTACGTTATGCTCCTTCCCTGCCTCCCGGGATAGCTATGTCCACCCCCGTCTATTTGTGGGTGCGTCATTTACAAGTCTGATATCTCCCCTTTTTTTGAACCGCAGCCCCAACGATCTTTCGGCTGCTCCTACGAATTTGTTTTTGTTCTGTGGTTAAGTCCTCTGAACAAAAACTAACAATACTACATTCAAAGTTCAATTTTAAAAACATGTGGATAGTTAGATTAGCATTAAGGAGGCCTTATACCGTTGCTGTAATGGCATTTCTTATATTACTTATGGGGTCAATGTCCGCGTGGTACATGAAAAAGGACATCTTTCCCGTAATTGATATCCCGGTTGTATCCGTGATATGGACGTATCCGGGGCTTTCGGCTGCAGAAATGGAAAAGAAAGTAACCTACCTCAGCGAGCGCGGCATCTCATCATCTGTGAATGGCGTGGAGCGTATAGAGTCGCAGACACAACCGGGTATAGGCATATTGCATGTCTATTTTGAAAAAGACGCAGATATAGGCGCGGCCATTGCGCAGATGTCGGCTGTAGCGGGCACCTCTATACATGGCATGCCGCCAGGCATACAGCTTCCGGTTATCCTGCAATTTAATGCGACCAATGTGCCGGTTGCACAAATGACCATGTCGAGCAAGACATTGGGCGAGGATAAAATATTCGATTACGCGCTGAACTTTATCCGGCTGCGCCTTTTTACCATCACAGGTCTTTCCACACCGGCTCCGTTTGGCGGCAAGCAGCGGGAAATAGTTGTGGATGGCGACCCCAAAGCAATGCAAGCCTATGGCTTGTCGCCCGTGGACCTGCTGAATGCGCTGCAAAACTCAAACCTCATCATCCCCGCAGGGACGGCCCGCATAGGCTCCCGCGAGTACAATGTGCAGCTTAATTCCAGCCCGGATGCGGTAAAAGAATTCGAGAAGATACCGGTAAAATGGATAAACGGGCAAGTTGTAACACTGGGCCAGATAAGTAAAATATCAGATGGCTATGCTGATCAGACCAACATAGTGCGTGTGGACCGAAAACGTGCTGCCTATTTATCTATCCTAAAAAAATCGACCGCCTCAACGCTTATGGTCGTGGAAGCCGCTAAAGAAATGATACCAGTGATCAAGGAAACAGCCCCGCAGGGCCTTAACCTGAAGATCGATTTTGACCAGTCTGTGTTTGTGAAAAATGCGATAGACAGTGTTTTGGAAGAGGCCGCGATCGGCGCCATATTGGTGTCGCTGATGATCATGTTCTTCCTGGGTAGCTGGCGTAGTATGCTGATCGTATGCACGTCTATCCCGCTTTCCATATTCGTTGGTATCATCTTCCTGAAGCTCACCGGCAACTCATTGAACATCATGACGCTTGGCGGCCTCTCGCTGGCGATCGGTATGCTGGTGGACGATGCCACTGTTGAGGTGGAAAATATACATAGAAACCGCGGGCTTGGCAAGCCGCTTACGATAGCGATACTCGATGGCGCACAGCAAATAGCCGTGCCGGCGCTTATGGCCACACTCGCCATTTGTATCGTATTCTTCCCTGTAGTGCTGCTTACAGGCCCCTCCAAATATTTATTCCAGGCTATGGCATTATCTGTGGTCATCTCCATGATGGCATCTTATATATTGTCGAGGACATTAGTTCCTGTACTTGCGCGTATGCTCATGCCCGGGGAACATCATGGGGATGAAGCACCGGTTAATGGCAGCCGGTTTAAAAACTTTTCTTTCAGGTTCAACAAGGATCGAGACCGGCGTTTTGAGAAATTCACGGAGCTGTACGCCCGCTTGCTGCATGGCTTTTTAAAGAACAGGAGGGTGGTACTGATCATTACGCTTTGCGTGATGGTAATTTCGGTCTTGCTGGTGAAAGTGATTGGCACTGACTTCTTTCCGAATACGGATACAGGCATGATGAAGCTGCATTTCCGTGCGCCTGTGGGCAGCCGTATAGAAGAGACAGAGCGCCTGGTGGACTCTGCCGAAGCGCATATCCAAAAGATCATAGGGAAAAAAGACCTGGGCGTCATAAATGATATGATCGGTGTGCCGCTCTTTTACAACCTGGCTTTTGTACCGACGGACAATACCAGCAGTATGGATGCAGACATTCTTATTTCACTCAATAAAGACCATAAAGCTACCAATGAATATGTCCGGCAGATACGTAAAGACCTTAATGATTGTTTTCCAGGCTGTGCTGTTTACTTTCAGTCGGCAGATATTGTGAGCCAGGTGTTGAATTTTGGTGTTCCTGCGCCTATTGACGTCCAGATCGAGAACAACAACTATGATACATCTTATAAGTATGCTACAATACTTAAAAATGCTATTCGCACCATTCCAGGCACTACTGGTGTGAACATCAAGCAAATACTGGACTACCCGACACTGAAATTCAACGTGAACCGGGAACGTGCGCAGGAACTGGGGCTACAGCAAAAAGACGTGGCAAATGCAATGCTTGTGGCTTTGTCATCCAACTCCACCGTTGCGCCATCTTTCTATATAAACCCGGCTAACAATGTTAACTACCAGGTGGCCGTAAAGGTGCCTTTCCAGGAGCTCAGTTCCGTGAATAGCATATTGAATACTCCGGTTACCTCCGGCTCGCCCTCCGGAGCAACGGCCAGCCTGACAGATATGCCGATGTCGCAGACGCAGACGTTAGGCAACCTGGCAACGGTGAATTATGAGAATCAATATGACGTGATCAGCCATTATACAGTGCAGCGTGTAATGGACATTACTGCGAATGTGGATGGCCGGGATATGGGATCTGTAGCCGATGACATTGAAAAGAAAATAGCTGCCATGGGTCAACTGCCCGCAGGTATGCACATACGTATGCGCGGCCAGCCGGAAGTAATGAAAAGCACATTTGCAACGCTGGGCCTGGGGTTGATACTGTCTGTAGTGCTCGTGTACCTGTTGATGGTCGTATTATTTCAAACGTGGCTTGATCCGTTCATCATCCTGTTTGCCGTGCCCGGCGCATTTATAGGTATTCTTTGGATGCTGGCCCTTACCGGTACTACTATCAATACCGTATCGCTTATGGGTTCTATCGTAGCGGTAGGTATTGCCGTATCCAATTCTATATTGATGGTGAGCTTTGCGAACGAAGTACGTGTGGAAAAAGGCCTGAATGCCGTGGAGGCTGCGCTGGAAGCAGGCAAGACCCGCTTGCGCCCGGTGTTGATGACCGCGCTTGCCATGGTATTGGGAATGATACCGATGGCATTAGGAACAGGAGCAGGCGGAGAACAAAATGCGCCCCTGGGGCGTGCAGTGATGGGCGGCCTTATTGTAGCAACTGTTGTTACACTGTTCATTGTGCCGGTTATTTATTCATTACTAAGAAAGAATGCACCAACACGCAATAAGCTGGATGAGCAGTTTGCATTGGAAACTATGCGCTACGATGAAGTAGAAGGCGCGCACACGGTGCTAACGCCAGATCCATCAATAACTACTCGCGAACAGCATTAACAAAAGACTAAAAAAACTAAAATAGAAAATTATGGACACAAATAACAAAAACAGCTCGGTGCGCATCTGGATAGGAGGCGCATTGTTAGTGATCGCCGCTGCCGCCGGGCTGAGCTTTAAGCTGCTCCACCAAAAAGAATCGCTGGAGAAAGAAACCCAAAATAAAGTAACGGAGATCAAGGCTGGACCGGTAGTAAAAGTTATAAAAGCAGGAATGTCATCTGCTGAAAAAGGGCTTGTACTGATAGGGGAAGCGCGCCCGTTTCAGACGGTAACCTTGTATGCCAAAACAAGCGGGTATATGAACAAAATCCTCGTGGACAAGGGTGACAAGGTGAAGCAGGGGCAGTTGCTGGCGACGATCGTATCGCCGGAGACTGACCAGGCGTATAAGGCCGCAGTGGCAGACCTTGAAAACAAAAAGAAAATAGCTGCCCGCGACAAGGCGCTTGTGCAGAAGGATTATATTTCTAAAGAGGATGCTGAGGCATCGGCAACTGCGGTTCAAGTGGCGGAGGCGCAGGTGCAGTCGCTGAAGGAGCAAATGCTGTATAAAAACATTATCGCGCCTTTTGCAGGTACGGTCACTGCCCGCTTTGCAGACCCTGGTGCACTGGTGCAAAATGCAACAAACTCACAAACCAGCGCACAGCCGGTGGTAACATTGTCGCAACTGGATAAGATCCGCATCTATGTGTATGTATCGCAAAGTGACGCCACATTCCTGCGCGAAGGCTACCCGGTAACGATCACTATGGCCGAACGGCCAGCCGTGAAAATAAAAGCCAGCGTGACACGCATAGCAGGCGAGCTTGACCCCAAGACCCGCATGATGCTTGCAGAAATTGACCTGCCGAACACGACAGACCCTATAATTCCCGGTAGCTACCTGCAGGTCACATTCCAGGCGCCCGAACAGAAAAACCTGAGCATTCCATCGGAAGCACTTGTAGTGAGAGGCGGCAAGTATTTCGTGCCAGTGATCATTGATAGCGCGATACACTATCAGCCGATTGTGGTTGATAACAATAATGGTGTGCGCGTGACTATAACAAGTGGTATTAATATTGGCGATGTGGTAGGAATCAGTGTCAGCCCTGAGCTGCAGGAGGGCCAAAAAGTAAGAGTGCAGATGTAAGGTGATACTAAAGAAATATAAATTGGATAAAATGCGGTGGATTTCATTTTAAACAATTGGGTAATAGCCCCGGCCTTTATGCCGGGGAGAAAAGCCTGAAGCCTTTTTGCTAATTATTCCCTGGCCTGAAGGCCGGGGCAACTGGATGGAAAATTGCAACTAAAAATAGAAGAGCATGAAAAATAAATTGGCACCGGTTCTTGCATTCATCGCATTATCACTTACCGTGAATGCCTCGGCGCAACAACAGGCCGTTAAAGCACTAAGCCTGCAGGATTGTGTAAGCATGGCGCTCGACCACTCAACTGCTGTCTTGAAGGGCAGCAATAGTGTTGCGTCAGCTGGAGCACAGGTGCTGGCCGCATATGGACAATACCTGCCGAACCTGGCAGCGGGTGGAGCGTATAATTATGACCGGGGCAATAACTTCTACGCATCCGCCGGGCCAGAGGTGGTGAATACAAACCGCAGCCAGTTTAACTACCAGCTTACCAGCAGCCTGAACCTGTTTACCGGCTACTACAACTACTCTACCTGGAAATCGGCGAAGCTGAACGAGCAGATGTCTAATCTTTCACTGGACCGTGCAAAGCAACAAATAGAACTGGATGTAACACAAGCCTACCTGCAGGTGGTGCTGGACAAGAAAATAGTTTCACTCGACAGCGCGAACCTGGCTACATCGTTGAAAAGAGAAGACCAGCTCTTGGCCCTTACTGATGTGGGCCGGAAGTCTAAAACAGATCTATATCAGCAGCAGGCGCAAACCAGCAGCGACAAGCTGCTATTCATAAATGCGCAGAGCCGCATGCAGAACGACAAAATACTGTTGTTCCAAAAATTGCGGATAGACTCTACTGATAACTATGAGGTGGAAGATATTACTATTGATGACAACCCGGCAGCAGCGCAGTATGGGAACCGGGAAACACTTGTGAACGAGGCGCTGCAAGACCGGGTTGACTTCAAATCAGCCATGCTCAACACAGAGTATGCTAACTGGATCATAAAGAAATACCGCAGCGGTTACCTGCCCAATGTGAGCCTTTCGGCAGGTATTTATAACAACGGGGCGTACTTCAACTCACTGGATATAAACGGAGAGAATGCACAACCGGCCACTCAGGAAGTGATACCAACGCAGCTTTATAAATTTACTTACGGCTTGGTAGGCATTAATGCGGTGTGGAATATATTCGACCGGTACTATACCAAGTCTAATGTAGCCATCGCGAAGATAAGCGCCGATAATGCTAAAATTGACCTGCAGGATACGCGGATAGGTATTGTGGCTGATGTGAAACATGCCTACAACGATTATACAAATGCCGTGCAGCAAATGGAGACCGTGGACAAAGGACTGACCGCTGCACAGAAAGCCTATGAAGCCGTAAACGGAAGGTATAAAGAAGGAGCAGCAGATTTTATCACGGAATCGAATGCGCAGCTCGTATTGCTGCAGGCATCTGAAAATAAAATATCAGCTTCGGTAAATATGATGCTGCAGAAGAAGATCATTGACTTTTATGTAGGAGCAATCCGGCGTTAACGGGGGGGGGCTTAAGCATATTGGCAGCCGTGTATTAAGGCTGCTCTGGCCCGGCAGTTGCAGTTACTGCGGGCTCGGCTGTTCGCACATCATTGCGCTTATCTTCTCCAGCTTCTCTATATTCAATGGCTTGTTCAGATAAAGCTTAATGTTGGGGAATTCCGTTGACATGTTCTTGTCAAGCGGGTCCAGAGACGAAGTCAGCAGCACGACATTGATCTTGTTTTTAAGCCCATTGTATTTTTCATTGAGGGCGCTCAGAAACTCGAAGCCATTCATTTTAGGCATGTGTATGTCCAGGAATATGAGGTCTGGCAGGTCGGCCATTTTTTCTTCCACAATACCAAAGTGAGACAATGCATCGCCTGGCGAACCAAACACCAGCAGTTCACGGCTGAAATTGCATTTTTTCATCGTATTCTCGATAATGTACTGGTCTATTTTGGTATCTTCTATTGCAACTACTTTTTTAAATGAAAACTTCTCTGGGTTGTGCATCCTGGGTTAGTTTTGGTTGTGAAGCATGTTGGGGATGAGTATAGAAAACTTAGTGCCTGCGTTATGTTCAGATTCTATCGTTATTTCGCCTGCCAGCTTTTCAACGGCCAGCTTCACCAGGTGCAATCCTATACCGGTGCCGTTGTTATCCGCTGATACACGGTAAAACATATCAAATACCTTGTCCTGATCTTCTTTTGCAATTCCTATTCCATTGTCAATGACTTCAATCTTTGCGTTTTCATCAGTAGCATTTATGCGCACTTCCACATACGGGTGGTCTGTAGTTGGGCTGCTGTACCTTATGGCATTCGAGATAAGGTTATTAAGGATGATGTTGAGCATCTTTGGGTCAGAATAAAACAACACTCCATTTTTTACGAACTTTTTGAACTCCACCGGCATATGCTGCGGGTTCATGAATTTCAGGTAGTTGGTAGTATCGTCCAGTATCTCTTCCAGGCATACACTTTGCGGTTTCAGTTCGCTCCTGGTGCACCTTGAGTAGTCCAGCAGGTCTA
Source organism: uncultured Bacteroidota bacterium (assembly GCA_903887415.1). Lineage (GTDB taxonomy): Bacteria > Bacteroidota > Bacteroidia > Chitinophagales > Chitinophagaceae > Nemorincola. Next base: position 4,183 of record CAISPO010000020.1, on the reverse strand, counting down.
TGATGAAGCTGTCCAGTTTGTTTACGCTGCCTCTCAGGTATTCCATTTCATCGGCCAGGTGCACATTATCGTCTTTCAGTTCTATAAGGTCCAGTATGCCTTTCATAGACAGCAGCGGCGCCCTGAGATCATGGGATACTACCGATACAAAATCTTCCAGGTTGGCATTTACTTTTTTCAGGTCATCAAGCGTAGAGATGAGTTGAGTTTCCTGCTCTTTAAAGAAAGTTGCATCCCGCACACGGGTAATGATGCCGCCTATCAGCGAATTGCCGGCCATATTATGTACCACGCATTCGCACCATACTTCATCACCTCCCTTGCTTGTGAACCGGAATGCGATCCTGTTGGCGTCTTTATTGCCAGCCAGGATATTATCGTAAAAGCCGGCCACTTGTTCGAGATCGGCAGGATACACAATATCGGTAAGGGCTGTACCGGTTATATCTTCCGGCATATAGCCGAGCAAGCGGCTTACATTTTCCGATACATAGGTAAGCTCCAGCTTGTCATTGAGCAGCAGCACTACTTCACCTACACCGAAGAGCTGTTTCTGCAGGTCGGTTCTTATCTCGTTTGCACTGGTATCCGCTTTCTTATAGGCAGTGATATCATTAGCTATCAGCTCTATGCGCACCAGCCTGCCGTCGGTTCCCAAAGTAGGTACGAGGCGCGATTCAAGCCAGCGGTAGCCGCCGTCATTAAGCCTGATACGGAAGTTGTGGCAGGCCGTAATACCCTTAGCCAGGTTACGGAGCAGCGAGTATGCCCCTGTTTTGTCTTCCTCCGATATGATAGATAAAAAGGAAGCCTCGCTCGATCTGTTCTGCAACGGAGTGTCTTCAAATAACTTCTTGAAGGCAACATTTGAAAACAGCACCTTGTCATTGATCACATCATAAGAGAGATAAGCGTTGAACAGGTTCTGTAGAATAGCTTCCTTCTCTTTTTTTACACTGTGAAGCGCATGTTCCAGTGTTTTGATCTCGGTAATATCCTGCAGTGTGCCTATTATCCTGGACGGGGAGAGGCTGTTTTTGTCAAAAAATATATCCGACTTTTTCAGCACCACGCGCTCTGTGCCGTCTTTGAGCCTCAGCGTATGCTCTTCTTCGTAGCGTTTATTATCGTGTCCTTCCTCAGAGGCGCTTTCCAGGATGATACTTAAGTCATATGGATTGAGCTGGGGAAAGAAAAAGTCTTTGCTCAATTCAAAAGACCCCGGCTCAAGGCCCAGTATCCGGTACACCTCATCAGAAAAGTAATAAACGTGGGCATCCCCGGTTTTTTTATGCGCAGTAGTAGTATGCTCGGGGAAATCAAATTCCCAGGACCCTGTTTTTGCTGTTTGTTGTATCAGTGCATGATGAACCTTCAGCCGGGCACAGTCGGCGGCAGTTTTCGTCTTGTTCTTTACTTTTACAAGTGCACCGTGAGATGGGGTAACCTGTATCTCGCTCTGGTTATATTTCTCGTTTATCGTCGCCAGGAAGGGCAGCAACTCGATTGGAACGGAGCTGCCAAAATGTTCTTTAAGCTGGTGTAATAAATTCTTGTTATTTATTGACATGAGATAACATATGCTCTATTAAAACCGGTTCAAGTTAATTTAGCCCCTACTTAAATCACTTTCACCACATGCTCATACAAAGCTAACGTAAATATCTTGCTTTTTCAGGTAGTTAAAATCAATCCTATTGCCTTTAACTATTTAATTACATGAATTTACACGTACGCTTAACATTCCATGCTGAATATACCCGTAGAATAGACGTAACCAACGTGCTGTTAACAAAAAATATTACAAACCATACAATAATCATAATATGTCAAAAACCACTGCTGGCGGTAGCTCCCGGCATTTCAGTGACGGAAAACCTCAGTTACTCCTAACAATTTATTAATGGGACATTAACTAAAAAAAGGGTGTTTTTCCCATATGAGGTGTCAATTACCGTATTATCTTTGTATCAACTCACCACTCAATCAATCATCATATGGAAAATGTACATTTTGAAAAAGAAAACAATGTCCTGTCCACCACTTTTACAGTGATCACTTCCATTTTGTTTTTTGGATTAATGGTCCTGGGATCAGTATTTATTTATGAGGCGATTATACTGCTGAATAACGCGCAGTATAAATAAGAATTTCCCCCGGGCATACTAAACATTGCATTGTTTGCGTTAGCAGTACAATGAAAGCAAAGCTGGTTATAGTTCTGGCTGTTTTTTACTGCTGTATTTCTTCCTGCTCCAAAAAGGATAAAGTAGAAGTAGTGTCTGGCACGGTTAATGGCCTGGCGGCTATAACACTTTACGGCAACAGCAATAAGCCTGCCGATTATATTTTTCTCAGCAGTGATTCTACCCAAAAGGAAATGTCATATAACGGTCTGTTGCTGACCTATGCAAATGCCGGATCTTCTTCTACGTCTATTTTTATTTTAAATGCGCATGTTGCAGTCGCTAAAGCAGAGCTTGGAATGGTTGGTTCTAAAACCGTATTAACAATTAATACGGCTTATGGCCTTAATTTCGGAAGTACGCAGTATACGTCTTATTGATAGAATTTATCCCGGAATCTGGCGTATTCTTAATTTGCAGCAAATTTCACACGTATGATCACCTACGAAGATTTTGAAAAAGTAGATATCCGTCTTGGAAAAATTATTGAAGTACGCGACTTCCCCGAAGCAAGGAAACCCGCCTACAAACTGCTAATAGACTTTGGGCCTGAAATAGGTATTAAAAAATCGAGTGTGCAACTGCCAGGCACTTATGAAAAGGATGAACTGCAAGGCATGATGGTAGCTTGTGTAGTGAATTTCCCCATAAGAAGAGTTGGACCGTTTGATTCAGAGGTACTTACTCTTGGCTTTAAGAATACCGAAGGCCTGGGTTATGTACTGGTTACGCCATCGAAGGATACGGTGAAGTTGGGTGACCGGCTGAGCTAAGAATTTCGCTCTGGAAATAATTCATAAACTCAGGAAAATAATTCGGAATTTTATCGGGTTATATAAATCACCACACAAACGATTAATAATAAACCGCTATCAATTTTATTAAAATGAATATCCTTTAGCTAACTGCTTTATCGCTTCTGGGTCTTTATGGTATGTTCCCAATATTTTGACCAGTACCTTCTCCACATCATTAAGGCTGTCGAATACCTCATTGTGGAATTCTTTTTTTCTTACTTCTCTCCATAAAATCTCTACTGGGTTTAATTCAGGCGAATAAGGAGGTAGGTGCATTAGTAGAAGGTTTGGAGGTAAATCAATTGTTCTGCTAATATGCCAGCCTGCTTTATCAAGAACAAGTACTATTCGATAATCTTTGTAATGATCTGCAAGTTGGTGCAAGAAAATGTTCATACACTCTGTATTGCAATATGGGCTTATCATTGAAAAACAATCACCTGTCTGAGCAGACAAAGCACTATATGCATAAATGTACTCCCTGACCATTTGCCGGGGTACAGATGGAACCATATCTTTTCTTACCCAGCAGCGCATCTCCTTGCTGATACGTCCAAAACGACCCTCATCTTCAAAAAACACAACTACAGGCTTTGAGCAGTCAGATTTTACGTCCCACTTGATGGACGCCACACGCTTGGGAAGTTTTTTTTAAACTTCTTCTGCTCAGAAATATCCCTTTTGGGGTGATGGGGACGAGGCATCTTCTTCTTCCATTCATTGCGATTCAATAAATCCCATAGATAATCATCAGAAACCGATTTACCTACTTTTGATTCTACCATCTTGCGAATATCATTCGCTGTTTTGATCAACCCTTTGCTGGCTTTATCTTCAATAGAACTTAGCAGATCAGTTTCGTCTTCAATGGATAGAAGGGCTTTTCGGCGGCCGCCACGTGATGTGTATTTAATACCCTTTACTCCAGACCTGTTATATTGCTGCACAATCTTGTAAATACTTGGCTTAGACAAGTTAACAAGTGGAGATATGACCGCCGCTGAATGCACTTGCCCCACCTGAACCATGTACAATATCTGCCACCTACTAAACTCAGGCTTATCTTTTGCAGCTGTCAGCCTTTCTTTTAATTGTGTATCAGTAAGATGACCTGCTAATTGTAAAGTGCGCATAGTTATCTATTTGCACACAAAGATACTAAAATATCTTTTTAATATTTTTGATAGCGGTTTATTATTA
>CAISPO010000019.1 GCA_903887415.1 uncultured Bacteroidota bacterium | reverse complement strand
CATCAGCTATACACTGGTTTCCGGATGTTATACAGTTACGCCATTCCATGTGGATACGCCTATACCTGTATTCCTGAGTGTCTCGCCATCACCTGCAGACACCTTCCTGTGCTACAATACACCGGTTACATTAACGGCAACGGTTACACCGCTGGTAGGTATTCCATCCTTTGAGTGGGAGTTATTTGGTTCTTACATCGGCACCGGCAACCCCTATACTTACAACCCCACTCACGGCGACTTCATCACCTGCGTAATGACTGTAAGTGGAGCGTGCGTAACACCATCAGTTGTGAGCAAGGATGTGACGCTGAATGTATGGCCGCAGGGCGGGCCGATAGTGGTGCTTTCCTATACCCAACCAGACACTGCTGCATACATGGGCGAGGTTTATACATTCTACACCACGGTTACGTTTGGTGGGCCAAGTCCTTCTTATCAGTGGTATGTGAACAATGCACCTGTTGGCGGCGCCACAGGGCCTGTGTTTACCACGCATATCTATAACGAAAATGACAGTGTATATTGCGTAGTGACCGGTAACTCGCCCTGTGATACGGGCAGCTATGTGGGCACCAGCAATGGAGCAATAATCTATGGCCAGGGCTGGCTATCAGTAGGCTCGGTACAGGCAGGCAGCAGCGACTTCACCCTGTTCCCTAATCCGAATACAGGCAGTTTCACCCTCAGCGGCACAATGAGTGCCACACAGGACAGGGAAGTGAGCCTGGAGGTAACAGATATGCTGGGCAGAACAGTTTACACAGGCACAGCAATGCCTCAAAATGGCACAGTGCGGGCAGAGATAAAGCTGGGCCACGAAGCCGCTGGCAGCTACCTCCTCCGGGTGAACACCGAAACAGGGACGCAAGCGTTCCATTTTGTGATACAGTAAATGATCTTTTGCACAATAACAAAACAGGCGAATCCAGATGGTTCGCCTGTTTTGTTTTATTCAAGGGTTGAACCTTATTTTCCTAAAAACAGGATGGGAGGTGCACTCTTATTCTACACCGAATGGATTTTAAGGCATATCAGACCAAAATATCAAAGGCTGCTTTTTATTAACCGTTTGTTATTAATCTGTTTATAAGAAATCTTTGCTAAAAAAAATCATTCTAATATGTTACGAAATTCTTACTTTTAGCATAACTCCATGATTTAAATTCAGGTTTATGAAAACGAATACTATCTATTCCTTTGGGAATACTGTCAAAATATTTGTGCTTGGTGCTGCCCTTTTGTTGGGTGTTTGCGGGCCGGTTTTTGCCCAGATCCAACTACAATCTGCTCCGCAGGAACAGGTTATTGCTAATGAGCCATCGCACCTCCCTGCCAAAATACTGCCAGCGGCCGCCAGGAATAATATTAACGGCATTGGCAAGGCTAATTATGCTTATTTCAGTAAACGGGTCATTAATAAAAATGATGAGGTACTGGGACAAAATAAGGGGTATGAGCAACATCCCGAGTTAGGTGTGCTGCCTGCAAATGCCCCTTGCAGGGACTGTTATGAGCTTATTGGCAGCCGTACTGAAAACGGCAAAACATATGCTATATCCGGAACGAATGGAAAGAAAGTGGTGATTCAAAATTCTAATTTCCCGATGCACTACCGTGATGAAAAGGGGAATCTGGCGACAATTGAAAATGAGCTTCACCCCGATATTGCACATCCTAAAGTATTTGCAACAAAACACCAACCGGTGTATATAAAGATCGATGCAGATTTGGGTTACAGTACCATAAGCAGGGATTTTGAGGGCAATAGCATTAGTAACAATAAGAACCTTGAATTGGTTTATATTAAACCTGATGGCAGAGAACACTCTTTAGGAAATGCAAACTGGAGCAATTATACCGCAGGCGATAATGGCGTTATTGTGAAGGGTGCGTGGCCAGGTATTGATATTGAAATGACCGTTAAACCGAATGGGGTTGAAACCAATTTTTACATCAATAAACCGCTTCCTGAATATTCTGATGGCAAGCTGGTTTTGCGTGACCATATCCAAATGAGCGACGGGCTGTCATTATATGCACCCTCCCATAATGACTATACCGGTGATGTAAAAGTAATAAACGGGGGAGGGGAGGAATTCTTCAATATTGGCGAAGCTATAGCGTACGAAGAACATGATGCTAAATCATCTTTGCAAACTTTGAATTATACGATCAATGATAGAAACGTTTTGGATATTAATATTCCGGGAAGCCTGTTAAACCGGCCATCAACATCCTACCCGGTTGTTATTGACCCGGCTGTAACGGTCACAAATGTTTTAGCTATTGGGCCCAGGTTTAGTTATTACACTAACTATTGTATTGGCAATAACAATGTACCTATACCGGCAGGTTACACCATCACAGATATACAGACTGCGTACGCTTATTATTCGCCAACAGGTGCCGTGCCAGACTTTATGTATGGCATATTTAATTTCAGGGTTGGGGCATGTACATCTCCTAATCCAGCCATATATGCAGGATACGCCTGTATGGGGGCAACGGGGCCAGGAATATATTGTGGCGGACCTATGTATCCTCTTGACCTTCTGCCTGATGTTGCCGCATGTGTCCCGGCTATGAGCTGCGTAGCTACTACACTAGATGTGCAGGTGGGTTGTACCCAGTATTGGGCGCTAACGGCCAATTGCAGCGCTGCGTATTTCAATACTGATAATGTATTCCCGTACACAGTATATGTATATGCCAATACAGGCGGAATAACGCCAATTTTTGGGCCAACAACAGTATGTGTAGGCAGTACGATAACGCTTACGGACGCATCAGGTGGCGGCGTATGGAGCAGTGGTACTCCGTCGGTTGCTACCATCGATCCTGTAATTGGGAAGGTTACAGGTATTTCGCCGGGAACAACACTGATCACTTATACAATAGGTGGATGTTCGGTTACTATGACCGTAACCGTATTGGCAAGTAGCCCTATATCAGGCAACCTTTCTGTTTGCCAGGGATCAACTACTTTGTTAAGCGATGCCCTTACTCCCGGTACCTGGAGCAGCATAGCTACGGCCATCGCAACTGTTGATCCTGTATCCGGCCTCGTTGGAGGAGTTTCTCCTGGTACAGCAACAATTTCATATGTTCTTACCAGCACTGGTTGTGCGTCAACAGGTGTGGTGACCGTAACACCCATGCCCACAGCCATACTAGGCAATTTTTCGGTATGTTCAGGAGCTAGCACAACGCTCAGTGATCTTGTAGCGGGCGGTGTATGGAGCAGCAGCAATCCGGGTGTTGCCAGCATAGGAGCGGGCACAGGTGTTTTATCCGGGTTAGGTGCGGTTACGTCCACGGCTATTATTACTTATGCTATAAGCTCGTGCAGTGTATCGGCAACAGTTACGGTCAATCAGTCTCCTGCGGCGATCACTGGTACGCCCAACGTTTGCGTCGGCCTCACCACTAATCTGACCGATGCTGTGGCAGGCGGTATATGGACCAGCAGCAATACCGGTATTGCGACGGTGAGTGGCACGGGTGTTGTTACCGGCGCAGGTGTGGGCGGCATAGCTACTATTACTTATACCATGCCGGGCAATTGTTATGTTACTGCCCCGGTTACAGTTAATCCAGCGCCATCGGCTATTCTCGGTAACCCAGTAGTGTGCCAGGGCCTTACCACATCCCTCAGCGACCTTGTAGGCGGTGGGGCATGGAGCAGCAGCGCTTCCGGCACAGCCAGCATCGATCCGGTTACCGGGCTGGTGAGCGCCCTTGCCAGCGGCACAGCCGTCATTACTTATACCGATGCCAACTGCACACCGGTAACTACGGTTGTTACCGTTAACCCGGTGGCTCCTATCAACGGCACCGCTGTTGTGTGCGCTGGGCTTACCACTTCGCTTTCCGATGCGCTTACCGGCGGCACATGGGCATCCGGCGCAACAAGTATAGCATCTGTTGATGGCGCAGGCCTGGTAACTGCTTACGTTGCGGGCAACGCAACAATCGTTTATACCAATACTTACAACTGTGCTGCTTCAGTAGTCGTTACCGTCAACACATCGCCGGTGGCAATTTCAGGCAACTTCAACCTTTGCGTAAGCGTGTCTAACCAACTTACCGATGGTACACCCGGTGGCGCGTGGAGCAGCAGCGACCCCACCATTGCCTCAATAACAGGTACAGGCCTGGCGACTGGCGTAGCTACGGGTACCGCAACGATCACTTATACTTTGCCTATAGGCAGTTGCACCGCCACTTCAAATGTTACCGTGAACCCTGTGCCGGGTGTTATCAACGGCACAACAGGCGTTTGTATCGGCTCATCAGCTACACTCACTGATGCTGCCGCGGGCGGCACCTGGAGCAGCAGCAACATTGGAGTGGCCACCATAGGCTCACTTTCGGGCATTGTCTCGTCTGCGTCTGCTGGCACTACCGGTATTACTTATACTATCGTCGGTTCAGGCTGTAATGCCAGTGTCGTATTCACCGTGAACCCTGCTCCTGCGGCCATTTCGGGTACCAGCCCCATATGCCAGGGCGCATCCGTTGCTTTCAGCGATGCATCAGGCGGGGGTACATGGAGCAGCAGCAATCCGTCTGTTGGCAGCGTTGATCCTACAGGCATGGTAACAGGTGTTACACCCGGCACGACCACCATCACTTATACACTGCCCACTACCTGTCTGCGCATCTACACCACAACTATATCGCCTGCACCCACAGCTATCAACGGCTCCTCTTCAGTATGCGTTGATGCCACTACCACCCTCACCGATGGTATTGCCGGCGGCGCTTGGAGCATTACTGCCGGCACCGGCACAGCATCCATAGGCGCGGCTACCGGCATGGTTACCGGCCTCACACCCGGCACTGTTATAGTTACCTATGCCACCTGCAGCCCGGTGAGCTTTAATATGCTGGTAAACCCGCTTCCAACAGCCATACTCGGTGAGGGCAGCATCTGCCAGGGCACAAGCACCACGGTAAGCGATGTTTCTCCGGGCGGCTCCTGGAGCGCCAGCGCAGGCGGCACTATCAGCCCCACAGGCGTGGTTACCGGCCTTTCTGCTATAACTGGCGTTACTGTTACTTATACACTGCCAACATCTTGCTATGTTACCGCTCCAATAGCAGTATCGCCTGCACCAGGCCCAATACTTGGCCTCGACACTGTTTGCCCTTCATCGTCTGTAATTTTATCAGACGCAACGCCGGGTGGGGTATGGAGCAGCAGTGATGGCACGATAGCACACGCCATAGCCATTACCGGAGAGATACAAGGCATAGTGCAGGGTGATGTGACCATTAGCTATACACTGGTTTCCGGCTGCTATACAGTTACGCCATTCCATGTGGATACGCCCATCCCGGTTTTCCTGAGTGTTTCCCCATCACCTGCAGATACCTTCCTGTGCTCCAGTACACCGGTTACGTTGACCGCAACTGTGACGCCGGTAGTAGGTATTCCGTCCTTTGATTGGGAATTGTTTGGCTCCTATATCGGGTCAGGGAACCCTTATACTTACAATCCTACTCACGGCGACTTCATCACCTGCGTGATGACGGTGAGCGGGGCGTGTGTAACCCCATCCGTTGTGAGCAAAGATGTAACGCTGAATGTATGGCCGCAAGGCGGCCCGGTAGTAGTGATGACCTACACCCAGCCTGATACTGCTGCATACATGGGCGAGGTTTATACGTTCTATACCACTGTTACGTTTGGTGGGCCAAGCCCGACTTATCAATGGTATGTGAACAATGTGCCTGTCGGCGGTGCTAATGGGCCTGTGTTTACCACGCATATCTATGACGAAAATGACAGTGTGTATTGTGTAGTGAATGGCAACTCGCCCTGTGATGCGGGCAGCTATGTTGGCACCAGCAACAGTACGATCATCTACGGCCAGGGCTGGCTATCAGTAGGCGCTGTGAGGGGTGGACGCGATGATTTCAGCCTGTTCCCTAACCCGAATACCGGCAGCTTTACTTTAAGCGGCACAATGAATGCCACACAGGACAAGGAAGTGAGCCTGGAGGTAACAGATATGCTGGGCAGAACAGTTTATACCGGCACAACGTTGCCTCAAAATGGTACAGTACGGGCAGAGATAAAGCTAGGCACTGAAGCTGCCGGCAGCTATCTCCTCCGCGTGAACACAGAAACAGGAACACAGGCGTTCCATTTCGTGGTACAGTAGATAGTAGATAGTAGATAGTAGATAGTAGATAGTAAATAGTAGATAGTAAATAGTAGATAGTAAATAGTCATTTAATGAGGAAAGGGTGGAGCAGATTGCTTCACCCTTTTTCATGTCCCGTAAGTAGTGCATTTAAGTAGCTCATTCTGCTTCACTTTGCTTAGCAGAGGGCTGTGGAGCGGTCTGTAACTCATTCGACCTCACCCTCCCTTTGGGGGAGGGCCGGGGAGGGCTACTTAATCACCACTATTTTATCCCGCCATTTTCCTGAAGTTGTGGAAGCCTCGATGAAATAAATACCTGCCTCATCAACCCTGATCTCAGTTTGGCTTTTGGTGGAAATTCTGGTTTCTTTTAGGAGCTTGCCGGTGGCGTCCGTTATACTGATTAGTGCGGCTTCTTTTATCGCTGAAAAAAGCATGATTGTGAATATTCCCTCGTTGGGGTTTGGGAATATCTGCGCCGAGAGGTCGGCATGTACGGTATTGATAATTGTGGGCTTTGGCATGTACCGGATACGGTTGTTGTTATAATCGGCGATGTAAACCAAGCCTGCATTGCTCACTGCAACTCCCGAGGGATTGTTTAACTCAGCCGTTATTGCCAATATGCCGTCCCCCGTTATATCCGCTTGTGCCCGTACCTGCAATGCTTCCAATGATGCCTGAAGCACTTACCTCCCGGATGCGCGAGTTGTAATCATCTGCAACAAAGACATTCCCCGATGCATCGACGGCCACACCTATTGGCTCCGAAAGCTGTGCTGCGGTGGCAGGGCCGCCATCGCCGGTAAAACCCGATGCGCCTGTACCGGCGATCGTGGATATAATCCCGGCGACGTTTATTTTCCGGATACGTTCATTGTCCACATCGGCGACAAATATATTGCCGGAGGTATCTGTAGCTATGCCATAAGGGTTGTATAACTGGGCTGCAGTAGCTGCGATCCCATCTCCGTTATAGCCTCCCGTGCCGGTGCCCGCAATAGTGGTAATGATCCCGGCAGCGTCTATCCTGCGGATGCGGTTGTTGCCCTGGTCTGCGATATAAACATTCCCGTGTGCATCCACACCCACTCCTCTCGGGCTGCTCAGTTCTGCCGCTGTTGCCGGGCCGTTATCACCGGTAAAGCCGCTGGTGCCATTACCGGCAACAGTAGTGATGATGCCGGCCGGACTTATATTTCGCACACGGTTATTGAGCCGGTCGGCAACATAAACGTTTCCTGCATTGTCAACAGCTACGCCATTAGGATCATTCAGCTCAGCTGCAGTGCCTGCAATACTGTCGCCGTTATAACCGGGCGTTCCGTTTCCCGCAATGGTTACTATATCGCCCGTGACCAATATCTTGCGGATACGGTTATTGTGCCGGTCAGAAAAATAAGCATTGCCATCATTGTCCGCATCAACGCCAAACGGATTATTCAGCGCCGCCAATGTTGCCAGGCTGCTGTCACCGCTAAATCCGGACGTACCGGTTCCGGCAATTGTGGAAAGCGTTTGCGACATTGCGATTGACGGAAAATTCAGGCCAATAATTAAGCAAGTAAAAAGCAGCAGGTTACATTTCATGATGTATTGTGATCAATATGTTCCTTAACGCACTGCTTGCTTACTTATTGCTATTACGGGTGATCCATCTCATTTTATTCGGCAAACACTGTACTTTTACGCAAACAGACCGTGTGACCACAGATAAACTAACCATGTTCCAAAACCGCCTGCTTAAGGTGTATAAGCACTTTAGCAAAATAGCCAGGCGGCAGGAAGTGGCTTGCTTCCGCTTTTATGACCACGACTTGCCGGAGTTCCCTTTTGCAATAGAATGGTATAACGGGGCAGTACATGCCGCAGAATACAAGCGCAGGCATGGCATGGAAGATGAAGAACACGCCGCATGGCTGCAAAACTGCCGTGAAGTGCTGGCAAATGTGCTGGAAATACAGCAGGGCAACATCTTTATGAAAGTGAGGCAGCGCAAAGCAGGCAGGCAAGGCCAGTATGAAAAATTTGATGAGCAAAAAACGGAGCGCATAGTGCCCGAAGGCGGGCTGAATTTCATCATTAATCTTACCGACTACTTAGATACCGGTTTGTTCCTCGATCATCGCATTACACGCGGCATGGTGCGCGATGAAGCAAAGGGCATGAACGTGCTGAACCTGTTTTGCTATACGGGGTCCTTTAGTGTATATGCCGCTGCAGGCGGCGCCAGTACCGTTACTTCTGTTGACCTTTCCAAGACATACCTCAACTGGGCCAAGCGAAACATGCAGTACAACAAGCTGTACAAAGACACAGAGCACGACTTCATACATGGAGATGTGATGGAGTGGCTGGACTACATGCCCGCTGATGCCTACGACCTCATCATCTGCGACCCGCCCACCTTCTCCAACAGCAAGCGCATGGAAGACAACTTCGATGTGCAGCGCGACCACGTCTATTTGCTCAAGAAGTTATTGAAGGGCTGCACCGACGGTGGCAAAATATACTTCAGTAACAACTACCGTGATTTTGTACTGGAGCGCGACAGCATACCCGCGCTTACAGTAAAGGACATCACCGGCGCCACTACTCCATTCGACTTTCAGGGAAAGCTGAACAGGAAATGCTATTTGATTGAGAAGTAACAGCGCACGTGATTACGTTATCCGGAGGTATTCTTTCAAGTTGGCATACACTTCCTTCAAGGTAATTGTATTTAAAGAACCCAATCTGTTCTTCACAGGTGTTTTATCAAGAGTGGCAATTTTTGATGTTCGTAATAACGATTGTTTTTTGATTCCGCTTTTGTTATCAGGCTGAAGTATTACATCCGTTTCCTCCATCCATTTTAGTTGGTGGTAATAAGCAAAACTGTGAGATATGCCAGTGTTTCCGCCACAACAAGCGCAGGCCTCAATTTATTTCCGGAAAGATCAGTGAAAGGACAAACAATAAGAATTACATCGCCCTTTTGCATCAGTATCTTTCTTTGAGGTCATCTAAAGTATATAAGTCTTCCTCGTCGTTAAGAAACGCAAAACTGTCTGAGTATTGTATGATCTGCTGCCTGCCCGAGTGCAGTTGTATTTCTTCGTTTTTTTAACCATAAAATCGGCAAAATCAGCCACCTCCTCACCTTTGAATGGATACACAAAAGCCTGATTTTAATAATTGTTAATGATTTCGCAGTTTTTGTTAATGAAATGTTGTTTGTTTGGTTTTTTTGATTTACATTTACATCACATTAACAAATGTAAAAACAAAAAACAGTATAAATAGAATTTTTCACACCAAAACATACATTTATGACTACGCACGAATCGCACAGCAACGGAACAAAAAAGCATCCGAATGTTTTCCCGGAAACAAACTCAAGGCAGAAGAACCATCATAGTCATGGGCATGGAGAAAAAAAGGACAATCTGCACCGGGATATGAAGCGAGAATACGAACTGCTTCAGCAGTATATTCTGAACTTTAACGGCTCGAGCTTTTGAGCATTGTGTGAAATAAATGCTCGCACAAAGACCGCTGGTTTTCCAGGCATAGTTGCAAAGGAAAACAGGGAAAAAGACGGAAGTCTCAATGCCCTGCGGTCTTTAATTTTTTTCCTCCTATTTATAATATATTCCCCCGTGGTGAACATTCCCGTAGCGCCTTTACGGTAGCCGGTTTGGCTATTGTATTTTTTTTTGAAATTTCCCACGATAGGTAGCTACCAGTATCTTGGTGAAGCAATAATATTTTTTTTTAGTGTTCGTGTCTTTGTTGATGCATTTTTTTAAATGTTGAGGAAAAATTTGTTTGGCAGGAGTTACCTTTGCACCCGAAACAAATCAATTTTCAATAATCATGGATTTTCGTACGGAAAAAGACACGATGGGCGAGGTGAAGGTGCCCGTAACTGCATATTATGGCGCACAGACACAACGCTCGATAGACAACTTTAAGATAGCCCAGGACATAAACAGGATGCCCAAGGAGATCATCAGGGCATTCGCTTACCTGAAGAAAGCGGCGGCGATCACTAACTGCGAACTGGGTGTACTGCCGCAGGACAAGAGCGATATGATAGGCCGGGTGTGTGATGAGATACTGGATGGCAAGCTGGACAATGAGTTCCCACTGGTAGTGTGGCAGACAGGCTCCGGTACGCAGAGCAACATGAATGTGAATGAAGTGGTTGCTTATCGCGGGCATGTGCTGCATGGCGGTCAGCTTACGGATAAGGAAAAATTCCTGGCGCCCAATGATGATGTGAACAAATCACAGTCATCGAACGACACTTTCCCCACGGCTATGCATATAGCTGCCTATAAAATGCTGGTGGATGTAACCATACCCGGCATTAAAAAACTGCGCGATACACTGGCCGCAAAGAGCAAGCAATACATGCATGTAGTGAAGATAGGCCGTACGCACTTTATGGATGCTACGCCGCTTACGGTGGGGCAGGAGCTGAGCGGATATGTTTCCCAACTGGACCATGGATTGAGGGCAATCAACAATTCACTGGCGCACCTGAGCGAGCTGGCGCTGGGTGGTACTGCTGTGGGCACGGGCATTAATACGCCTCCGGGATATTCGGTGAAAGTGGCCGAGAACATTGCTAAACTAACCGGGCTGCCGTTTGTGACAGCAGAGAATAAATTTGAAAGCCTTGCTGCGCATGATGCTATTGTAGAAACGCATGGCGCGCTGAAAACAGTAGCGGTAAGCCTGATGAAGATAGCCAACGACATTCGTATGCTGAGTTCAGGCCCGCGCGCTGGCATAGGGGAGCTGCATATACCTGATAATGAGCCGGGCTCATCTATAATGCCAGGCAAGGTAAATCCCACGCAGTGCGAGGCGCTGACGATGATAGCTGCACAGGTAATGGGCAATGATGTGGCCATAAGCATAGGCGGCGCTACAGGGCATTTTGAGCTGAATGTGTTCAAGCCGGTGATGATCTACAACTTCCTGCATAGCGCCCGCCTGATAGGTGATGGCTGCGTATCTTTCAATGATAAATGCGCTGAGGGACTTGAGCCAATAGAGGCGAACATAAAGGAGCATGTAAACAATTCACTGATGCTGGTGACGGCGCTAAATACCAAAATAGGGTATTATAAAGCGGCCGAAATAGCACAGACCGCACACAAACAAGGCAAGACCCTGAAACAAACCGCGATAGACCTGGGTTATGTAACTGCGGCGCAGTTTGATGAATGGGTGGACCCAAAGGATATGGTGGGGGAGTTGAATTAAGATTCCAAAAATGAAAATCCAAATTCCAAACCATGCCGTGAAAGGTCTGGTGAAGGTGGACCGTATTTTAAAATGCTATTTAGCCAAGTTCTTATTTCGGCTAGTTATGGTTCGGTGGGGTTCACCACGAAATATCGAGTGTTCTTTTTTTCGTAGAAATTGAGGTTTATTGCGAAAGAAATATGTAAGCAAAAACCGTCGCAAATGTTCGCGACGGTTTTTTCCTAAAAGAAAGATACTGTTACAGTTTAACTCAACCCCTCAATATTCCCATCTACCAGCTTAATGTGCATTGCTTGCGGGTCTTTTGGAAGGCCGGGCATACGCATGATCTCACCGGCTACGGCGACTATGAAACCTGCACCGGCATTGATCACCAAATCGCGGATGTTGATGGTGAAGTCCACAGGGGCATTTATTTTCTTTTCATCGTCTGAGAAGGAGTATTGTGTTTTGGCAATACATACCGGCAGGTGTCCCCAGCCGTTTGCTTCAAATTGTTTCAGCTTTGCGAATGCGCTGCCATTATAAACGACCTCTTTAGCACGGTATATTTTAGTGGCTATTTTTTCGATCTTGGTTTTAATGTGGTCTTCGAGGTCGTAGGTGAAGTTGATGTCTTTTGATGGGTTGTTTTCAATAACATTGATCACTTTTTGAGCGAGGTCAGCAGCACCCTCGCCGCCCTCTGTAAAGCCATTATTTATTGCGAATACCACACCTTCTTTCTCGCAGAAGTGGGTGAGAAATTCTATTTCTTCGGCAGTATCGTGCTTGAATTTATTGAAGGATACTACAACGCTCTGGCCAAAGTTTTTCATATTCTGCACGTGGCGCTGCAGGTTGGGTATGCCGGCGATGAGGGCTTCCATGTTAGGCTTGTTGATGTCGGTGGCTGGTACGCCGCCATGCAGCTTCAATGCGCCCGAAGTCACAACAATAACGGTTGCTTTAGGCCTCAAACCAGATAGGCGGCATTTGATGTCCAGGAATTTTTCTGCTCCCAGGTCACTACCGAAGCCGGACTCTGTGACTACGTAATCGCAGCAGCTTAGCGCCATCTTAGTGGCAAGTACGGTGTTGCAGCCGTGTGCGATGTTGGCAAATGGCCCGCCATGAACAAAGGCGGTTGTCTGCTCTGTTGTTTGCACCAGGTTGGGCAGCAGCGCGTCTTTCAGCAATACGGTTATGGCTTCAGCTACGCCGAGGTCTTTAACGGTAAATGGCTTCTTTTCTACTGTATAACCAAGCACTATACGCTCAATCCTCGCCTGAAGATCCAAAACATCTGAAGCAAGGCAAAAGAGGGCCATGATCTCAGATGCCGGAGTTATATCAAAACCAGCTTCTGTAGGGATGCCGTTAGCACTGCCGCCGAGGCCGGTAACAATGCTGCGTAGCGAACGATCGTTCACATCCGCAACACGGCGCCATACTATGCGCTCGAGTGCCTTTGGTGTGTGCCTGTTTTGGTATTGGTAGTTGTCGAGCAGTGCCGCTATCATATTATTGGCACAGGTAATAGCGTGGAAGTCACCAGTGAAATGGAGATTGATGTCTTCCATCGGGAGTACTTGTGAGTACCCGCCACCAGCAGCGCCGCCTTTCATGCCAAAGCAAGGGCCGAGGCTTGGTTCGCGAAGCGCTACGGCCGCTTTTTTGCCCACATAGTTGAGGCCCAATGATAGTGCTACGCTGGTCACTGTTTTCCCAACGCCGGCTTTATTTGGTGTAAGGGCCGTGATCAGTATGAGGTTACTCTTCTTGATCTTTTCCTCGTTGATGTATGAAAGTGGCACCTTGGCTTTATACTTGCCATATGGGATAATATCTTCGGGGTCTATCCCAATGTTTTCGGCGATCTGCCAAATTGGTTTTAATTCCGCATTGCGTGATATCTCAATATCTGATGGAAATGGTTTCGTTGCTGTATCCGACATGGCTTTATTTTTTTAGACTTTAAATATAAACAAGTTCCGGAGTATTTATATGTAGTTAATTCAAAAACTATTTCAAACAGGCAAATGTAAAATTGGGTTAAAATGATATTGGTCAATGCTTTATTTCTATTTAATGGGTAATTTACATGCCTGATGTAGAAAAAAATTGAAAAAGATGAAAGCTTGGTTACTTGTGAGTTTGGGAGCGTGTTTCGTTATTAATACAACTGCATTTGCTTCAAAAATATTTATCCCAATGGATGCCGAAGGGCAGGCCAACCACCTGAAAGCCTATGGGGTGGCATATGCTGCGCTAAAAGACGGGATTGGTATAGACTGGCTGCTTAACTATAAGGGTGGCAGCTTTGGCATGGACGATATAGAGAGCGTGGAGCGGATGTGTAAGCTTCGGGGTGTAACCTTTGAAGTGATCAGCGATGCACAGTATGGCGGCATACTCAATGAAATAAACAACCCTGATTTTAACGGAGATATTATTAAGCTGGAAAAGCCGCCCAAAGTTGCCGTATATACGCCGCCGGGAAAAGAGCCATGGGATGATGCCGTAACGCTGGTGCTTACCTATGCTGAGATTCCTTTCGAAAAAGTATATGATGATGAGGTGCTTGCAGATGGCCTGGCCAAGTACGACTGGCTGCACCTGCAT
Source organism: uncultured Bacteroidota bacterium (assembly GCA_903887415.1). GTDB lineage: Bacteria > Bacteroidota > Bacteroidia > Chitinophagales > Chitinophagaceae > Nemorincola. The sequence goes on along the minus strand of CAISPO010000019.1, from coordinate 64,437 downwards.
CATGAAGATTTTACCGGCCAGTATGGTAAGTTTTATGCGCAGTTTCATAATGCTCCATGGTACATAAAAGATCAGAAAGATGCAGAAGCACTGGCCGCAAAACATGGCTATAAGAAGGTATCGCAATTGAAACTGGCGGTGGCCAAGAAGATAAAAGATTTTGTAGCGGGTGGGGGGTACATGTTTGCGATGTGCTCAGCTACGGACTCTTATGATATAGCCCTTGCCGCTGAAGGCGTTGATATCTGCTCTGAGATGTATGACGGCGACCCGCAAGACCCAAATGCGCAGCAAAAACTTGACTTTTCAAAATGCCTGGCGTTTAAGGACTTTACGCTGGTAAAAGATCCGCTGCATTACGAATACTCCAACATAGACAATACAGAGCCGCGCATACCACTGGTTCAGAAAAATGTGGACTATTTTACGTTGTTCACCTTTTCGGCAAAGTTCGATCCGATACCGGCTATGCTTTGCCAGGACCATACAACTACTATCAAGGGCTTTATGGGGCAGACTACTTCTTTTCGTAAGGAGGTATTGAAGTCAAGTGTGCTGGTAATGGGCGACTACAAACCAGTAAATGAGGCCCGCTATATACACGGTGAATTTGGCAAGGGAACCTGGACTTTCTATGGCGGCCATGACCCCGAAGATTACCAGCACATGGTATATGATCCGCCAACAGACCTAAGCCTGCACCCCAACTCTCCGGGCTACAGGCTTATACTGAATAATGTTTTATTTCCTGCGGCAAAGAAGAAGCCGAGAAAGACATAGGGTAGCGTGCTTACTCATCCCCATCCTGGTTATCTCCCCCGAATATCAGGCCGGGGTCGTCATCGTTGTTTTTCTTTTCTTCGTCATCTGTACCTAAGATGCTCTTTAAGGCATTTTCAAGGTCTGCATCGGTTTCACCGCCGGATAATGGGAATTCGGTCTTGAGCTTTTCTACCAATTCGTCATCTTCAATAACTTTCTTTTCATCTGGATTTGCCATAACACCTGGTTTAATAACTGGTGTACTAAAACTGTGCCTTGGTGACCCGACTTTTAGATATTCGCTTGCGTACCCATGTTCAACCCTTCCAGGGTTTTGTGTCACTTTTTGTTGTTTCCCGTGTGTTTCACCCATGGCTAATCAAACTTAAGCCCTTCGGGCTTTCACTAATTTATGCAGCGTTTGATAACTAAAAAGGTATTTTTATATCAGGCTAAACCTTCTAAAATGCCAAAAGAATCAAAAGAGCTACTAAAATTTTTAACGCCGTTTTCCGATGAAGTGAAGGAGGTTGCCTTGTGGCTGCGGGAATTTGTGTGGGACCTCTACCCGGAAAGTAATGAGCTGATCTATGATAATTATAATGCCCTTGCATTCGGGTTTTCACTGACTGATACCGCAGGCGATGCTTTTTGCAGCATTGCGGTATTTAGTAAATGGGTCAACTTTGGCTTCAATCGCGGCTCAGAAATCGCTGATGCAGATAAGATACTGGTTGGGAATGGGAGCCTGTACCGGTACATCAAAGTGGCGGATAAGAAATCCTTCCCTGTAAAACCAATAAAGAAACTGTTGCAGCTTGCGCATGTGAACGCCCAGGCGCGGTTGAAAGTTGGCAAGAAAACGATACATGGTGAGACTATCGTAAAAATGCAACTGCAAAAGAAAAGGCGCCCTAGCCCAGATGTTGTGCCGTTAAAGGTTGTTAAGCGGAAATAAATTAAATTTGCAGCCCAATGGCTTCCAATACTAAAAAACCGCCCCTGCTTCCTGCATTGTTTACCATGAAATGCCCCAGTTGCAGGAAAAGCATTGTATTCATAAATAAAAGTATGTTCCCGCTAAATAAGTGCCTTGCCCTGAAGGACGAGTGTGAGGTATGCGGGCAAAGAATGAAATCGGAGAGCAATAATGGCGGAGGCATCAACTATGCACTTACCATGCTTCTTTTCTTCCTGAACCTGCTATGGTACTGGCCTATCTTTGGGCTTTCTTATAAGGACAATAGCGTATTCTATTTTCTTGGTGTGAGCATTGTGATCGTATTATTGGCACAGCCATACCTAATGCGGCTCTCCAGGATGCTGTATCTCTACATGTACACCGCATTTGGACATTCGAGAAGAGTGAATACCGATGAAATCCTATAGTTAAATTCAAAAAATAAAATTACAAATTCCAATACCCTTATTTATTATCGGCAAAATTGGCCGCGATCATGCAGTTTATCAAAGTTGTTGATATAGGAATCCCAAAGTTCTGATCCATTTTTTCTGGAATTTGAACTTTGGGATTTTGAATTTTGTGAATTGGAGTTTTGAATTTAATACCGCACATCCATTTCCTTAATCAGGTTGTCGGCATGTCCCATTTTATCTATCAGGAAGAGGATGAAACGGATGTCGCACACTATCGTCCTTTTATATTTCTTATCGAAAGCTATATCTCCGCTCATTGCCTCCCAGTTGCCATCAAATGCTGCGCCTATCAGCTCGCCGTTAGCGTTCATAACCGGGCTGCCTGAGTTGCCGCCGGTAATGTCATTGTTGGTGATAAAGCAGGTATGCAGGCTGCCATCCTTATCTGCATAACGGCCATAGTCTTTCGCTTTGTAAAGGTCCAGCAGTTGTGCCGGCACGTCAAACTCATCGCTTCCGGGCTTGTATTTTGCTATCAGGCCATCAAGCGTAGTAAAGTAGTTGTACTCCACACCATCCTGTGGCTCATAGCCCAGCACTTTGCCGTAAGAGATGCGCATAGTAGAGTTAGCATCAGGGTAGAAGTTCTTTTCCGGCTTCTGCTCCATTAGCTCATGTACGTATTCTTTACTCAGCTCTGCCTTCTTGGCTGTAAAGGCGTCAACTTTGGACTGGAAGCGGGTAGTGTAGTTTGTGACAAAGCTCAGTGCATACTGTACTGCTGCATCGCTCTTTAATTTTGCAAAAGAAGGCGCTTTGCAGAAGTCGTTGAACTTATTGCTGTCGGTAAGAATGGTGTGCGCAAATACATTAGCGGTATAGCTGGAATAGGCTGCTTTATCGTCTGCCTTTTTGCCCTTCAGTATCGTTTTTGCATAAATGTCCGGCAACTGGTCTTTGGCTACGTTCTTGTAATAAAGCTCGTTCATTTCTGTAAACATTTCTTTGTCTGTGCCGGGTTCAAATACCTTGTAAGAAGGCCGGTAGGCTTGCTTTGCGATGTTGATGTACTTTTTCAGCGTGTCATCGGTGAGTGTTCCTTTGTGCCGGTCATAAGCGTCATATAAGGGCTTCAGGGCAAGGGCCATGCGTGTAAGTGCAGGTGCGCGGAAACATTCTGAATAATAAACAGCATGTTTTGCATAAGGTGTGTAGTCGGCATACATATGGGAGAACTTGCCAAGCAGGTCGTTATTGATGTTATGCTCGTACTGCCACTTAGTGAATTCCTGTTCCGCCTTACTTTTCTTATCCACTACTTTCAGGCGTTTCAATTGTTCCGTCTGGCCGATAAAATATTTCCAGTAGTTGGCAATGCTGGAATAGCTGGAAGTAAGCTGCAGATAAACAGACTTATTCGCATCCATGTGGCGGCGCATAATACCGAGGCGCAGGTCGCGGCAGGCGACTATTGATGGGTTGACCACATTAATTGCGAGATCCACACCATAAGACACTTCATACCTGTTGGTACGGCCCGGGTAACCAAAGATCATGGCATAATCTCCTTCTTCTTCACCACGGGCAGACACAGGCAGGAATTTTTTGGGATGGTATGGCACATTTGATGGGCTATAGGATTTAGGCTCGTTACTTGTATCTGCATAAATGCGGAACATAGAGAAATCTGACGTATGGCGGGGCCACATCCAGTTATCGGTGTCGCCGCCAAACTTACCCAATGATTTTGGCGGTGTACCTACCAATCGTACGTCAGTATATCTTTTGTATAATAGCAGGAAAAACTGGTTGCCGTTAAAATAGTCTTTCACGCTGGCTACCAGTTTACCGTTCATCGATTCCTTCTCTTCTATTTCTTTCTTTACTGCTTCAAATTTCTTGTTGTATTCCTCTCCGGTTGCGTCACCTACAGCAGCTTTTACCTTTGCAGTAACATCTTCCATGCTTTGCAGGAAGAGCGCAGTAACGCCTTGTGCGGGCAGTTCTTCCTGCAGATTATGCGCCCAGAAACCATTGTCCAGCAAGTCACGATCTACTGTGCTGAGATTGGCAATGGCATCGTAGCCGCAGTGATGGTTGGTGAGCAGCAGGCCATTTTCAGAGATCATCTCGGCGGTGCATCCACCGCCAAACTGCAGTATAGCATCTTTGATGCTGCTGTGGTTTATATTATACAGGTCGTCTGCAGAAAGCCGTAGTCCGAGGCGCTGCATCTCCTCATAGTTTTTCCCTATAAGCATGGGTATCCACATGCCTTCATCAGCATGGGCGCCAAGCATCATTACAACTGCAACAAAAAGTAAAAGTGATCTTTTCATTTTTAAATATTTTTTTTGAAGAACCGCAAAAGTAAGATTACAAATTGATTTATTATAGAAAATGAAGCTGGTTAATTAAATGAAATAGCCCCCGTATTTGCATACGGGGGCCATCATTAGATCATTAAAGTTGATTAATACCAGAAATCATGGTATTCGTAGCCATGTACATGCTGCCACTCTTTTCTTTCACTTTTCCAGCTCTTCTTGTAGGCTTTGCGCTGCTTCCTTGCAGCTGCATAAGGCCTGTCCTGCCACATTTTCTTGTGCATTTTGAATTCTTTCTTATCTGCTTTCCAGTCTTTTCTCCAGGCCCGGTAGCAATGAAAGTCTTTGCACTCTTTTGTGTCTTTTGAGTCTTCTGATTTAGGATCGTGTGCAAAAGCGCTTGTAACGCTCAACATCAGGAAAGCTAAGAACGTAAGTAGGATGTTTTTCATCATTTTTTAGTGTGTTTATGGCAGCAAGGTAAAAAAATAATTTCTTATAGCATAATAATATGGCAAAAAAGCAAAAAAATATTTTTCACACTTTGGATTTATCCTCACATTTTGAAACAACGTGAGCAACCATTGGGCGAAAAATATTTTTAGAGTCGCTTTTTGTACTTCATCACTTATGCATCTCTTCCTTCATGTCACTTTTATCTTCTTTTTTCACGGCCTTTTCTTTCTTTTTGTTTGCTTTGCGCTCACTGCCGTGGTATTCCTTTTTTGCCATTTTGTGTTCTTTTTTGGCAGATTTGTTGTCTTTCTTATCTGCCTTAGGGCCTTCCTGGGCAAACGCGGCAGATGTGAAGAACGCTAACAACGCTACTAATAGGTACTTTTTCATGATGTTTTTTTTATGTGAAAAATAATGATTCACATGAAAGTCTATAAAAACTATGCCTGCACCCTAAACGGGGAAACAGGAGCTATATAAACCGGCTATGGGTAACTGATAGGCGGCAAGGAATGCATGATCCTGGGTATTTGATAATAGTAATGCTTGCCATCATAATAATAAGACAATAAACCCATTCCCTTATAATTTATAGGCGGCCGGGCAGTTGCCGCATACCGCTCATTCAGTGGATTATGGGCGTAATTGGGATTTTCTTCAAATTTCTGTGTCCCGGTATGCACTTCATATATCACGGCATTTTTCCGCCGGTAGCGAATTGTATTGGCCTCTTCTATTACGCCTGAATCTGCGATGTAGATCGGCATTGGCTCATTGCCTATCCATATGGTATCCGGCAGGGGCATTTTTGTGTAGCCGGAAAATATTATCCTGAATTCATAGTTGTCGCCTGACCTTCCGGCAACACCGCCGCTCCAGCTTTGCACCGAGGAATTGATAACTTTTACGGTTTGTCCCGTTGCTGCAAAGCCAAGGCATAACGTAAGTAACAAAATTGTTGTTCTTAACATACAATTCGTTTTCTTTCATGTATAAGACCGGAGAAGTACGATATTCCATAATTAAAGGAAGGAAAATCCCAGTTGTATAAGGCCGATCACAAAGCCCAGCACGCCCCCTATTATTTCTATGAACTTAAATTCCTTCTTCATCACCGATTGCAATATTTCTTCCAGCTTATCTGATGAAAAATTTGAGACCTTTTCCGTCACCATTTTCTCTATGTCTATTTTTTTACTAAGCGAGTCGGTATATTGGTGAATGATCTCCGGCAGCAGCAAAGCTATTTCCTCCATCATGCCATCCTTTATTTTTTGCATGGTGCCATCGCCTACAAACATGGAGATAACAGGCATTTTTTCTTTCAGCTTCACGTGCAGGAAATTATCCAGATGCTTTTCGATAGTGGGGCTAAGATTTTTCAGCATTTCCGGGTCTTTGAGCTGTTCTGCGATCTCGCTAAAATGGATAAGCTCTCTCGCTACCACGCTGCCCAGTTTTTCAGCGACCTGCCGCTGCCGTTTAGGGAAAATGCCTTGTATGGTAATACCCAGGATACGGACCGGGTTCCGGGGGTGAAACAGCATATAAATAGCGATCCAGGTAGTAAACCAGCCGGTAAATGCAGCAATAAACGGCTGCAGCCAAAACATTATAGTATTCATAAAGAAGCGAAAATAGAGTAAAAACTGCAAAACCGTACCGGACCAGTCCCCAAGGTTCAGGCGATATTCCGTATCTTTGCACCCGTTTTGCCAAAGATTGCTAACATAGACCTTGGGGATTTCCCCTTACTGCTCGCCCCGATGGAAGACGTGAGCGACCCGCCATTCCGTGCAGTATGCAAGGAGAATGGCGCCGACCTCATGTACACCGAGTTCATTTCCTCAGAGGGGCTGATACGTGACGCCATAAAAAGCAGGCAGAAACTGGACATTTTCGACTACGAAAAGCCGATAGGGATACAGATTTTCGGCGGCGATGAAGACGCAATGGCCATGAGCGCCAAAATCGTGGATGCCACCAACCCCGACCTGCTGGATATAAATTTCGGCTGCCCGGTGAAGAAGGTAGTCTGTAAGGGCGCTGGCGCTGCCGTACTGAAAGATATAGACCTGATGGTGCGCCTCACGAGCGCCTGTATCCGCTCCACCAAGCTGCCTGTGACGGTAAAGACCCGCCTGGGCTGGGATGAGCGCACCAAAAACATAGAAGAAGTGGCTGAGCGGCTACAGGATATCGGCGTGCAAGCCCTCACGGTGCATGGCCGCACGCGTATGCAGCTCTACAAAGGCGAGGCGGACTGGACCCTGATAGCCAAAATAAAGAACAACCCCCGCATACACATACCCATCTTCGGCAATGGGGATATAGATACTCCTGAGAAAGCCCTGGAGTATAAAAACAGGTATGGCGTTGATGGCATTATGATAGGCCGTGCCGCCATCGGTTATCCCTGGATATTCCGCGAGATAAAGCACTACATGGCCACCGGCGAAATACTGGCCCCGCCCACGATAGCCGAGCGCCTGCAGGCTTGCCGCAAGCACCTCTATGGCTCCGTAAGCTGGAAAGGAGAGAAACTCGGTATGCTTGAGATGCGCCGCCACTATGCCAGCTACCTAAAGGGCCTCTCTCATGTAAAAGAATACCGCACCCGCCTGGTAATGACCGAAAATATAAATGAGATAGGGGATATACTTGCAGAGGTAGAGGAGCATTATTCAATGTCAAATGACGCCGTATTAATATGAGATCATCAATAGGGAGCATTTCTGTCATACTCATTTCTTTGTTCGCTTTGTCTTGTACAAAGAGCAAGAATTCGAATGGCGCACCTTCAGATTCGATGAGCATTGTTATTTCTGATTCAGGTTCCGCTAAAACTTCAAAATTCATTGCAGATACTTGCGCAGCGTCTGATGGCACAAATGGGGCTACCAGGATATTGACGATTACTGGCATTAATTTCGATTCTGCTTACACGATAAAGGAGATATATTTCGAAATATATGGTTACAACGGCCCCGGAACCTATAACCTTAGTAACGACAGCACTAAACCGGTTACTGCGACTTTTGATGAAGCTTTCCCCGCAAGTACTGGATATACAATTTTTCCTGTTTATATGACAACAGGCACAATTCATATAACATCACAGTCTGCCAATACTGTAGAGGGAGACTTCAGTATTAAGGATGGCATTACAAATTACACAGGTATTTTTAATATCCCGTATTAAGTAATACACCCTTTACCTGAAACGAACTTGTTTTCACCCATATCTTTCACATCGCCCTATGACCCGCATCGGCCTCATATCAGACACTCACAGCTATCTTGATGATGCGGTTTTCAAGCACTTTGAAAAATGCGACGAGATATGGCATGCAGGTGATTTCGGTACTGCCGCTATCGCAGATAAGCTAAAAGCGTTTAAGCCATTGAAAGGCGTATATGGCAACATAGACGGCTACGATATCAGGAGCGAGTTCCCGGAAAAACTGAGGTTCATGTGCGAAGGGGTAGATGTGTTCATGGTACATATAGGCGGCTATCCGGGGCACTATGCGCCTGCAATACGGCCGGAGCTAGTTGCCAATCCCCCCAAGCTATTCATCAGCGGGCATTCTCACATCCTAAAGGTGATCTATGACGATAAACTGAAATGCCTGCATATGAACCCGGGTGCGGCAGGTAACCATGGCTGGCACAAGGTGCGCACACTGATCCGCTTTGTTATAGATGGCAGTGATATGAAAAACTGCGAGGTAATAGAACTTGGGAAAAGAACAGGAAAAGCACAAGCAGAAGTATAGGGCCTTGCTTTTTAATCCTTTTCTTTATATGTTTGTTAGACACGCATTTCATTTCTAACTTTTAAAACTTTTACTTATGGCTGCTTTTGATACCGGCTCCACGGGCTTTATGCTCCTCGCCACAAGTCTGGTAATGTTGATGACCCCCGGCCTCGCGTTCTTTTACGGCGGCCTTGCGGGCAAACGAAACATCCTGGGTATTATGATCCAGAGTTTCGTGTCTATGGGGATCACTACTATTTTATGGTGGGCCTTTGGCTATTCGTTATGCTTCAGCGGGAACGCTATGGGCGGTATTATCGGCGATTTTCACAAGGCGTTTATGCATGGTGTGAACCTGAATTCGGCGTACACTACGCCGAACGGCAGACTTATCCCTGAATTTGTATTTTTTGCCTACCAGATGATGTTTGCCATCATTACTCCCGCACTTATCACAGGTGCTTTTATCAATCGTGTCACTTTTAAGAGCTATCTTATTTTTCTCATCCTGTGGCAAGTGCTTGTTTATTATCCGTTCGTGCATATGGTATGGGGTAATGGCCTTTTATTTGCATGGGGTGTTCGTGATTTTGCGGGCGGTATTGTGGTTCATGCCACTGCAGGTTTTGCAGCGCTTGCGTCAGTGATCTATGTGGGCAAGCGCAGGGACCGGGAGTCGCCGCCAAACAGCATACCGCTTATAGCTATAGGTACGGGCCTGCTGTGGTTTGGCTGGTATGGCTTTAATGCAGGCAGCGAGCTGGATGTAGATGCAATTACCGCACAGGCATTTATTAATACCGATGTTGCCGCATCGTTTGCTGCTATAACCTGGCTCATCATAGAATGGAGCCTGGTGAAGAAACCGAAATTTGTTGGTCTGCTTACAGGTGCGGTAGCTGGGTTGGCGACTATTACACCAGCCGCCGGTTATGTCTCGCTCAATTCTGCAGTTACTATTGGTATCGCCGCAGGCGGTGTCTGCTACCTTGCCGTTCACCTGAAAAATAAAATGGGCTGGGACGATGCCCTTGATGTGTGGGGCGTACACGGAATTGGTGGTTGCCTAGGAACCATTTTGCTGGGCGTTTTTGCGGCCCATTCTATCAATCCGGGTACAGCAGATGGCCTTAAATATGGTGGTACCACCTTCTTCATGCACCAATTAATAGCTGTCGTCGGCACCTGTGTTTATGCTTTCGTCTTTACCTACGTTATGCTGGCACTTATTAATGTGATAACTAAAGTAAAAGTAAATGAAGCTGAAGAAGCAAAAGGCCTGGATGATGCCATACATGGCGAGCAGGCCTATGATGCAGGGGTAGTTTGATCTTTTTTCAATTTAAGAATTTGGGGCCGGAAACGGCCCTTTTTTTATTTAGCTGGCATGATTTTTTTGAACAAAAAAAAAGGATCAGCTTAAGACTTTTCATGACTAATTGGTTTACAAAAGATTAAAGAAATGCAAGCTGATAATTCGAGAAAGCTGACTTATAAACAGAATAAAATTGACCTGTTAAATGACTTCGAAAAAAGACAAACCATTATCAAGATCAACCTTGGCAAAAACACCGACTGGTATCATCGGCCTGGATGAATTGACCGGTGGAGGTATCCCCGCCGGCAGGCCCACGCTTGTCTGTGGGGACCCGGGGTGCGGCAAGACGTTGCTTTCACTTGAGTTTATTGTGCGTGGTGCAACACAGTATAACGAGCCCGGGGTTTTCATCGCATTTGAAGAAAAATCAGAAGAGTTGGCTATGAATGTTGCTTCTCTTGGTTTCGACCTGGAGCAATTGCAGCGGGACGGCTTGCTAAAAATAGACCACATTCATATTGAGCGAAGCGAGATCGAAGAAACCGGTGAATACGACCTGGAGGGTTTATTCATAAGGTTGGACCATGCTATAAAAAGCATCGGTGCCAAAAGGGTGGTACTGGACACAATTGAGAATCTTTTCTCGGGCCTGTCAAACCAGTTTATACTTCGGTCTGAACTGCGAAGGCTGTTTCAATGGCTGAAGGAGAAAAAAGTGACAGCCATAATTACCGGGGAAAAAGGAAATGGTTTACTTACCCGCCAGGGTCTTGAAGAATACGTTTCTGATTGCGTTATTTTACTGGAGCACCGGGTTTCAAATAAGATATCTACCCGTTTTCTGAGGGTTGTCAAATATCGCGGTTCCGTGCATGGCACTAACGAATACCCGTTTTTGATAGATTCGGATGGTATCTCTGTTCTTCCGGTTACCTCTCTGCTTCTAGCACACGATGTCTCATCGCAGCGGGTATCTTCAGGCATACCTGCGCTGGATGATATGCTAGGTGGGCAAGGCTTTTTTAAAGGTAGCAGCATATTAGTATCAGGTACCGCCGGTACTGGCAAGACCAGTATTGCGGCTTATTTTGCCGATCAGACCTGTCAGCGGAAAGAGAGGTGCGCCTATTTTGCTTTCGAAGAATCCCCACAACAGATCGTGCGCAATATGAAATCCATTGGCATTGACCTGAATGCGCATGTTAACAAAGGTTTGCTTCAGTTTCATGCATCTCGCCCCACGTTGTTCGGCCTTGAAATGCACCTCGTGAGCATGTACAAGATCATAAAAAAATTTAAGCCGCAGACGGTTATCCTGGACCCGATCACAAATCTTATCACTGTCGGTTCTGTCAGCGAAGTAAAATCTATGCTCATCAGGCTTATTGATTTTTTGCAGGCGGAGCAGATCACGGTGATGTTCACCGCGCTCACTTTAAACTCTGTTGTTAGTGAGCAAACAGACGAGGGCGTCTCGTCTCTGGTGGATGCCTGGCTGCTTGTAAGGGATATAGAATCAAATGGCGAACGCAACCGGGGAATGTATATCATGAAATCACGTGGAATGAAACACTCTAACCAGGTAAGAGAATTTATTATAAGAGATTTCGGGCTGGACCTCATGGACGTTTTCCTGGGAGCTGATGGTGTGCTTACGGGCTCGGCACGAGAGGCGGAACAACTTAAGATTCAAGCCGGACATGTACTGCGCGACTTTGCAGTAGGGAGAAAAGACAAGGAAATAGAAAGAAAAAGAACAGTTCTTGAGGCTAAGATAGCTAGTCTTAAAGAGGAGTTTGAGTCTATTACGGACGCACTTAATAAATCTTACGTTGAGGAGGATCTGAGAAACGAGGTGATAGAGAAAAACAGGGCGACGATCACGGATATCAGGAACAATAAGAATACTATAACCGATAAAAAGAAAAAAGGAAGATAATGGACACGGAAGAACAAACATGGGAGTTACGCCTATATGTTGCCGGTAAAACAACAAAATCTGTGACGGCTATAGCCAATCTCAAACGATATTGTGAGGAGCACCTTATGGGTAAGTATGTCATAGAAATTATCGACCTGCTGGTGCAACCCCAGTTAGCCGAAGGAGATCAGATTCTTGCTATTCCTACATTAGTGAGAAAAGTACCAGAACCCATCCGGAAAATTATTGGTGATCTGTCCAACGAAGAAAAAGTGTTAGTGGGATTAAATATTCGCCCTGTAAACAGATAAAATGAGCAAGAGAAGACAAGATGGAAGATCGCAGGAAACATCAGGACAGAGCAGGCAGCAGGGTAAGTACGTACTTAGGTTATTTATCACAGGCGCATCGCCAAATTCTTCACGTGCCATAACTAATCTTAAAAATATTTGTGAGGCTAACATTCCGGGCGATTATTCATTGGAGATCATCGATGTCTATCAGTCACGTGATATAGCCGAAGCCGAGGGGTTAATTGCACTGCCCATGCTGGTAAAGAAATACCCCTTACCCGAGCGGAGGATGATTGGCGATATGTCGAACACTAAGAAGGTTTTATCCGGGCTAGGGCTGGAATTCTAAAAATAATAAGTATGGAAGCAGCAGCGCTGACATATGAGGATGTATTGAAACAGCTTGCTGAGCTTCGTTGGCAGCTGGACGAGGCCAATGATACCATCGAGGCTATAAGGACTGGTCAGATAGATGCGCTGGTGGTTGAAAATGAAAACGGGCACCAGTTATATACTTTGAAAAGCTCCGATCAGACCTACCGCGTCTTTATTGAAAAAATGAATGAAGGAGCGGTAACATTAAACAGATCGGGGATCATTCTTTATTGCAATTCGCAGTTTGCCAGCCAGGTGAGCACGCCACTCTCCGGTATTGTCGGCACTCCCTTTGAGCAGTTCATTTCATTGGGATATAAAAATCAGTTTAAATTACTCATGGAGCGGGGATGGAAGGAAGACTGTAAGGGCGAGGTTGTTTTGAGGGCAAAAAAACATCCTACTGTGCGGTTGTCATTAACTACGCTTGAACTTGATGAAGGATTTTCCCTAAGTATCATTGTTACCGATCTTACCTCAGAGAAAGAGGCGCAAAGACATCTGAAGAATAAGAACGAGGAGCTCGAAAAAACTAACCGGGCACTTGAGGCAAGCAATAATGACTTGCTGCAATTTGCTTCAGTTGCTTCTCACGATCTGCAGGAGCCACTGCGAAAGATCGCTGTTTTTTCAAGCCTGCTGAGGGATAATGAAACTAACAATCTTTCCGAAGATTCGCGGTCATTTATCGACAAAATAATGTCATCATCAGATCGTATGAAGCAACTGATCATTGACGTTCTCAATTATTCACGGCTATCCGCCAATGACAATAATTTTGAACCCGTTGATCTTTCGGAGATCGTTAATGACTGGATCAATGACTACGAGATACTTATCCGTGAAAAAAGAGCGAAGATTCATTTTCAAGCGCTGCCGGTCGTTGAAGCCAATAAAGGCCAGGTGAGGCAGATCTTTCAGAACATTTTGAGCAACGCACTGAAATTCTGCAAAAACTATGTACCCCCTGACATATCCATTAGCGCGGTTAAAATAAAAGACAAGGAGGTCAACGCGCCGCCTTCGGTCAACGGCCGGTATTGCCGTATTTCTATTAAAGATAACGGCATAGGCTTTGATCAGAAATATGTGGCCAATGTTTTTTCTTTATTTGAACGGCTGAACACGAAGGATAAGTATGAGGGAACGGGGATAGGACTGGCGGTTGCAAAAAAAATCATTGACAAGCACAACGGGCTTATTACCGCACGCAGCACCGCCGGGGTTGGGTCTGAGTTTATTATTATATTACCTGTAACGCAGGGTTAATGAAATTGGCAGAGAATGTGTATGATGAAAATAGTATTGGCAGAGGACGATAGCGATGATAAATTCTTTTTTGTTTATTTCCTCGAAGACAGGCAGGATATCGCAATACTTAATTGTGTGGAAAATGGGCTGGAAGTATTGGAATTTCTAAATGCGCTGGCAGATGACGATGACTTGCCCGACATGATTCTCCTGGACCAGAATATGCCCAAAATGAACGGCCTGGAAACCCTGAAATTACTAAAAATAAATTCCCGTTATTCCCACATTCCTGTTTTTGTTTATTCTACTTATGCAGATCTGAATCTTACCGACAACTGCCTGGCAGCCGGGGCTGTGCGTGTATATCAAAAGCCCACCAACAAGGATAGCTATAACCTGATGATAGACTCTCTCATAGAAACGATAAATAGCAGTAAATAAGGCGTTCGTGACCGATTTTAAATTTCTTTTTTGCTCAATCTCTCGGTGCCGACCATAAAGTTTCTATTTTTGATATTCTATCTATAATGGGAATTTCGGAATGATAACACGCGTTACCAATTTATACAGAAGCGCATATAGCGGCTTATCTCCCGCTACCTGGTGGCTGTCGCTGGTGATGCTGATAAACAGGGCTGGCACGATGGTGGTGCCTTTTATGACACTTTATCTTACGGAGGCAAAACATTATCCTATCGGTAAGGCTGGGCTCGTGATGTCTGTCTTTGGTATGGGTGCCATATGTGGTGGCATGTTGGGTGGGAAGCTGACGGATAAATTCGGGTTTTATAACGTACAGTTGGGTGCGCTCACCTGCGGCGGTATAATGTTTATTCTCCTGGGACAGCTAAATAACTACCCGGCGATCTGCATCTGCGTTTTTGTCCTCGCGACGCTTAACGACTCATTTCGTCCAGCCAATGCTACCGCTATTGCCCAATACAGCAAGGAAGAAAACCGAACCCGTTCTTATTCGCTCAACAGGTTGTCTATAAACCTGGGGTGGGCTGCAGGCGGTGCTGTGGGAGGTTTTATTGCTTCGCGTAACTACCACCTGCTCTTCTGGATAGACGGCCTTACAAATATAGGCGCGGCATTGCTGCTGCGCCGGGTGCTGCACCCTTCGCGCAATAAGCAGACGCCATCGCATAAGGACCTTCCCAAAACGGAAAAGAAACGCTCTGCATTTTCAGACCGGAACTATTTTGTTTTTATAGTGCTTACCATATTGTTTGGTTTTTGTTTCTTCCAGCTTTTTGCAACCATACCGGTCTTCTTCAAGCAACAGTTGCTGCTTACACCGTTCTTTATTGGGTGCATCATGGCGCTGAATGGACTTATCATAGCATTGTTTGAAATGGCGATCGTGTTTACACTGGAGCCAAGAAGGAAGAACATGCGCTACATTATTATGGGCACACTGCTGGTGGGGCTTTCGTTTGTCGTGTTTAACATCGTGCCGGGCACTAAGTGGCTTGCGGTCTTATCTACTTTTATTGTTACTGCCGGCGAAATGCTCTCCATGCCGTTCATGAACTCTTTCTGGATCAACCGTACGGACCACAGTAACAGGGGGCAATATGCGGGGCTATATACCGCAGCTTGGTCGATAGCGCAGGTACTGGGGCCCTTCGTGGGCTCGCAGATCGCCCAGCGTTTGGGGTTTGTAGTGCTCTGGTGGACGATAGGCTGCATCAGCGCTGTGGGCGCGGCAGGCTTTAAGTGGCTGCAGCTTCGCGAGGCGGCATCTTCATGATTTCCGAATTGTATTTTTATGATTTGATAGTGTCTGCAGGTTCCGTTATGTGGGGAAAACGTTAATAATCTCTAATATTGCATTATGTCTGTTAAATCTGGCTTTGTGATATCCGCTGTTTTGCAAAAAATTATGGCGGTCATTTTTGGTGCAACGCTGGTTGTTCTTAATGTCATCCGCATCCTGAATATACCAATTACTTGTGACGAAAATGGTTACAGCGGGAAAGGGGACTATGATAGTTATATTGGCCTGGCACAAGACAAATTCGGGAGTGCCAACAACCATATTCTGCATTCTCTTTTCAGAAAATTTTTCGTTGATAATTTTGGCAATACGCTATTTACATTAAGGGTAGATAGCCTGCTGGCGCAAATCTCGTTCCTTATCTTTTCATATTTGATATGCAGATTGCTATTTGAAAACAGATGGTGGCAACTAGGCGGTTATATTATTCTGAACCTTGTAAGCCCGCTGATATTTAATTTCTGGGGGCTCAGCCGCGGTTATGGCCTCGCCCTGAGTTTTATGACGATTAGTGTATATTTCCTGTTGAAGTACACTACTGACAGAAAGGCCTTATCTCTAATATTGTCTTTTTTTGGCGCTATTCTTTCAGTGTACAGCAATTTTGGGTATATCAATTATTACCTTACGCTTTGCGGCGTTTTAGTAATCCAATTTCTGCTTTTTCCGGACAGCAGGAAGAAAAACAGTTTTATTAGAGAGTTGCTGATACTGGTGTTTTCATCAGGTATTTTGGCATTGCTTATAGTGGGGCCTTTGCAATGTGTTTATCGTAACGGAGAGCTGGCCTTCATGGGCAACAGTGGTTTTATACATGATACGGTTGTGTCGGTTGTAACGTGGGGCCTCGAATTGCCTGGTCAGAGCCGCGAGGCGCAAGTAGAAATTATTACCTGGCTGGCAATTGCACTGACTGTTATCTTCGGTATTTTTTGGTGTTATACGTTCCTGAGAAAATATCGTATTTCCGCCGAAACGGATGTGCCTATTAAATATGGCGTCACGTTTTTTCTTTTGCTTATTTTACCGGTAATATCGTTAATTGCCCAGCATCTGCTTTTTGGTATTAATTACCTTACCGACCGGGCCGCTCTTTTTTTTATAATACTGTTTATGCTTAATACCATTTACGTGCTCTACTGTATCAGGGGAGTATCAAAGATGCTGAGCACGGCTGTATTTCTGGCTGTTTTTTTACTAACAAGTTATAATTTTTGTTCCAAGGCTAATGTCAATACTACCATCCTGTGGTATTTCAACGCAGGGGACCTGGCGATATTGCGAAAAATAAATAGTGAAACGAATAAACCAGGAAAGCTGAAATTAGGCGTATCATGGATATCTGAAACGGCGCTGAGGTATGATATAGAACACTATTATCCCGGCAAGCTTTATCCGCCTGTTGTTATTTCGCATCTTCCTGCCATCGATACAACGTTCGATTATTTCTACGTGGATTTAGATGATTTTAAGAAGTTGCCGGTGGGTTATGAGCGTGATACAAGCTGCATCGGCGGTGGCTTTGTGCTACTGAAAAAGATAGAAAAATTACCTGGCGCCAAATAACATTCTTCCGATGCGTACCATGGTGCTCCCTTCTTCTATTGCCAGTTCATAGTCGGCGCTCATGCCCATGGAGCAGATAGCGAAATGCGATTGGCCGGAGAAATATTTACCGGCAAGCAGTTGGAAGAAATCATGCATCCTTACAAATTCGGCGCGCACTTTGGCCTGGTCATCGGTAAAAGTGGACATCCCCATCAGCCCGCATATGCGCACGTTTGCCAGTGTTTCCTTTTGGGCCTCGTAATCTTTCAGCAGACCTGTTATTTCCGCCTCATCCATGCCGAATTTTGTTTCCTCATCGGCAATGTGCATTTGCAGCAGCACATCTATAGTGCGGTTGTTTTTCAGCGCCTGCTTATTGATCTCCGCCAATAATTTAAAACTATCAACCGCATGGATCAAATGAACAAAAGGCGCTATTTCTTTTACCTTATTGCTTTGCAGATGGCCTATGTAGTGCCAGTATATATCATTTGGCAGTACGGCCTGTTTTTCCACTAGTTCCTGCACATAATTCTCTCCAAAATGCCGCTGCCCAAGATCATAAAGTATTTGTATGTCGCTTGCCGGTTTTTTCTTTGATACCGCAACAAGCGTTACCCCTTTATGCGCCAGTTCCTCATGCAGTTTTTCCCACGCTTGTTTATTGATCATCAGATTTCAATGTGGCTGTATAACATACGATGCCTTCGGCATCGCGTTTGTTTATTGTTTGTTTGCTACAGATATGTGTTCCCTAAGGGAACATTTTCATATAATTTATGTCAGCAGGCTGCCAACCGGAGACTGCCGACTGTTAATACTGCTCCTTCTCATTCGGGAAATCCCGGCTCTTAATATCTTTTATGTACTGCCTGGTAGCGCCCGACATTTCTTCATAGAGATTCAGGTAGCGGCGCAGAAAACGCGGAGAGAAATTTTTTGTAATACCCAGCATGTCGTGCATCACCAGCACTTGCCCGTCAACGCCGCCTCCTGCCCCTATTCCTATAACAGGTATTTTCAATAGCTTAGATACTTCTGCGCCAAGGGCTGCAGGTATCTTTTCCAGCACTAGCGAAAAACAACCCGCATCCTGGAGCAAGCGGGCATTATTCAGTAATGTCTCTGCTTCTTCCTCTTCTTTTGCCCGAACTGTGTAAGTGCCGAATTTGTAAATGGACTGTGGCGTAAGGCCCAGGTGCCCCATTACCGGCACACCCGCTCCAACTATTCGTTTTATAGATTCGGTCACTTCTTCGCCGCCCTCCAGCTTTATGCCATGTGCGCCGGCCTCCTTCATAATACGTATGGCCGAGTGGAGCGCTTCTTTGCTATTACCCTGGTAGGAGCCGAAAGGAAGGTCAACGATCACCAGGCAGCGCTGGCAGGCGCGAACAACGCTCTGCGCATGGTAGATCATGTGGTCCAGCGTTATGGGCAAAGTGGTCTCGTGGCCAGCCATCACATTAGATGCCGAATCGCCCACCAGTATCACGTCAATCCCCGCATCATCAAATATCCGGGCCATAGAAAAATCATATGCTGTCAGCATACTGATCTTTTCGCCATGCAGTTTCATTGATTGCAGCGTATGCGTGGTCACGCGCTTTATTTCTCCTTGTGCTGTTGACATAAACCCCAAGTCCGCCGCAGCGGAGCTATTTGTGAGCTGTAAAAGTAGTATTACAATTTGAGTTTTACTCAATGGGAATAATGATAGGCGTATTTATTATTGTTATTGTTGCAGTGTAGTGGGAAGCACGGGCTCATTTATAAGAATACCATTTTTTTTCTTTCAGCCAGCATAATGAATCTGGTTTTTGCGAAAAAGGAACGAAGTGGCAAATATGGGGAGGATCAACCACGGCTATGCCATTATTTTCCCATACCCCCTTTCGTTTGCAGGATTTACAAATACTTTTAACTAAAGACAGCGTCGAGTCATTTTTTATTACATACCATGTTTGGAATATGGAAAAATGCCCGGATTCTATGCGATGAAAAAATTGCGTTTTAACGGTGTCGCCGTCCAGAATATATCTTCCCCATTGTAAATGTTTTAAGTTATTCCTAATCAGTGATTTTTCTGCTTTTTCTTTATTTTCGTGCTCAAGCCAATCTGATGCAAAAGAACCATCTTCATAAAATAGTATGACACTACATGCGTTGTATATGATCTTATATGTAATAAAAGGGGCTTTATAGTTTGGTTGCTTCTTTTGTGATTTGGGTATATGTGGCTTTGAATCGAAGGTGTCATTACAATATACCCAATGCTCAAATGTGGCTTGACCCGTAACTTTCGTTAGGTAATATCCATTCAATCTTATCTTGTTACCAATACCCGTCATTTTCCCATTGCTGCGGTAGGTAAAGCCTTTATGTGAATATGTGTTGCATGAATCGACCAGCAAAAAAATCAGGAGTATTTTTACTGAAAATCTCATCAGCGGATCATAAAAAGGTATAAACAGCGCAGGAAACGAATTTATTCAGAATAATAAGCCCTCGACATCATCTTATCGTTCTTCACCCAGCTAAGTGTCATAAAATCGGCGCCATTTGATGTTTTTGAGAAAACGGCAGTATATTCAATATCTCCTATTTTTATCACAATATTGTCATCATGAATTGTGGCGCCGCTGATAAGCTGCCATTTTGTGGTCACTGTCCTTTTGTGGGAATTTACCGGTACAATATCTGCTTTATGATTGGTATGAAAAACGAGGTTCGTACTTTTCAGCCCATTCAAAGTACTGGTTTTTTCCACCCCGATCCACTTTTTCTCGCTGGTATGGGTAAGCGTAAATGAAATATCCTGCGCTTTAACAGCTACCGAAAAACAGATAAGCATTAATGTTTGTAATAATTTCATGGCCTGATCTTTTTTGCGAATATACTTTGCAATTGGGTAATAAATAAACGGATTTGATTTTTTTGCCTGTCTTTATGCCTAACTTTGCGGCCTTGCACAACTAATAGCAACCCTGGGTTTTGGCGAAGAATTTTAATAAAGCAACAGCGGCGGGTGTTTTAATTGCTCTTGGCATTATTTACGGAGATATAGGCACGTCACCGCTATATGTGATGAATGCCATCTGCAACGGCAAGGAAATAAGTGAATTCCTGATAACCGGCGCATTATCCTGTATCATCTGGACGCTTACACTGCAGACGACTGTCAAGTACGTAATGCTCACCCTTCGGGCAGATAATAAAGACGAAGGAGGCATCTTCTCCCTGTTCGCCCTGGTGCGCAGGCATGGCAAATGGACGGTATTCCCGGCTATGATAGGCGGCGCAGCGTTGCTGGCGGACGGCATGATAACACCGCCCATCTCTGTTACATCTGCCATAGAGGGCCTGCGCAACATCCCCATATTTGAGCATATTACTACGATGAATATCGTGTATATCGTTATTGCCATTATCACGGTCTTGTTCTTTTTTCAGCAATTTGGCACCACTTCTATTGGCAATGCTTTCGGGCCCATCATGCTGATTTGGTTCACTATGCTGGCCATTCTCGGTCTGCACCAATTGTCAGTCGCTAACGACTGGCGCATATTCAGGGCGCTCAATCCTTGGTGGGCTATAAAAGTGCTTACGATGTATCCCAAAGGGTTCTGGATATTGGGCGCCGTCTTTCTTTGCACCACTGGGGCGGAAGCGCTATATTCAGACCTGGGCCATTGCGGGCGCGGCAATATCCGCACATCCTGGGTATTCGTAAAAACGTGCCTGATCCTCAACTATCTTGGGCAGGGGGCTTATCTGCTTACTATAAAACACGAAGTATGGAACTCTGCGGTTAAGAACCCGTTTTATGAGCTTATGCCAAACTGGTTTATCCTGCCCGGCATTATCATCGCCACAATAGCTGCCATTATTGCCAGCCAGGCTCTTATATCGGGTTCGTTTACCCTTATCAGTGAGGCAATGAAGCTGAATTTATGGCCCAAAATGAAGATCAACTATCCTACCATAGAGCGGGGCCAGTCATTTATTCCGGGTATCAATCTGTTGCTGTGGGTAGGGTGCAGCGCCATCACCATCTACTTCCAGAAGTCGTCTAATATGGAGGCGGCCTATGGCTTGTCTATTACCATTTGCATGATCATGACCTCCTGCCTGTTCTCATACTACCTCTTTGTGCGAAGGGTGCCTATAGTCTGGATAGCTACTTACCTCATCGTTTATCTTACCATTGAGTTTTCGTTTCTTTGGGCCAACCTCATCGAAAAGTTTGTAGAGGGTGGGGTAGTGACGCTGGTAGTGGCAGGCGGCCTGTTTATGACCATGATCGTTTGGTACAAATCGCGCAAGATCAAGAACCGGTATGTAGAGTTTGTGCGCCTTGACAATTATGTACCTATCATACAGGAGTTGAGCAATGACAGTACCATCAACAAATACGCCACCCACCTTGTATATCTTACCAGCGCCAATAATCCTAAGGAAATTGAACACAAGATCATTTATTCCATCCTCTATAGGAAACCAAAACGTGCAGACCTATACTGGTTTGTACATGTGGATGTATTGGATGATCCCTACACCACTGAATACTCTGTGCAAACTATTGTGCCCAATGAGATAATAAGGGTTGAATTCCGCCTTGGCTTCCGTGTGGATCACCGGATACAGTATATGTTCCGTAAAGTGGTAGAGGAGATGGTGCAGAATAAGGAGGTGAATGTAGTGAGCCGCTACGAATCGCTGAGCAAGAATAATGTGGTGGGCGATTTTCGGTTTATAGTAATGGAAAAGTTCCTTTCCCGCGACAATGCCCTGCCCATGTGGGAGCGCCTTATGATGCGCGGCTACTTTATCCTTAAAAAAGTCAGCCTCTCCGAAGAGCGTGGTTTCGGCCTCGATTCATCTGATGTAACTCTGGAGAAATACCCGATTATTGTTTCCGCGATTCCGGATTATAATTTGAAGAGGGTGGAAGAGTAAGACCGGTCATACGCCTGCTCACCCCTTTAGGGCGCGGGGGTTCTTACCATCTCCCACAATACCACGCCCACGCTCACGGAAATATTAAGAGAGTGCTTTGCGCCCCATTGCGGTATTTCGATGCAGCCATCGGCAGCTTCCAGCACCTGGTCATTTACACCTGTTACCTCATTCCCAAAGACCAATGCTATTTTTTCATGTTGCCAGTTTAGCTTGTCCAGCATTACGCTGTTATGCGCCTGCTCTACTGCGAGTATCTTATAGCCAGCTTCTCTTGCCGCAGCTACTGCATCCATTGTTGTTGTGAAGTTTTTCCATTGCACTGTTTCGGTAGCGCCAAGCGCTGTTTTATGAATGTCGCGGTGGGGTGGTGCAGGTGTGTAGCCGCAGAGGTACAGGGCTTCTACCGCAAAGGCATCGCAAGTGCGGAATATAGCACCCACATTGTGCATGCTGCGCACATCATCAAGTATCACTATTACAGGGTGTTTGCCGGAAGCAAGCATATCTTCAGGGCTTTTGCGGCCCAGTTCTTCCATCGTTTTCTTTTGACTCACTTTGTTGGATTTATGCGCTCCCATAAAGGGAGGTACTACATAGTTGAAGTTTTGAGGTCGGCTACGTGTTTTTTCACTATATCCGGGTTTTTCCCGAAAGGTGCAGTAAAGCCTATGCTGAGCAGCATAAGGTGCACTGTTGTGGCCTCATTCGGTATGAAACCGGCCCTGTAATAGTCCGGGTTTATGTAGTTATTCGGGTAGTACTGGAACTTAAAAGATATTCCGTGCGGGATCGCAAAGCCTGCAAATACATAAGGCATTATAGACGGTGTTGCATCGCTGAACCATTCATTGAACTTGGTTTTCTGGCTGCGGATCACAAACCTTTTTTCTTTGTAGTTAAAAGGCGCGTCAACGCCTCCGCCAAAGAAAAGGTATTCCCGCTTATCTGCCATGTTGCCTATTTTTATTCCTATAGGCGCACCTATATTATAGGTGCGTTGCTTTTGTGTTTCACCGCCTGAAAGTTTCTCAATAAAGCCTATGTTCTTGAGATCTACTCCGGTGTAAACACCAAAATGCCTGCCAAAATTGAAGTTGAATGTCAGCCCGAAATTGAGGATGTATGAAAAACGAAGTGTGCTGTAACTAGTGGTGGAGCCAATTGGGGCGCCCAGGGCATTAGTATAATCCCGCTGTATAGTAGCCAGAGAAAATATTCCGGCATCGAGGGCTGTACCGATAAAGAATTTACGCACATGCGGACGCGTTTTGATTACTATGCTGTCTTTGGCTGCTGCACCCGGAATTTTAGCAGAAGCAGCAGAAGTGATAAACAATGCAATGAACAGCGTAGTCAATAAATATTTCGTCATGGGTTTTATTTGGCCAAAGATATGAAACAATAAATAAGCAAAATCGCGCCATCAAGCCCTTGTAGCCCTTATGTTAGTTCATCCGCCGCTGCCCGTTGGGTGCTACCGTAGTTCCGGGAATGTTCTTGTGGCGCTTATCTACAGGCACCCAGTACCCAACACTCAGCACCAGCACATGGACATCATAGCCGTAGTTGGGCTCCAGCCCGTTGGATGCTTTGTAGTTGGGATTCAGGAAATTGCCGGGATAGTATTGCAGCTTGAACACCGCGCCTCCTTTCACCGCAGCCCCGATGAACACATAGGGCATTATCACAGGAGTGCGGTCGCTGAACCACTCGTTGAAGTTCACCGTTTTCTCGTTTCTTACCAGGTATTGCTTCTGCTTGTAATTGATCGGCTTGTCTATGCCTCCGCCGATAAAGCCGAACGCCTTCTTGTCATCCATATTGCCTATCTTAATGCCCAGCGGTATGCCCACATTGTAGGAGCGGCGTTTTATGGTGCTGTCGGCATAGGTATAATCGTTAAAGCCAATGTTCTTGATGTCGATTCCTGTGTATAAGCCTAGCGTTTGGGTTAGATTGAAATTCACCGTAAGGCCAGTATTCAGGAAGCCGGAAAAACGCACCGTGCCTACTGTATTTGTAGGAAGCTGCCGGGTAAGATAAGAGTAGGAATGATGTATGAATGCCGTGGAGAACATAGCGCCGTCAACATCAGTGCCTATAAAGAATGGGCGGGCTGTGAATGGCCGCTTTTTATGCCTTTTATGCTTCTTCTTTTTCACCTCTTCCTTCCTGGCTTTATTGTCGGCTTTCTCTTGCGCACCGGCTGTCATCACTGCCATGCAGGAAAGAAACAACAGCGCCAGGAATACCCTTTTTTTCATTGTATATTTTGGCCAAAGATAAAAATTATAGGCAGAAATAAATAAGATAATGCGTACCGGGCGCGTTATCGTTTAAAGTCAATGCACTAAATACTGCAAAAATTGCCGGATATATGTTTTGGCATAGGTATTGACCCTTATCTTTACACCCCCTTATTTAATATTAAATAGAGGTAACTTTGACATAATGTCCGAAATTAGATCAATGTTTGATATGTTTTTAGGCCAAACTGAACAGGAAGTAGAATTTATGCCTATCGTTCCGCTGGGCGAAGATGAAATGGATGAGCAGGAACGCGGGTCGCTCCCCATGGAGCTGCCCGTGATCGCGTTGCGGAATACGGTGTTGTTCCCTAATGTGGTGCTGCCTATTACCGTAGCCCGCGAAAAGTCGGTGAAAGCAATTGCCGCTGCGCAGAAGGGGGATAAATGGATAGCCGTTATTGCCCAGAAAGACAGCAGCAACGAAGACCCGATGCCCGATGATATTTATTCTGTAGGTACACTGGCCAAGGTAGTGAAGCAGATTAAGATGCCAGATGGCAACATTACTATATTCATTATGGGCCGCATGCGGTTCAAAATAGAGGCTTATACCCAGGTTGATCCATACTATACTGCACAGGTGAGATACCTGGAAGATGTGTATCCTCAGAAGGACGAATCATTTGACGCCCTGATATCTTCTATAAAAGAATATTCCGAGCGTATTGCCCAGCAGTCTATGAATATGCCCAATGAGGCCAGCATTGTATTGCGAAATATAGAACAGCAGTCGTTCCTGATGCATTTCGTGGCTTCAAATATTTCGGCGAAGCTCCAGGATAAGCAGGCTATGCTGGAAGAAGACGATATACGCACCCGCGCCGAAAAACTATTGAACCTGCTGCAAACGGAATTGCAACTGGTGGAACTCAAAAACGAGATCACCAATAAAACACGCGCAGATATAGACCGGCAGCAGCGCGAATACTTCCTTCAGCAGCAGCTAAAGTCAATACGTGAAGAGCTGGGCGGCGACCCTAATGAGCGCGAAATAAAAGACCTTCAGAAGCGCGCGGAGGAAATGAAGTGGACGGATGCAGCCAAGGAGCTTTTTAAGAAAAACATAGAGAAGCTGGAGCGTATGCACCCCAGCACACCCGATTACTCGGTTATCTATAATCACCTCGACCTCATGCTTGACCTGCCGTGGGGTGTTTATACCGAAGATAGTTACGACCTCAAAAAAGCACAGAAAGTGCTGGATGATGACCACTATGGCATGGACAAGATAAAGGACCGTATAGTAGAATACCTGGCTGTGCTGAAACTGAAGGGCGATATGAAATCGCCAATTCTGTGTTTTGTGGGCCCTCCGGGCATCGGTAAGACTTCACTTGGCCGGAGCATTGCCAATGCTATTAGCCGTAAGTATGTGCGCCTGAGCCTTGGCGGCCTGCATGATGAGAGTGAGCTGCGCGGCCACCGCAAAACCTATATAGGCGCTATGCCGGGCCGTATCATCCAATCTTTAAGAAAAATAAAATCGGCTAACCCTGTTTTTATACTCGATGAGATAGATAAACTGGGCAAGGATTTTCGTGGTGATCCAAGCTCCGCGCTGCTGGAAATACTGGATCCGGAACAGAACAACTCATTTTATGATAACTACCTGGAGCTTGAATTCGACCTTTCAAAAGTCTTATTCATAGCCACAGCCAACAGCCTCAGCGATATACAGCCGGCGCTGCGCGACCGCCTGGAGATCATTCAGCTTTCGGGATATTCACCCGAAGAAAAGACGGAGATAGCCAAGCGCCACCTGCTGCCTAAGCAAAGGGAGCTGCATGGCCTTAGTAAAGTGCCGCTTCGTTTCCCCGATAAGGTGATTGGGAAAATAATACAGGAATACACCCGCGAAAGCGGTGTGCGCGAGCTGGACCGCCTGCTGGCAGGTATTATGCGCTCCGTAGCCAAAGATGTTGCTATGGATGAAAAAGTGGCCCCGCAGGTAACAACAGAGTTGGTGGAACATGCGCTGGGCAAACCGCGTTTCAGCAACGATATTTATACCAAGGGCCATCCGACCGGCGTGGTCGTGGGACTGGCTTGGACCGCTGCCGGCGGCGACATACTCTTTATAGAAACATCTTTATCTAAAGGCAAGGGTAACCTCACGCTCACCGGCAACCTGGGCAATGTGATGAAGGAAAGCGTAAGCACAGCATTATCTTACCTGCAAGCCCATGCGGCTGAGTATGATATATCCGTTGAGCAGTTCGAGAACACAAACATACATGTGCATGTGCCGGAAGGCGCTACCCCTAAGGATGGCCCAAGCGCGGGCATTACTATGCTCACTTCCCTGGCATCGGCATTTACCGGCAAAAAGGTAAAACCATATTATGCCATGACGGGTGAGATCACCCTTCGCGGACAAGTGTTACCAGTGGGCGGTATCAAAGAAAAGATGCTTGCAGCCAAGCGCGCCGGTATCCGGGAGATTATTATGCCGAAAGCCAATGAAAAAGACGTTGACGAAATAAACAAGGAATACATCAAGGGACTGACGTTCCACTATGTATCTGATGTGGCTGATGTGCTGGGGTTGGCGCTGGGGAAGAAGTAACAACCAATTAGTTTCTGTAGATAGTATAACAAAAAACGCCGGACCAATGTCTGGCGTTTTTTGTTAGGTACTGATTTCCGTTATTAGTTTTTGCTCCCAGCCTGCAAGAATGCAACCACTTTATCACGTTCATTGTTTGTCAGCAAGGCCCTTGTCTGCATATGCATGCCTATAGTTTTCCATTGTTCTGCGGAAAATGAAGTAGCAGATGGCGTATTATGACACCGCTGGCAATTTTCGGCCCATAATTCAACTCCACTTTTTGCGGCCACTTTCTTACTTTCAATGCATCCGTTGGAGAATATAATTGCCGTTAGGCAATAGCAAGCCACTAATGCTGTTATGATGTATTTTGACCTGAGTGTTTTTTTCATAAAAAATGTTTTAGAACTGGGCGGCGTATTTTTTAGAATTCTGTTGAAAACTGGAGGATGATCCTACTGATGGCTGTAGTGCCCTGTGTGCCGGCAATGCTCACAGATGAGGTGCCGTCCGACTTAATATTTTCATAAGCAACCTTCAGCACTGTCCTCCAACTCAGCCAGTAATCGAGAGCGACATCTTCTTCGTTATAATTTTGTCCCCAGGTTGAATTTTGTGGTGCTGTGTACCCAGTATATCTGAATGCCAGCTCCAGGTTTTTCAGCACCTTGTTTTTTGAGGCTACGGGCCTTACCGAAACCTGTCCGAATGCCGCAGTAGTTGTATTTGTAAAAGTATAGGTCTGGGTGGAATCGACTGGGCTAAGGTAATTTTGTTTAGTGACCATAGAAGTGCTGTATTGCGCCTTTATATTGAGCTGGATCGGGCTTATATTTTTTACGTAGTTGAGATCGATAGCATACATAGATGTCATGGGCCCCTTTGTATCCGTCGGATTTGTGTTGGTGAACGTGGCTCCTTGCGGAGTGGCAATGGCACCGTATAAACCGGATACCCCGATTTCCAGGCTGGAATTGGAAAATGGCAATAATGCAAGCCTGCCACACGCTGTTTTTCCGTTGTTGATGGCTGTTATTCCCACACCGGATATTGTGCCGTCATTATTCAATTGAAACCCATTGGTAAGGCTTACATCGTAACTCCACTTCATGTTACCAAGTGGAAGGCCGCCTTCAACTTCAACGCCAAAATCTGTTCCGGCTATATCTGTCCCGATGGGGTCAGATGCCAGTTTGTTGATCCAACCTGCAGCCAGGCGTTTATTGTAAGATCCAAAGGGCAATACCAAGTAACCGCCTCTTATTATCAGGCCGGGGCCTACGATATAAGATACGTCTGCCCAATTGACACCAAGTGAATTGCCATCAAAAGACGGTTCAAACTCCAGAAGCAGGTTGTCGCCGTGCCGCCACAATAGCATTGGGCTGAATTCAAACCGGTCAGCGTCCCCCAGGCTATTATACTTATCCGTGCTTTTTGCCCCGCCTATGGTGTTGGTAGTATTTTGGTTAACAAAACCGAACGTAAGGAGTCCGGCAACCATGAACTGGCTTTCGGGTGAATTAGAAGGTGCTGGCGGCGTTGCGTCCTGCGCATAAACACTGCCCATGCCCTCAAATATGAAAGCAGCGCTCAGCATTAAAAAAACGGCTATATTTCTAAGTTTCATAAAATCTTTTTTTGCCTGGTTAGTAAATACGTTTGGTTCTCTTCAAACTATTTTTTGAGCGTTCTTATGTAGCATATTAATCCCCAGCGCTGCTTATCGGTAAGCTGGGACTTGTAGGCTTGCATAGCACCTCTCCCTTCGCTCAGCTTCCAGAACAGCGAACCATCTGATTCCTGCTGGATAGCTTTAGACGTATGGTCTGCAGGCTTAGGATTTAGTGCTACCGCCGCCGGGCCGTCACCTTTGCCCTTTACGCCATGGCATGGTGCACAGGTGGAAGTATAAATTGTTTTCGCTTCCTTCATCGTTGCTGCATCGCAGGACCCCGGGTTTTTTAAGGTGTTGGCCGATGCCGGGGCGATCCACTTGGTTTGTGCTGGAGCAGGTGTGTTTACGAAAATGATTCCGCAAAGAGCGAGCGAAATACCTGATAAATACTTTGGCGTTTTCATTTTTTAGTTTTTTTAGTGGTGATCCGGTAACGTATCAAATGTAGATACAGGGGAATGGCGGTCTTATGACGACGGTCAAAGCAAAACATGATTGTTGTCAGGTCTCAAAGTATTTGAAGGGCCGGAATTAATTTTGAATTAGCTTGGCAGGTACATAACTGTTCCCCACCCATCAGCGGGCAGGGCTGTCTATTATTGAGGTGTACTGGTATCTGTAATAACTGTGCTATCAGGCTGTTAAATAATGTTCTTAGCTAGTGTTTTTGCTAATCATCTTTTTGAATTCCGTAATTTTGCAGCCCCATGAAGTCATTTGATGTCCCCGTCCATTATCGGAGCCCGCTTGTTACCGCCATAAAGCTGAAGCGCAAGGGTGAAGATAAAATGAAGAAAGACTATACGCCTACTGTACTTCAGTTAGGCGATCTGCAGGTTTTGCTTGCGCGGCACTTCGGGTTTTGCTATGGGGTGGAAAATGCAATAGAGATCGCTTTTCGTGCTGTGGCGGAGAACCCCGGCAAGCGCATATTTCTCCTTAGCGAGATGATCCATAATCCCGGTGTAAATGCCGACCTGCTGGCGCTGGGCATAAAGTTCATCATGGATACCAAGGGCAATATGCTCATAGATTGGGATAAACTCAAAAGTGACGATGTTGTGATAATCCCCGCCTTTGGCACCACAATCGAATTGGAAGAGAAATTGAGGAGCATAGGCATCGATCCTACTCATTATGAGACTACGTGTCCTTTCGTAGAAAAAGTATGGAACCGTGCAGAGAAGATCGGCGATGACGGCTATACTGTAGTAGTGCATGGCAAGCCTGGCCATGAGGAGACAAGGGCCACCTTCTCGCATAGTAAGGCACATACACACACGGTCGTTGTAAAAGATATGGAGCAGGCGCAACTGCTTGGCAGGTACATAACGGGTGAGTTGCCTGTCACAGGATTCCCAGAAGATTTTAAGGGGCAGTATTCTCACGGATTTGACCCCGCAAAAGACCTGCAAAGAATAGGTGTGGTAAACCAGACCACTATGCTTGCCAGCGAGACCCAGGCCATCGCCGATTACCTGAAACAACTGATCATAACGCATTATCAAACTACACCTGACAAGGCCAGCGAGCGTTTTGCAGATACACGTGATACCTTATGTTATGCCACTAACGACAACCAGACGGCTGTGCAGGGTATGCTGGAGCGCGAAGCTGATATCGCGTTAGTAATAGGTGGATATAACAGTTCCAATACATCGCACCTGGTGGAGTTGTGTGAACAAAAGCTGCCTACCTATTTTATCAATGATGAACATTGCCTGCTATCTGCAAAGTTGATCCGTCATTTCGACCTGCACGCGCATATGGAAAAGGAGACAACCGGATTTCTGCCGGTCCACAAGCCATTGCGTGTTATGATCACCTCCGGCGCTTCGTGTCCCGATGCCCTTGTGGAGCGTGTCATAGAGCGCCTGGCGGTGATTACCGGCAACGAGCAGGCGGCTACCGTTATAAAAGAACAATGGGAGATTTGATTCACTTTACCACTTCCACCTTGTAGTAGCTGTAAATAGTGATCGACTCCTTATTACTTACCGGGTCTAATACTATAAGGGAGTCAGAGCGAACCACCTGGTTCCTGTATTCTTTCAGGTTAGAGACCTTGTTGGTTGCATAGTCCACGCTGAGCCACTGATCATCACCAACCCGGTCATACCGGCGGATGATACTTGATACAGGTAGTGGTTTCTTTATGCCATTGTCCATGTACGCATGCACCGGATCGTCATAGCTCTTGAACACCGAGATGAAACGGATCTCGCTGTTTTCCTTTACTTGTGTCAGTATGGTGTCACGGGAATCATAGCACTCAAATTTGAAAGTAGTATCCTTGTGCTTTGTTGCGCGTGGTGAGTAAAATTCCGGAAAGTACAATAACCGCACATTATCCGGTACGCCATTGGAATATGCATCCATCCCACTACCCGCGTCAAAACTATAGACCTGGACTTTCTCTTCTTTTTTTTTGTCGCCCTGGGCATACAGATGAGCTGTTGCCAGTATTAATGCTGTTGTGATCAGTAATTTTCCTCCCATAAGGTTCTGTTGTCACAAAAGTAACCAAATCAATATTACGCCCGTCGATAGCTCCCCCCAAATCTCCCCCTTTTTCCAAAGGAGAAATTTTAATATCTTGCAGGAAATAAATTTTTAAAAATAAACGATGAAAAAAATCAGGTTTTCGATACTTGCATCCGCAATGGTTTTTGCGAGCTTTTTTACGGCTAAGGCGCAGACTGCCGATGAAATAATTACTAAGCACATCGCAGCAATAGGGGGCGCTGATAACTGGAAAAAAATAAACTCCTTAAAGATGATCGGGAGTATAAACGCCGGGGGGATGGAGATACCGGTAACTATTACTACCATCAACAAAAAGGCCCAGCGTGTTGACTTCGTTGTAAATGGCATGGGTAACTATGTCATTATTACAAATAAGGAAGGCTGGTCTTTTGCCCCCATCCAGGGACAAACAAAGCCCGAGGCAATGACTGCCGACAACGTGAAGGAATCGCAGGACCAACTGGATGTGCAGGGCGAACTGATAGATTACAAAGAGAAAGGAAATAAAGTAGCGTTCCTTGGTAAAGATGACGTAGAGGGCACCGAGTGCTACAAGATCAAAATGACCCACGCCAGTGGTAAGGAGGAAACTATGTATTTCGACGCTTCCAACTACTACCACATCCGGTCGGTACTGAAGGTAATTGCCAATGGACAGGAAGTTGAACAGACTGCTAATTACGGCAACTTTCAGAAACTGCCCGAGGGTATAGTTTATCCCATGAACATAGACAGCGGTAATGGCCCGGTTGCTCTGAAATCTGTTGAGATCAATAAACCGGTTGATGAAAGCATTTTTAAACCAACAGAAGTAGCGGCAGGTAAGGATGATAAAAAGTAAAATGATAAGCATAGCTAATGAAATATTCCCGTGTCTCTGTTCTTATTACGATTATCCTGATTACCTGGGTTGGCGCTTTGAGTGCCCAGACCGCAGATGAGATAATAGCAAAGCATTATGCCGCAACCGGCGGGGTTGAGAACTGGAAGAAGATCACAAGCATGAGGAAGAACTGCATCCGCAGATCGCGTGGTGTGGAGATACCGGTTACTATTACGGTAGAACAGGGAAAGGGGTATAAATCGGAATCTACGGTTGGCGGCATGACGAGTTACACGATCATTACGAACAAAGAAGGTTGGTCCTTCAACCCTCGCAACCAGCAAAAGCCCGATGCCTTGCCTGCTGAATCCGTGAAACTGGCCCAGGACAGGCTAGACATCCAGGGACCGATGATCGATTACAAAGAAAAAAGCTATAAGATCGTTTACCTGGGCACGGATGATGTGGAAGGAACCGAATGCCACAAGCTGAAAGTACTGATGCCCTCGGGAAAAGAAGAAACGATATTTATTGATGCAGCTAACTTTTACCTGGTACGTACCGTAGAGAAGACAAAAGCAAATGGTAAGGAGCAATCGCAAACGACAACTTATGGAGACTATACCAGTCTTCCGGAAGGCATAGTTTATCCCATGTCGGTTGATGGTGGCCTCACGATAAAATCGATTGAAATAAATAAACCCGTTGATGAAAATATTTTCACCCCTGGGAAATAACAACATACGGACTTATAAAATAGTTATGAAAAAAACGATCCTCTTTTTGTGCCCATTTGCACTGCTGGCCATGGCTTCCGCCCAAACAAAGATTAACTCCTACACCTTTGGCGCTATGGAGGCCCGCTGGCTGGGCCCGGGCACCATGAGCGGCCGGATAACGGCCATTGAAGGCGTAAACAACGATAATAAAACACTGTACTTGGGCAGCGCCGGCGGCGGAGTATGGAAGAGCACAAATGCAGGCGCTTCATTCAAGCCAATATTTGATAAGTATTGCATGAGCATCGGCGCTATCGCCGTCGATCAGTCAAACCCCTCTACGGTGTTTGTAGGTTCTGGTGAAAGCAATATGCGTAATACCGTGTCCATCGGCGATGGCATGTACAAATCCACAGATGCAGGCGATAACTGGGTAAAGGTGGGTATGGATAGTACAGAGCACATTGCCAAGATCATCATTGACCCGAAAAATTCAAAGAACATTTATGCTGCGGCCCCAGGTCCGTTATGGTGCGACAGCAAGCATCGCGGCCTTTATAAATCAACCGATGGCGGTGATACCTGGACGAAAATATTTTATATCAATGAAAAGACGGGTTGTGCAGATATAGCGGTTGATCCCAGCAATCCCAATACCGTTTATGCCACGATGTGGGAGTTTAGGCGCTTCCCTTATGCGTTCAACTCCGGCGGACCAGGCAGCGGATTGTGGAAAAGCATGGACGGTGGCAAAACATGGAAGGAACTGAAGAATGGCCTTCCTGCCAAGCCTTTTGGCCGTATGACCATTACGCTGGCTCCCAGCGCACCGCAAAACATGATCGCCATTGTGGAAGCAAAAGAAACAGGCCTCTATATCTCATCTGACGGTGGCGAAAACTGGAAATCTCAGAGTGCTACCATGAATGTGGTTTCCCGCCCGTTTTACTTTAGCTGCGTTGTTATCGATCCTAAAGACCCCAAGAGAGTCTATCGCCCGGGGTTTGGTTTTTCTTATTCCGATGATGGCGGCTACTCATTTACCGATGCATCTTACGATGGCGGCTGGGTGCATAGTGATCACCATGCCCTTTGGATAAATCCCAACTACACCAACCAGATGTACCTCGGTACCGACGGCGGCGTTTACATAAGCCTCGACCGCGGCGCTACCTGGATGTTTGTGTACAATCTCCCCGTTGGCCAGTTTTATCACGTTGCTTGCGATAATAACAATCCTTACCGCATGTATGGCGGCTTGCAGGATAATGGCAGTTGGGTGGCTCCTTCTGCGGCTCCGGGTGGTGTCAATAATTCAAGCTGGCAGGATATGTATGGCGGCGATGGCTTCTGGGTACAGCCTGACCTTACAGACAATAATATTGCTTATGCCGAATCGCAGGGCGGCAATATGGGCCGCATAGACCTCACGAATTTTAAATCGCTCGACATTACCCCGCAGGCAGGCAAAGATGATGAAAAGCTCCGCTGGAACTGGAACACCCCCATAGTCACCGGGCAGGCCAATCACCACAATCTGTACACCGCCGCTCAATACCTATATAAGACAACAGACCAGGGACGCACCTGGCAAAAGATATCTCCAGACCTTACCACCAACGATAAAAAGAAACAACAGCAGGAGGAATCCGGCGGGCTGAGCGAGGATAATACTTCTGCCGAAAATCACTGCACCATCTTCACTGTCGCAGAGTCGCCGCTTGATGAGAACATGGTATGGGCCGGTACCGATGATGGCAACCTGCAGGTAGTAACAGATGGCAGCAAATCATGGCAGAATGTTTCGGCTAATTACGCGGCATGTGGCATCCCGGCGCAAACGTGGGTGAGCAGTATTGAGCCTTCCCGCTTCGACCGCAACACTGTTTACGCTACTTTCGATAACCATATGTATGGCGACATGAATACCTACCTGGCTAAATCAACAGACGCAGGGAAAACATGGAAACGGATAACAAGCCCGGAGTTTACGGGCTTCGCGCATAAAATAAAGGAAGATCTCGTTAATAAAAACCTTCTGTTCCTGGGCACAGAGAGAGGCTTGTTTGCTTCAATTGATGGCGGAGAGACCTGGTTCCGGATGAAGAACCACATTCCTGATTATTGTATGGTGCGCGACATACAGATACAACCCCAAACCAACGACCTCGTACTTGCCACGCACGGCCGGGGCATTATGGTGGTAAATGATATTTCGCCGATCCGCGCGCTTACAAAAGAGATCGCCGAGAAAGACGTGGTTTTATTTACCAGGCACCCGGAGCCCATCACTATGGGCAAGTATGGCGGTGGCGGTTCACCGGTAAGCGGTGGCTGGTGGGGAGGCAACCCGGATGATATTCAGCCCATAGAATATTACTTCAAAGACCGCGCTACCAAAGACGTGAACGTGGAAATATATGATGCGTCCGGTAAATTGGTGCAGACTATTCCCGGCAGTAAACGGAAAGGCATCAATAAAGTTTACTGGAATCTGCGCATGACTCCTCCCAAAACTGCCACCGGCAGCACAAAGATGGATTATGGAAACTTTATAGCACCCATGGTGCTTCCTGGTATGTACACCGCTAAACTGAAAGTAGGGGACAAAGAATACACCAGCCAGATAGAGATGGTGCATGACAAAGACAATAAACTGTTTACCGAAGAAGATCGCAAAAAGCAGTTCGAAGCAGCCATGCAGCTATACCATATGCACGAGCGGCTTTATACACTTGTTGACAGCATTAATACAGAGCAAAAGGAACTGAAAGAATACATGGAATTTGTGAAGAAAGCGTCAGAGAAAAAGCACCTGAAAGAATACTATGATAAGCTGGAGGCGCTTAGGGGCACACTGCTGGCTACCAAGCACAAATCTATTTTTGCCGATGAGAAAAAGCTCCGCGAATACATTACCGAAGTGTATGGCGCTGTTTGCAACCAGGAGTGCCGCCCCACAAATCTGCAGGAAGGACGCATTACAGTTCTTGGTGATGATCTTAAAAAGGGAGAAGAATCCCATGAAAAGCTAGTTGCAGAGTACGCTGTAAAGGCAAAATCGATAATCGCTGCGGAAAAAGCCAGGCCCAAAGTGCAGCAGGCTAATGCCGGAAATTAGGGATGGTGTTGATGCGGCCCTGGGCTCATAAAATCAATGTATTGACCGCTATCAGGTTTTCACCTGACGGGCATCATTAAATCCGGCCCGTCCGAAATATAAATTTGCTGCTAATTACCAGGAATCCTGCTCA
This sequence comes from uncultured Bacteroidota bacterium, assembly GCA_903887415.1. Classification (GTDB taxonomy): domain Bacteria; phylum Bacteroidota; class Bacteroidia; order Chitinophagales; family Chitinophagaceae; genus Nemorincola. The sequence continues at coordinate 28,446 of CAISPO010000019.1, read as the reverse complement.
TGGCTCGATTCTTTAGGTGTCATTAGTTCATTCAAATTTATTTCGGGTATGAAAAACAATGATCAAAAGCAATTTGCAGGCGTATGGGTGGACCATAAGAACGCTGTGATTATTACAAAGGAAACCGCGGGGTACGCAGTAAAAGAAAAAATTGACGCACCATCAGGTTTTGAGGCAGAGAGCGAACACCATCGCAATAATGCGAAACACGCTGACCTGCTATCCTATTTCAAATCATTGTCAGGTCATCTGCAATCTTATGATCAGTTACTGCTTTTTGGCACCGGTATCGCGCAGGAACAGTTGCAAAACTATCTGAAAGAAGATGCCAAATTCAACGACACAAAAATAACCGTTGAGAACACAGGACATCTCACAGACCACCAGATGATCGCTAAAGTACGTGAGTTTTTTAATTGAGTGATTGCCTAACTATTTGATATTTAAATATTTAAATAGGCGATGGCCCTTTTGCGGAACAGTTAGGAGCTTGAACTTGTTAATAATTCTTAGGAATTATTAACAAGTTAATTATCATACAATAGGTTTATTAACGTTAGATTTGTTCCATAATCAAGCAAAGTGATCAACAACAATAACAACAATAAGGGTTTAAAAAGCTATGTATGGCTTTTCCTGGCTGTTATTTGTATTGTATTTTCCAGTGCGTCAAAAAGGGTCATTGAGCAGAAGGTAGGTCCTTCGCACAATAACACGGCATTATCTTTCAGTAAGAAAATAAAGGACGGCAGCAGGGACCGGCACGAATACCTCTCAGTTGCTCATACTGGTGGCGCACATACCGGCGATTTTGACTTCAGTACTGCCGTTGTATTATCTTCTTTAATTTCACTTGGATTCTTATCTTTTTTTAGCGGAAGTAATCGGCAGCAAAAAACCAGTGACCAACAGTTAGCTTTTGCGGGCCTGGCACCTCTGTATATCAGGCAGCATAGGTTACAAGTCTGATTTCCTTTCTCATCATTATTGCTTCCACAGCAATAGTTTTCCAGATGCATATGCGGTATCACGCAACATGAGTTCGGATTTTGAAATCCACAATACATTAAATAAATTAGCATCCTGTTTTTGACCAAGATTTCGATAGTCTCTGTAAGTAGAAAAGAAGAACGGTTCGCATATTCCCGGTATGCTTTTTTTGAAACCCTGATCTGTACAATTGATTTTTCTGCAAGCTCTATAATAAGTGCATGATGGTAGATAAGAGATCATTAATAATGAAAATAAGTTTCAACCTGCTGGCAGGTTTTATTTTGATGTGCTGCCTGCCTGCTGGTGTTGTTGCACAGAACGACAGCGCCCGCACTGAATCGTTGACGTTGGAGCAGTGCATTGCGTATGCATTGAAAAACCAACCTGCGGTCAATCAGGCTAAGGTAGGTATCGGTATTGCCAAAACCACGAATGCTATTAATTTGTCGGGCTGGTTGCCGCAGGTGAATGCCGGCGCCACAGCCACCCATTATAATACGCTGCCCACTACGTTTATTTCAGATTCTGCGGGGCCGCCGCTGCCAACGCATACTGGAATTGTTAACACAATAGTTCCTCAATTTTCAGCCAGTCAAACCATTTTCAACCCGCAACTATTGTACGCCGCCCATAGCGCCCGGTTGTATGTTAAGGAAGCGGAACAAATAACCGACAGTGCCAAAATAAATGCTGTTGCCACGGTGAGCAAGGCTTTTTACAACCTCCTGCTTACATTAGAGCAGATCAACGTGCTTAAAGAGGATACAGCCCGCCTGGACCGTAATGTCATGGATACCTACCACCAGTTCGTGGGTGGTATTGTGGATGAGACGGACTATGAGGAGGCTATTATAACGCTCAATAATTCCCTGGTGCAACTTAAACAGCAAATAGAAAACGTTGCGCCGAATTATGCAACGCTGAAACAACTCATGGGCTATCCCCCTGAAAAACAATTTAACGTAGCATTCGATACACTTCAGATGATGCAGGAGATAATGTTTGACACAGCTCAGAAACTGGATTATGAGAACCGCATTGAATACAAGCTGGTGAAAACGTTTAAAGAGTTACAGCATCAGCAAACCACCTATTACGACCTCGCCTTTCTTCCCACAGCTTCTGTGTACTATAATTACTACTACGAGTACGAAAACAATACATCTGCTGGTATTTTGGATAAAGCGTATCCCTATTCCTATTTTGGGCTGTCGTTGAATATACCCTTGTTCACAGGTTTTGCCCGCCTGGAAAACATACACAAGTCGCGGCTGCAGGAAGATATTCTGAACTGGCAGCAGGTAAACGTAAAGTCACAGATATTCACAGATTACAATACTGCCCTTGCAAATTACAAAAGCAATCTTTATAACTGGCGGCTGATGGACGATAACCGCACACGCGCCAAGAATGTGTACCGGATAGTCTCGCTGCAATACAAGGAAGGAATAGTTGCCTACCTCAATATGATAGTGGCAGAATCAAACCTGATAGCATCGGAAATAGGATACACAAATGCCTTGTTCCAATTGCTGTCAAGCAAAATAGATGTTCAAAAAGCAATGGGGGTGATACCTTATAATCAATAATGCAAAATAACTGATTCAGAAAAAAGTGTTTATGTACACAATAAGTAAAACAATATTCGCAGTAACCCTTAGCTCCCTGCTCCTGTTTGCCTGTGAGCACAAAGAGCCGCCTAAGTCGCAGCCGGTGCCGGTCAATGTCATTACAGTAAAGGCGCAGCCTGTCGTTTATTTCGACAGATATACAGCTACCACTGCGGCATTAAGCCAGGTCAATCTCTTACCCCAGGTGCAGGGCTACATTACAGGCATCTATTTCAAAGAAGGCAGCCATGTGAAAAAGGGGCAGAAACTATATGAGATAGACAGGCATATCTATGAGGCCAACTACCGCGCTGCAGAAGATAATCTGAAAGTAGCAGAAGGGACACTGAAACAGTCCCAGCAGGATGCTGACCGCTACTCTTACCTCAATAGCCAGAAGGCTGTTGCAAAACAATTGTACGATCACGCTGTAATAACGCTTGACAATGCCAAGAGTACTTATAAAGCAGCGGATGAGGCCCTGAAAAATGCGAAAACCAACCTCGCGTTTTCCGTAATCACGGCCCCTTTCGATGGCACTATTGGTTTTAGCATGGTAAAACTCGGCGACTTGGTTACGGTTGGCCAGACTGTGCTCAACACTATTTCCACGGATGACCCTATGGGCGTGGATATACAGATCAACGAAAAGCAGTTGATTCATTTCGAAGATCTTCAGCACGGCAAGGGCAAAGGAATCGATTCGCTGTTCACGCTTATTTTGCCGAACAATACTTTTTATCCGGCGGATGGAGAGATATCCATTATCGATCGTGCGGTAAGTGCGCAAACCGGTTCTATCAAAGTGAGAATCGTTTTTCCTAACAAAGAAGGTTATTTACGTGTAGGTATGAGCTGTGTGCTGCGGGTACATAATCAGGATTCTACACCGCAAATACTAATACCCAATAAAGCTATTGTGGAGCAGATGGGTGAATACTTTGTGTTCGAAGCGAAAGATACGGTGATCGTCAGCCATGGCGACACAACTTCAAAGAAGAAGGATGAGGCGCCGAAAACAGGCATGGTGGCACTACAGCGGAAAGTACACGTAGGTGCAACGATAGGGCCGAATATTGTTATCAAGGATGGAATAACTGAGGGCGAAAAAATAATTGTCGATGGCGTTCAGTCGTTGCACGATGGTTCGCCTGTCAATGTAGCAGATAAAAAGCTCAAAGAACCGGGAGGAAAGGATACCATTGCGGCAAAACACGGACCATAATAGATCTTTGGTCTCGGAATAGAAAACCCTGGAGGGGAGATTATTATAAAAACAGAAGCAGGTAACACGCTTACCCTGAGGGGTGAAACAGGTTTTTAAACACAGAAAAACAATAAGAGAGGCAGCACCATTTCGGTTTTAGACTATTAACTTTTGAATTTTGATTTTGAACAATGATCGCTAATATTTTTATAAAAAGACCAGTTACGGCCATCGTAATATCAATCGTACTGGCGATCACGGGCGTCATTTGCATTTTCAATTTGCCCATAGATCAGTATCCCGATATCACTCCGCCAGTTGTGCAGGTTAATGGCCAGTTCACAGGCGCAGACGCGCAAACAGTAGAGCAGACGGTGGCGACGCCTATAGAGCAGCAGGTAAATGGTACGCCCGGCATGGAATACATGCAAAGTAATAATACCAACAATGGTATTATGCAAATGAATGTGACCTTCAAGATAGGGACGGACATAGATATAGCGACCCTTGATGTGCAGAACCGCGTAAGTATTGCCTCCCCATTGTTGCCTGCTGTCGTCAGCCGTCTTGGCCTCACTGTTCGTGCGGTAAACCCCAGCATGTTGATGATGGTGGCTATCTATGCGCCAAAGGGTTCCCACGACATTACATTCCTTGATAACTATACCAACATATTTGTGCAGGATGCATTGTTGCGCGTGCCTGGGGTCGGCAGTATCAACAGGTTCACAGATGATTTTAGTATGCGCATCTGGATGAACCCGGAGAAAATGGCTTCATACAGCTTAACACCAGCTGATGTGATCGCTGCATTGAACGCGCAGAATGTGCAGGTGGCTGCGGGCTCTGCAGGTGTGCCGCCTCAGCAGAAAACACAGACATTTGAGCTGGGCATATTGGTAAACGGCCGATTGAGCAAGGTCACTGATTTTGAAAATGTTATTGTTAAAACAGTCCCCGCAACCGGCGAATTGGTTCACCTCAAAGATGTCGCCAGGGTAGAGCTCGGTAAGTTCACTTTTTCCAGCAATTCTTTTGTCGATGGCAAGCGTGCGTCTTACTTGCTTATTTACCAGGCCCCCGGCAGCAATGCGCTTGAAACTGCGGACGGTGTGTATAGTACACTCGCCCAATTAAAAAAATCGTTTCCGGCCGATGTGGATTATAGTGTGCCGTTTGAGTCCGTAACTGTTGTTAAGGTGTCGATGAAGGATGTGGCGATCACATTACTGCTCACGCTGGGATTAGTGGCTATTGTTGTATATCTGTTCCTGCAAAATTTCCGTTCTACGCTCATTCCTGTGCTGGCCATACCGGTATCCATACTGGGTACTTTCTGTTTCTTCATACCCCTGGGCTTTACCATCAATACCTTGACCATGTTTGGTTTTGTGCTGGCAATAGGTATTGTCGTGGATGATGCCATTATCGTGGTCGAGTCGGTCCAGCATTATATTGATGAGAAAGGCATGTCCGCTAAAGAAGCCACTTATCAGGCAATGAAAGATATATCCGCGCCGGTTGTTGCTATTGCCTTGATACTTGCTGCTGTGTTCGTACCCGTCGGGTTTATCCCCGGCATCGTTGGGCGGTTGTATCAGCAGTTCGCCATTACCATCGCTATATCGGTTATCCTTTCTGCGTTCATCGCACTTTCCTTAACACCTGCTTTGTGTACGCTGCTTTTAAAGCCATCTGCGGCAAAGGACAAGAAAGCAAGGGGGCTTGATAAATTATTCGCCCGCTTCAACAATTGGTTTGATAAGGTTACGGATAAATATACAAATGGTGTAAAGCGCAGCATCAAGGGCGCACGGTATGTTGTCATTATTCTTGTGTGTATTTGTGTGGCGGCCGTGTTTATGTTTAAGCACAAATCCTCCGGCTTCATCCCTTCTGAAGATGACGGCAATCTTTACGTAACCTTCCAGTTGCCACCGGCGTATGCTACATCGCAGTCTGTAGGAGTGATGCAGCGGCTGATGAAGGTGATTGAGTCCACGCCTGGTGTAGGCCACTATGCTGCGCTCTCTGGCCTTAATGTGGTGACGAACGCTACCAATTCTAACTGCGGTACTATATACATACAGCTCAAGCCCTGGGACGAGCGAAAAAAAGGGAGCGAGATTGTGCCCGGCATCATTGGTGAGCTTCAAAAGCGCATAGATTCGGCCGGAATAAACAATGCGAATGTACAGGTCATCCAACCTTCACCTATTCCGGGAGTGGGCTCTACTGTCGGCTTCAGTTTCCAGATAGAACAACGAAACACCAATGACGATGTGCACGCATTCGAGAACGTTGTAAACAAATTTATCGCCGAGGCGAAAAAGGACCCCGCCGTTGCCAGTGCGTACACTTATTATTCCGCACATACGCCAAACGTAAACCTGACTGTTGATCGTGAAAAATGCGAGAAACTGGGTGTTAATATCGCTGATGTATTTACAACCATACAGGCGTACATGGGTAGTCTTTACATTAATGATTTTACCACCTACAACCGCACTTTCCATGTTGTAGTTCAGGCAGACACTGCATTCCGGCAGTTAGTGTCTGACATGGATAAGTATTATGTGCGCAACCAGGCAGGCGCTATGGTGCCACTCGGCTCTGTTATCAGTTCAGAACCTACTGAGGCGGCGCCACTCATCTCCCATTTCAATATCTTCCGCTCGGCGGAGATTGACGGAGCTCCGGCGGAAGGGTATAGTAGTACGCAAACGCTGGACGCCTTGAAAAAAATTGCAGACAGGGTGTTGCCGCAAGGCTATGCCTATGAATATTCGGGTTTAAGCTACGAGGAGATAAAAGCTGGTGCAGCTACCATTTACATTTTCATCTTCTCTATCACATTTGTATTCCTTTTCCTTGCCGCGCTGTATGAAAGCTGGTCGGTGCCTTTCTCAGTATTGCTGGCTGTTCCTATTGGTGCTTTTGGTGCTATCCTCACACTTATTTGCCTGCCGCGTATCACGAACAATGTGTACGCTCAGATCGGGCTCATCACACTCATTGGCCTTGCAGCAAAAAACGCTATTCTTATTGTGGAATTTGCCAAGGTCCGGGTTGACCGTGGAGAGGAACTGATAAAATCTACACTTGAAGCTGTCAAGCTACGCTTACGGCCCATAGTTATGACCTCGCTGGCGTTCATACTAGGCGTGTTGCCGCTCATGCTGGCTACAGGCGCAGGCGCTATCGCACGCCGCACTATAGGGTTCACGGTATTTGGTGGTATGCTTGCTGCATCCACACTGGCAATTTTTATTGTGCCAGTGCTGTTCGTCATAATCACACGGGTATCCTACGGTAAAAAGAAACTCGATTATCTGCTGGCCCACCACGATGAACTGATGGAAAAAGCTGAAAAAGTGGAAGCAGAAAACATAGACCCTGAGCTCGAGTACGAAATTCAAAAGTCCCGTGAACAGAACAAGCAAGGCGAAGATCAGGGCGGAAGCAAAGATGATAATAAGAATGAAAAGGGAACAAAATGATGCAGCATCATTTTTTTGAATTTTTAACTTTTGAATTTTGACTTTGAAAAATGATCGCTAATACATTCATAAAACGCCCTGTTACCGCTATCGTCATATCGATAGTGTTAATGATTTCCGGCGCTATATGCATATTCAATCTCGCGGTCGATCAATACCCCAATATTTCACCACCTTCTGTCTCCATTTCTGGCCAGTACACTGGCGCCGATGCGCAAACAGTGGAGCAAACTGTGGCCACGCCCATAGAAGAACAGGTGAACGGCACTCCCGGTATGGAGTACATGCAGAGCACTAATACCAACACTGGTGCAGTAAGTATTAACGTAACATTCAATATTGGCACCAACGTTCATATTGCTGCGCTCAATGTTCAGAACAGGGTAGGGATAGCAACACCGTTGTTGCCATCGGTAGTTAGCCGTCTCGGTATGACTGTTCGTGCAAAGAATCCAAGCATGTTAATGATGGTGGCGGTCTATTCGCCAAAAGGCAGCCACGACAGGCCTTTTATTGACAACTACTCCAACATTTTTATACAGGATGCGCTGTTGCGTGTACCGGGGGTAGGGGATATCACTGCACGCACAGACCAGTTCAGCATGCGTATATGGATGGATCCGGAGAAGATGGCCGCCCACAGCCTCACGCCGGCTGAAGTTATTGCAGCGTTGAATGCACAGAATGTACAAGTAGCAGCCGGTGCGGCCGGTGCACCGCCGCAGCAAAATTCACAGACATTTGAGCTCGGCATTCTCGTAAATGGAATGTTGAAAAATACTGCTGACTTTGAAAAGGTGGTCGTTAAAACTATTCCGGCAACTGGTGAGTTGGTCTATCTTAAAGATGTTGCCCGGGTAGAACTCGGTAAGTTCACATTCTCCAGTAACTCTTTTGTTGATGGCAAGCCGGCTTCATACCTCATGATCTACCAGGCTCCCGGCAGTAATGCCCTGGAGACGGCTAATAATGTATATGCCGCTATGGAACAGTTGAAGAAGGCGTTCCCTGCGGATATCGATTACAAAGTTCCATTCGAGTCGATAACTATTATCAAGGTCTCCATGCATGAGGTGATAGATACCCTCCTTAAAGCGTTGGGCCTTGTGGCGCTGGTAGTATTGTTGTTCCTGCAAAATCTTCGCTCCACACTTATCCCCATTATGGCCATACCGGTCTCTATATTGGGTACATTTTGCTTCTTTATTCCGCTGGGCTTCACAGTTAATACCCTCACCATGTTCGGTTTCGTGCTGGCCATCGGTATAGTGGTTGACGATGCTATTATAGTGGTCGAAGCTGTACAGCATTACATTGATGAATACGGCATGCCGGCCAAAGAAGCCACCTATCGTGCCATGAAGGACATATCGGCTCCGGTTATAGCCATTGCGCTTATTCTCGCCGCTGTGTTTGTCCCTGTCGGCTTTATTCCGGGCATAGTTGGCCGGTTGTATCAGCAGTTTGCCATTACGATCGCCATATCGGTAATGCTTTCAGCGTTTATCGCGCTATCATTAACCCCGGCGCTCTGTACCTTGCTGCTAAAGCCAACCAAAATTAATAAGGACTCAAAGTGGCTGGGTAAATTTTTCTTCAAATTCAATGCATGGTTTGAGCGGATCGCCGGGAAATACGCTAATGGCGTGAGGCGTTGCATACGCTGGTCCAGGTATGTTATTATTCTGTTGGTGCTTATTTGCTTTGCGACTGTTTTAGGGTTTATTAAGAAACCCAAAGGCTTCATTCCCTCAGAAGATGATGGCAGGTTGCAAATTACTTACCAGTTGCCTGAGGCCACCGCCACTACGCAATCTGTTGACTTTATCACAAAACTCATGACTATTGTCGGGACTACTCCGGGAGTAAATCATTATGCGGCGATGTCAGGGCTTAACATACTTAATTCCGGTACGACTTCAAATTGCGGTACAATTTTCGTTATGCTTAAGCCCTGGGAAGTACGCACAAACCCCGATGAGCAGGTAAATGGCACAGGGGGCATTATTGCAGTGATCAGAAAGCGTATTGCTGCTGCAGGGCTAAAGAATGCGAATGTGGTCGTTACAGCGCCTGCGCCTATACGGGGCATTGGCCAGGCGGCCGGTTTCAGCATGGAGATAGAGCAAAGCAGTACAACAGATGATGTGCATCAATTTGAGGCGGTTGTAAAGAAGTTTGTCGATGCTTTACATAAGAACCCAGCCACTGCAAGCGCTTATAGTTATTATTCCGCGCATACTCCCAGCATAGACCTTTCACTTGACCGGGACAAATGTGAAAAACTGGGGGTAAACGTTTCGGATGTATTTACCACTATGCAGGCTTATATGGGCAGCCTTTTCGTCAACAACTTTACGCTTTACAACCGTACCTATCACGTAGTTGTGCAGGCGGATACTACATTTCGCGCGCTTATATCCGATATGAACAAATATTATGTGCGCAATCAATCCGGGGCGATGGTTCCGCTCAGCACGCTTATTACTTACAAGGCGACCGAGGCGCCTCCGCTGGTCACGCATTTTAATATATTTCGTTCGGCTAATGTCGGCGGTCAGAGTGTGCAGGGGTACAGCAGCGGACAGGCAATCGAGGTACTCAAGGAGACAGCAGCTAAGATCTTGCCGCAAGGCTACACCTATGAGTTCTCGGGCTTGAGTTACGAGGAGATAAAAGCAGGGAAGACCACTGTCTATATCTTTATCTTCTCCATCACCTTTGTTTTTCTCTTCCTCGCAGCATTGTACGAAAGCTGGTCGGTACCATTCTCTGTGATGCTTGCCGTGCCGATAAGTGCCTTTGGAGCTATTATTATGCTCCTTTGCAAAGACAACCTCACCAACAATGTTTATGCGCAGATCGGCCTCATTACCCTCATCGGCCTCTCTGCCAAGAATGCCATACTCATTGTCGAGTTTGCCAAGATCCGTGTTGACCGTGGAGAGGAGCTGATTAAATCCACCCTTGAAGCTGTAAAACTCCGCCTGCGTCCCATCATCATGACGTCTATGGCATTTATCCTCGGCGTTCTGCCGCTGGTATTTGCTACGGGCGCCGGCGCCGTGGCGCGCAATACTATTGGCTATACTGTGCTGGGCGGCATGATCGCCGCTTCCTCACTTGCTATATTTATAGTTCCCGTGCTGTTCGTGGTCATCACCCGCTTCTCTTACGGCAAGAAAAAGCTCGATTACCTCCTGGCCCACCACGATGAGCTGATGGAAAAAGCCAAAAAAGCCGAAGAGCAAAACATAGACGCTGAGCTCGAATTCGAGATCGCTCATGACCGCGATAAAATGAGTGCTGGCGAGGAACTGCCGAAAGAGAATGTATAACAAGCCGCTATCAAGTTTTTTTAAAAGCAAAATAGCCCTGCCATAGCTTTTAGCGTAATATGCGTAAATAATCTATTTTCGCTCCTACATAACGGATGAGGAAAGCCTGCACCATACCATTGATCTTGGCCGCCATTTTTGTGGTTATCTCGTTACCCGCCCGTGGGCAAACAAGTAGCGTAAACACACAGGCTGAAGCATCATATGCATACAACTACCGAGATGACTCGCTGCAGGTGATAGCCTACGACAGCATCTTCGAGCATTTCCAGTACTCCGATCCTGATACCGTTATTTTCTATATAAAGCAGGGCCTCACCCGGTTCACCAATCATAAGTATAAAAAAGGCGCCGCGTTAATGCTGTCCATGCTGGCCGGCATTTACTCCACGCTGGATATGCTGGAGAACTCCCAAAAAGCGGCTTCTGAAGCGTTGAATATTTTTACCGAGATCGATTATAAAAAAGGTATTGTCAACACAAACAATATACTCGGCATAGTTCAGGGCAAGAAAGGTAATTATCCGGAGGCCATCCGGCACTTCCTCATAGCTATGAAGATATCCGAAGGATTGAGTGATACATCCGCAATGATGGACAATTACATAAAGCTGGGAAAAGCCAGTGAGCTGAGCCATAATCTAGATAAGTCACTCGAATATTACCAGACGGGCCTCAACTTGCAGCATGGCAGGAAAGTGAATGACATCATTATTTTCCTCTACAACAATATTGGCTCCGTGTACCTAGAGAAAAAAGATTACCCCAATGCGTTCAAATACCTGCAAAAAGCATACACTGAAAGCAACACCCCCGCATTTGCCCAGATTCACATTTTGCCGCTGCAAAACCTGAGCATAATGTATAGTGAGCAGGGAGATACTGTAATGGCATTGTCTTACCTGAAACAGGCGATGGAGATCGCATTAAAACAACACCTGCCCACAGACTATGCAAATATTTTGACAGCAATGGCCCAGTTGCAGGAAAAGGCACATCCTGATAAAGCCATTGCCTTGCTTAATGATGCCCTGCAAACATTGAAGAGCACCGGCGAAAAAAGCATGGAGGTGGATGTGCTGGACAATCTGATACCGCTCTATAAAGCCCGGGGGAACTACAAGGAAGCATATACGCTGCTGGAGCAGGAGAAAAACCTGTCGGATAGCATGTTGAACATCAACAAGCAAAGGGCGATGGCTAATATGGAAACCTTGTATGACCTGGATAAGCTAAATTCAAAAGTGCAGCAACTGGCGGTCGCTGAAAGGGCTCAAAAGCATAAAACGCAGACTTTTATAGCAATTGCGCTGCTGCTTTGCATTTTTTTGGGGATCGTAGTTTACTTTTTGATGAAGACGCGCAGGCTCAACATAGCCCTGTCCAACCGGGAGGAAGGGCTGCACAAAGCCAATGCGATCCGGAACAAGCTGGTTTCTATTGTGTCGCACGACCTCATCAGCTCCATAGGTTTCATGCCTGTGGCGTTGCGCCTCAGCAGGAACGGATCTACCGCGCCGGGTGACAAAGATGCCCTGCTGAACCAGCTGGAGGTGAACGCTACATCAGCTTATGAAACGCTCCAGAATATGCTCGACTGGGGCAAAACGCAAATACAGGGGGTAAAACTGAAACTGACGAATATAGATGTTACGGCGCTTTCGGCGGAGGTGCTGCAGTTTATCCAGGCGGCTGCAACGAATAAACGGGTAAACATCGAGAACAATGTGTCACCCGGCTTGATCCTGCATGCCGACCCCAATCACTTTAAATTCATCTTTCGCAACCTCCTGTCTAATGCCATAAAATATTCTCACCCTGGCAGCAGAGTTGAGGTCAATGCCCGTAAATCGAAAGATGGCCCCTTCATTATTTTCTCCGTAAAAGACCACGGCGTAGGAATAAGCAAAGACAGAATGCCCGGCATTTTCGAGCAATCTGTAGTCAGCGTAATAGGTACGAACAAGGAAAAAGGCAACGGTATAGGGCTCAATCTATGCAGGGAGTTTGCAAAAGAAAATGGTGGCGACATATGGGTTGAAAGTATAGAAGGTGAGGGCTCGGTTTTTTATTTTTCATTTAGGGCGGTGAATCAAGAGTAAATGCTAAAACTCGCCGACCGGACTGCAAGTGGTAGCGGGCTTAACATGGGGAACAAACATTATGACTATCAGGCACATTATTTTTTATCTCACTTTCTTGTTTCCGTTCGTCGCGCATGCGCAAAGTATATATGATACAACCATAAAACCCGCTGATGCAATGCCGGAGCAGTATGTACCGCAGCTAAAAGGTAAGCGGGTGGCCCTGGTAATCAACCAGACTAGCGCTATCGGGAATGTCAGCTTGCTCGACCTGCTGCGCAATGCGGGCGTGAATGTGGTGCGGATATTTGTGCCGGAGCATGGCTTTCGCGGGCACGAAGATGCGGGCGCCAATATAGAAAATACTATAGACAGCGCCACAGGGTTGCCGGTAGTGAGCCTGTACGGCAAGCATAAAAAACCAACTGTTGAAGATCTTGCGGATATAGACATTGTAGTGTACGACCTTCAGGATGTAGGTGTGCGGTTCTACACATACATTGCCACGCTGCAATATGTAATGGAAGCATGCGGGCAAAACCACAAGCTGCTCATGATACTGGACCGCCCCAACCCTAATGGGTTTTATGTGGATGGCCCAGTGCTGGATACCGCATACCGTTCCTTTGTCGGCATGCAGCCCATACCAGTAGTATATGGCATGACCGCAGGTGAGTATGCCCGTATGCTGGCAGGGGAGCGGTGGTGCGCGGATGCCGGAAGCCTGGACATGACCATAATAAAATGCGGCAACTATACCCATGCAAAAAAATATAAGCTCCCGGTAGCTCCATCGCCAAACCTGCGCACAATGGCCGCCGTATATGGCTATCCTTCGTTATGCTTGTTTGAGGGTACGGTTATTAGTGTGGGGCGTGGCACGGAATTGCCGTTTCAGCAATACGGCACCCCTGCCTTCGACAGCACAAAATATACGTATAGCTTTACGCCAAAGAGCGGTGAGGGTGCAAAGAGCCCGCCTTATGAAGGGCTGCATTGCTATGGAGAAATGACAGGGAAGAAAGATGAAGAGGTGCTAAAGAAAATCGATGGTAAACTTTACTTGGGCTGGTTGCAGGGCGCTTATTCAAACTATCCGGATAAGGATAAATTTTTCAACGCTTTTTTCGTGAAGTTATGCGGCTCGCAGGAATTGGAGAACAGTATAAAGAATCGTGTGCCGGAGGCCACGATCCGCGCAACATGGAAGCCGGCATTAGATGCATTCAGGAATATCAGGAAGAAGTATTTGCTTTATGATTGATCAGCAATGCTTGCTTATGCTGTCCCAAAATTCCCGAAGCGGTATTAACCCGTAGTTGAAATTGCCGGCTAGTAGCCTAGTCTGTCTGTCGCCCGCAAATGCAGCAGAGGAGCGCTTTTCGGCCAAGATTAACAATGTGTATAGAAAAAAAATCATTACTTTATCTTCGGTTTGAAAGAAATGCCCTAATTTAGTCCCGTTATCGAATTTGTTTAACCCCAAAATTAAAAGGATATGAAAAAATTAATGATTACCTGTGTATTACTATCGTCTGTTGCGGTATCATTCGCGCAGTCAACTGCTACTTCCCCTGCTGCACCACCCGCGCCACAGGCAATGCCGTCTGCCGCCAGGCCGATGATGAACCCGGAGCAAATGGCAAAACGTCGCGCAACGATGGACACCAAGCAATATGGCCTTAATCCGGAGCAAGCTACCAAAGCTGAAGCGGTTGAACTTGAGTTCTTCCAGGCGCTAGAAAAATACAGGGCTTCTGGTGTACAGCCAAACCAGGGCCAGATGGGCAACCTCACTGCCCGGAGAGACGGCAAAATGAAAGAGTTAATGACTCCTGAACAATATGCAAAATTCGAAGCAGGAAGGAACAGGGAGCATATGGCGCCGAATACGCCCGCTAATGCACCTCAGGCTGCTCCAAAGAACTAATAAATGTAATGTAACTAATAAAACCGCCTGCATGTCGCAGGCGGTTTTCTATTTTGGGCAAGGCACATGCGTTTATGCAGGCAACCTTGGAATTTGGAGTTTCCCTTTCCGGATTTTATTGTTTGTAGCTAAGTTCGGTTACCACTTTTTCCGGGAGTGTAGGCAGCATATGGCGTGGCAGCAGAAAGGAAGTAAGTTCAGCAAGTTCCTTGAACACATAGTGGGCGTCGGCTGCGCCGCGCAGGTATTCGGCGCCTGAGCTGCCGCCCGTTCCTACGCGCTTGCCTATTGTGCGCTGCACCATGTGTATGTGCCTGTGCCGCCACATAGATAGCATCTCGTCAATTTCAAGCAGGGTACTCAGCAGGTCGTAAGGTAGCTGCAGTAGCGGATGGTCCCGGTAAAGCATTATAAACAGTGCATTCCTGCTGGCGTCAGCGCTGAATGAACGGCCTTCTGGATAGGTGGCGTCGTCAATGAATATCGAGTCAAACACCCGCAAATTGGGCTGTTCCACATCCATCAGGCTGCTTTCATATACATCACGGTAGGTCTGCCAGAAAGAGGCCGCATTGCCTTCCCAGTATTCTTTGTTTTTTACAAAGGGCATCCGTTCCAGCCACTCATTAAGTAGCGCCAGCAATGATTTTTGGTGTTCTGATTCTTTAACACGCTCTATGTCTTCTGCAGTTAGTTGAGACAGGTAGTAAGCCTTTCCGTGACGGTGCTCATAATTGAGGCCCAGTGTGGCTTCGATCATTTTGAATTGTATGCTCTGGAAGCCGGAGGCTGGCCGGAGCAGATCGCGGAAGTCGAGAAAATCAAGCGGGGTCATAGTTTCCAGTACGCCCATCTGGGTAACGGCTACCTGGAGTATGGAGCAAACACGTTTTAGCCTGTGCACACTGTTATAGATGTCTGGCGTATTATTATGTATATTGGGCTGGTTGAAAATATTCCTGACAATAGAGAGCTCATGCAGTATCTGCTTAAACCACAGCTCATAGGTCTGGTGAATGATAATGAAGAGCATTTCATCGTCAGCCCTTATTCCTTCTTTCGCGCTTTCGGGATGCTGCGCATTGAGTATCTTATCTAACTGGAGATAGTCGCTATAGTAAACGGGGGCACGTTCTTTTTTTTCCATGCGGTAAATTACAAAAAGTTATTGGAAGGCTAAAAAGTCTGTAAAATTATATGTTATAATGCGCTTTTTATCACTAAAAGGGATACACTGCCGATGATAGCCCATAGTAAAACGCCTTGCAGTATTGGCCGCCAGCCCACCTGCCTGATCGTTTTCAGCGAGAGGCCGGAACCGATAAGAAACAAAGTAACTACCAGGCCCTTTCTTCCAAACATAAATGCGTAGTCGAAAATGGTGCTTCCGCCAAGTTTATTATTGAGAAAGGGAAGGTAATGGGGCGGGTAGGTGAATATAAGTATAGCAAGAATGAAGTAGAAAATGAAGTAAGGTATTTTGATCTTGCCGGTACTTTTCTGAAAATACGCCGTCGCCAGCGAGAGCGGAATGATCCATAATGCGCGCTCCAGCTTTATCGTGGTAGCTATTTGCAGTGCTTTAGGGCTGAACTTGCTTGCCGCGCCCACTACGGAGCTGGTATCATGTATAGCAATAGCGCACCAGGTACCGAACTGTTGGTCGGTGAAGTGGATAAGGTGCATCCCTATCCATGGGAAAAGGAACAGGGCTATGGAATTGAGGATAAAAATTGTGCCCAGTGAAACGCTGATCTGCTCATCGTTTGCCTTGATGATGGGTGCTATAGCCGCAATGGCGCTGCCGCCGCAGATAGCAGTGCCATTGGAAATAAGCGTGGATATTTTTTGGTCTATCTTTAATTTTTTGCCAATAAAGTAGCCTGCCAGTAGTGTAACGCCTATGGTGCCTACCGTAAACAGGAAGCCTTCCTTGCCGGCTTTCATGGCTTCGCCAAAATCTATTTTGAAACCCAGGCAGACAACAGATACTTGCAGCAGCAGGGTAGTGGCCTTCTTATTAAGATGCAGGAACGGGTGACCGATGACCAGCGCTATCACCAGGCCCATCAGCAGTGCAATAGGGGGATCTACTTTAAAAACGATACAAACGATAAGGCACAGAACAAAAATTATTTGCCTTAAAGTATTGGGTAAATTGAGTAATGTTGTTGTCATTAATTGATATTTGCACGATATTTATACGGATAATTCCGGGTCAAAGATAATATTATGAGCAGCAATTTTCTGCCATTTGTAAGCAATGATGCTATTAAAGACGCATTAGTATCTGGAGACAATGATAAGCTCTATGATCTCCTTGTTCAGCCGCTGCACGAAGAGTTGTACAGGCGCAGTACATTCGATTTCCTCGACGACCTGTCGGAAGGGCAGCAACTATTGCTTACTTATGATTACTTGCGCACACAGGTAGGGCAGGGTGGCTTTATACAGTTTATACACAATGGCTATGTGGGCCTGCTGCCATCTATGATAGAGCAGTTATATGCTGCAGGGGCTAATGACATGGCGCAAGTGCTGGATGATGTGCTGAAGGTTTATGTGCTGAACCTGGACCTGCTGAACAAAGCGAAAAGTGTACAGGAATTTGCCCAGCTTTATGATGAGCTCAAAGAGTTTGAAGTGATCGAAGAACGGTACAATGCCGTGAAACTGGAAACCATAAAAAAGATGCTGGAATATGCAGCGACTCATTTAAATGAGTTTGTAAAAACCGTGTAGTGCATAGTTATATGATACAGGGGCAAAATCTTAAGAATATTATTTTGCACATATCTCGGCGATCTTTTCAAATGCTTCATCATCCTTAATAATGTAATCTTCCGCTCCTTTGGTGACAGTGAGCAGCGCTACGCCATAGTCCTCTTGGCTCGACAGCATAATCACGCGAATAGCGTGGTCCATTTTTTTGATATGCTCCAGAATTTTTATACCATTGGCCGCGCCATTATACACGGAGTTCAGGTTATAATCAAGGATAATAATATCGGGTTGGTCATCAAGATGTTTAATGCATTCTTCTCCGGTGGTAAAGGTCGTCACGTGGTGCTTGATCTCCCGGGTAAGGTAGTCTTCGAGCATTGTTGTTTGCAATTGGTCATCGTCAACGATAAATATTTTTTTTGCTATCTTACTGTGCATGCTATGTTTTATTTTATTTGATTGCGCAAATTGTTTTTAGAAAAATCAAATGGTATTCAAAGCTAGTGTTTATTCAGCATCCTTCTCTATCCTTTTCAACTCAATATTGAACTTAAAATTCTTATGTTCAATATCAATGCTGTCCGGTACCCCGGCTTTGTAATTGAGCATCTGTACTTCTACTACGGGTTTTATCTTGGATGATTTTTCTATGCGGATGAGCTTTGAGCAGTGGTCCGTGATGTAGTAGTTATTCCCTTTTTTTGTGGGGATAGCGGTATAATAGTAAACAGAATCTGTGAGTAATAACGCTTTTGATAGGTCCTGGTGCAGGATCACCAGCTCAAGGTCATTGCGAAGGGCTTTTACTATAATTTTTTTATCCATTTTGGCCATTACATAATACCGGATGAACTCATTGTTTTTTGTAAAAGCAAAGTCAAAGAACTTCACGCCCATTTCATTGGTGAATACCACGCGCGTGCTGCTGTCCGGCATAAGCTTGAAGAAGAGTATGCCACTGAAATGATGTGTGGTAACATCAATGCTGGCACTATACAAGGTATTGGAGAAGCGGGGGGCGAAATTCCTGATGCAGTTTACATCGCCGGCTATGGATTTAAGGTGGCTGTACTGTGATTTACGGGCAGTGGCAGGTACACAAAAAAAGATACAGGCTGCCATTGACAGCAGCCAAACAGCAGCAGGGCATCTGTTAGTCAACCGAAAAAACAGCATCGGGGATATTGGTATTTATCTGTTTATGGGTAAAGTTAATAACTGTATTGTCGCCTGACAGTTCCATCATTTCCATGCCGGTAGCAGAGTAGGCCTTCTTATCCAAAACAAGGTCTATGGTTTTAAAAATGCCCTTCAATGCCTTGGTGGTAGGTGTAAGCTCAACGAGGTAAGAAGAAGGTGACTCAAAAAAAGCGGGAGTAAAGCTACTATTCGTAAGTATGGTTCCTTGCACACAGTCTATCATCATTTTATTTACCTGGTCAAACATTTTGTTTGATTTGGCAGATACTTTGTTTTCTTTCTGTCCGTCTTTGGTCTTTATGTTGTTGCCATTTATCACAAGAAGATAGTAAGTGGGCTTCTTATATTCCATGCGCACCTTATTCTCCCGCTTGAACCAGAACTGGCCCGTGGACACTATCTTGTCTGATAACATGCTGAGGTTTTTAGTTTGCACAAAGTCGCACTGTATGGACTGCGTAGCCTGCGAGGCTTTGATAAACTGCCTTCGGAAATCATCAGCATTAGTTAGCGGCTTGTATCCCGTATGTTGTGCCGCAGCCTGCAGGCAAATACCGGAAATGAGCAGGGGCAAAAAGAGTTTATACATAAGCATTGATGTTAAGCATTTTATCGAGGCGTACTATTTTGTATTCCTTTGTTTTTATCTGTTTTATCAGTTCGGGCAAGATAGCTGCGGTTATCGCCATAGAATCGTGCAGCAAGATAATGCTGCCTGGCTTCAGTTGCCCGGTTATCCGGGATAATAACTTTTGTTTGTCTTTTATGCGGGTATCAAAGGATCGGATGTTCCAGCCGATGGGTATATATTTCTCCCATTTTATTGCCGATGCCAGCGCCGGGTTTATGACGCCATAGGGTGGGCGGAACAAGGCTGGAGTCAGGCCGGTAACCGTCATCACTCCTTTATTCATCAGCCGCATGTCTGCCATCATTTTCTGAGGGCCCCACATATCAAACCAAAATGCGTGGGAATAGCTGTGGTTGCCTATTATGTGTCCTTCGTCTTTTATTCTTTGCAAGGTTTTTTCATTGCCTGCTATATGTTTGCCAATACAGAAAAATGAAGCCGGTACATCATTCTGTTTTAAGGTATCGAGGATATCGTCTGTACATAAATCCGGGCCGTCATCGAATGACAATGCTACCACTTTTTCGGTGGTTTCCGCTTTGCAATGAGCGGGGATAAAGAAATTCCAGGAAAGGTTTATGCAAGCGAAGAAAAGTACAGAAAGCGGAACCAGCAGGCACAGCAAATAGCCATACCACGGCAGCCGCGGGGCTATTACAATGATCAGCACTATGCTGGCAATAAAAAAAACTCTGTACTTCAATGGGCCCAAAAATTATAATAGTTAAACCATTGCTTCGGGTATTGCTTTACTTTCTTTTCCACCTCTGCAATATAATCATTCAGCGCTTCGGGTATGGCCACCTGTTTATGGGCGGTGTAAGACCTCGGCGGCGTTGCCGACAGGTGATAGTGCTTTGATGTATCCTTAGCGCAAAAAACATAAGATACGGGCACTTTAAAGGCCGTTGCCAATACAAATGGCCCCATTGGGAACAGCGCTTCTTCGCCCAGGAAAGTGCCGCTGATCGTCTTGCTGCCTGCAACAAAACGATCAGCGTGAATGGCAATCAGCTCATTGTTTTTCAAGGCGCTGCTTATCTCGTAAACATGCGACATGTCTTCTTTTATCGTTATGATACTCATCTTCCGGTCGTTCATCACAGATTCCAGGTATTCTTTTATCTGCTGCTGCTCATTGTCCACCATCACTATATTTACTTTTACGGGCAGCCTTTTGAAGTAGTATCCTGCAAGTTCATAGTTGCCTATATGTGCGCTGATAAGGATGCCACCGTTTCCGCCGGCCATTATCTCCTCGATATATTGCTCACCCTCAAACTCAAAGGTATAGGGCACTTTGAGGCCAGACATCACCACGATCTTGTCAATGAGTGTTTGCCCGAAAAGATAATAATTTCGGTAAACGCTGCCCATCGCCTGCCATTTGGAGTGTCCCAGCTTTTTGAAATAGGCAGATATATACTTGTTGGAAGAGGAAAACAGGAAATAATAAAACGCCACAAACCGCAACAGAAAATAAGCCGGGCCAATCCCGGCAACGCGTAAAATGCCAATAAATATACTGTACCCTAGTTTGTTCCCTTTAGATCTCCCTTCCCAGGACTGCGTCATATCAGTTCCTTCACCTTTGTGTGCGCGTCAATATAGTTGTAGAAATCGCGGAAAGTCGCGATGCTGTTAAAATCCTCCGGTTTTACCTTACATCCGAAGTTGGATTCGGTAATTGCGATAAGGTCGATGTAGTCAAGGCTATCCAGGTCTAATACTTCTTTAAGGGTAGCATCTGGTGTAATGCTTTCTGCCTCAACCTCAAACTCCTCAATGAGTAAATTATTAATTTTTTGTATAATGTTACTGTCCATAGCGCAAATATAAAATATTTATTTTGAAACAGGAACAGGTGCTACTGCAAAGTGCAAAAGGTTTAATTAAGATTGGAATAATTATTATTGTTATTTATTCGCTATTATCATTCTCTCCATTTCCGAACGATCAGCGAAGAGTTAGTGCCGCCAAAGCCGAATGAATTAGAGAGAAATACATCAAACTCCTGTTCGAGCGTACTTGTGACAATATTTAGCGGTGCGGAGTCTTCATCCGGATTTTCGAAATTAATATTTGGGGCTATGAAGTTGTTTTCCATCATCAGCATGGAATAGACTATTTCGCTGGAGCCCGCCATCCAGCACTCATGGCCGGTCATCGATTTTGTGGAGCTGATAAAGGGCTTCGAGCCGCCAAAGAGTGTGTTTATAGCCCGCGCCTCGCTCGAATCGCCTGCTTTAGTGGAGGTGGCATGTGCGTTGATATAATCGACCTCGTTTGGCTGTATTCCTGCATCTGTCAATGCCTTTTCAAGCGACCTTAGCGGCCCTTCCACAGTGGGGTTAGAGATATGAGAGCCATTAGATGAAAATCCGTAACCAATTACTTCGCCCAGTATTTTGGCGCCTCTTTTTTGGGCAGACGCCAGGCTTTCCAGGATCACAGTTGCAGCACCGCCGCTTGGCACAAGGCCATCGCGATCCCGGTCGAACGGGCGGGAAGCCTTTGCCGGGTCACTTTCGCGTGTAGAAAAGGCAGCAATGCTGTCGAAATAAGACATGGAGTAAACGTTGACTTCCTGCGCACCGCCGCAAATGACGCAGTCCTGCATGCCATTTTTGATAAACATATAACCAAGGCCAATGGCATGAGAGCCGCTGGCGCAGGCCGCGCTGATGGTGAAGTTTATGCCGCGTATCTTGAAGATAGTAGCCAGATTCATATTCACCGTAGAGTTCATGGTCTGGAACACATAGCCAGAGCCCAACATCATGGTATCCTTTTTTTCACGAACAATATCTACTCCTTCTATCACCGGCTTTGCGGAACTGTCGTTGCCAAATAAAAGCCCGATCTCGTGCTGCTCCAGGTATGCGCTGTCTATCTGCGCCATATTAAGCGCTTCCTGCGTCGAGACATAAGCAAATTCAGCCTGCTCAGGCATCATCAGCCGGGCGCGCCTGTCGAGCACACCCTTTAGATTTGGGCGGTTCACAAAACCAGTTAGCGCAGAAGCATAGCCGAAGTCCTTTCTTTCAGGCGAATAGATGATGCCGGACTTGCCGGTGTACAGTGATTGTTTTACTTCCTCAAGATTGGAGCCTATACATGAATAAATGCCAAGGCCGGTTATTACCACTCTGTTCATTATTTGATCTGCTTGCGTAATTTCTAAAAGTAGTGTTCTTTATGTAAAGGTCAAAGTTAGCAGCTATTTTGTGGAAAAGCTATCTAGTATGGGTTTCTGCGTGTAATGAAAAGAGTCATTCTAGCACAAATTTTTCATTCACCGGCGCTTCATAAGGAGCTTTACCCTTCACGAATATTTTGGCACCGTTTATTCCGCCTATGTATAGTTCATGGGTTGTGGCAAAATCGGTATTGATATTGATATAAGCGCCTTCTCGCAGGCCGATCACCGGGCTGTTGTTCTCCTGGTGGAACTCCGCCAGCCGCTGGTCGCGGGTTTCGCCCTTGTGACTGCTGGCGGGGTCGGGGTCGAGGTAGTGTGGGTTTATTTGATAAGTAAACAGGTTCAGCCCATCAAACCCACCTGTCGGATACACGATCGGCATATCATTAGTGGTGCATATGCTGCGCGTGGCGAGATTTGTGCCTGCACTGCTGCCCATGTACTTCATCTTTCCGGTAAGCACAGCCTCGCGTATATCCTGCATAAGGCCATGTTCTTGCAGGGTGTGGAGCAGGCGAAAGGTATTGCCGCCACCTGCAAATATTATCTCATAGTCCGTTGTTATTTTTGTGCGTGGCACTTTATGAATGCCCATGACCTTTATACCCATC
Source organism: uncultured Bacteroidota bacterium (assembly GCA_903887415.1). Classification (GTDB taxonomy): domain Bacteria; phylum Bacteroidota; class Bacteroidia; order Chitinophagales; family Chitinophagaceae; genus Nemorincola. Next base: position 5,416 of record CAISPO010000019.1, on the reverse strand, counting down.
TTGCTGAAAAATGCGCGTACTTTATCTGTGTAAGAATCCCACTCACTCCGGGCCGCGGCATAAGGCACAAAGAGAAGTGGGGTAGCGGTGTCTTTGGTTAACTCCTGTATGGCGTCTTTATTACACTCCAGGTAGCCATAGCCATGCACGGCAGAGCTGGAGATAAGTAGTATGCGATATTGCACGTTGTGGATTTTTTGCTGGTAAATGTAATGGATTATTCACACTCCCTCGTTTGCAACAACCGGTCCTGGAGGCTTTCGGGAAGAACGCCTATGTAGGCGCCCTTACACCTTCTTAGCCACTATTAAACAACTGCCACCAAATGAGATCGGCTTGCCTTTTTTCATTCGTTCCAGTTCCCATGCCCATACTTTGTCGAGCAGGCCTGGGCTCCTGTGTTCATTCGGGTTGTCGGTGGCGCTGTAAGACTTCTTTTTAAACCCCAGCTTACTAGGTATGGTGCGCATCAGGAAAATGGGAAGTGGCAATACCGAAAAAATGTACGTTGCAAACACATTTTCGAACCCGGCTTTTTTGAGCTTGGCCGATAAAGAGCCGAGCGTGTATCTGTAAAAGTGTCCACCCACATTGTCTTCTTCTGACCATAGCATTTCGTACGCCGGCACAGCTAGGTACACTAACCCGTCTTTTTCAAGGTAACTGTGTATAGTTTTCAGCATCCCTACGTCATCCTTGATATGCTCCAACACATCAAACATACCGATGACCGGAATTGAGTTTTTATCAAAACCGGCATCTTCAAGCGTAGAACAAATGATATTGGGTAGCTTTCTTTTCTGCGCGTTAATGCATCCCTGTTCGCCCGGCTCCACTAAAACCGTTTCCGTGCCTGTGGCCTCGATGCCCTTTGACACATAGCCATTGCCGCCACCTACATCAAAAAACAACCTGCCTGGTGCATATTTTTTTACGACTGCTGCAATGCAATTATTACGGTGATTAAACCAAAAGCTGTTATCCTCCACCTGGTAGCATATGTCATTTCCGCCCTCCATATATGACAGCTCGCGTTTTTTATCTGCGTACCATATGCCGTTTATATTCTTTAAGTTTTTAGTGTATTTATCAATATTCATCCGCGGCTTTTTTTGAAATTTGTATAATATCAGGATATTCTGCAGTTATCAGAGTGCATACACGAGCATGTATATAAACTGTAAAGAAAATAAAATTACAGTATTAACATACCTGCTCAGAAATCTAAAAACAGGCAAAGCTAAAAACGGTAACGAATACATTAACCAGTTATTTTGCAGCGGTGTTATTATATAAACGGATATGCAAACCGCAAAAAGAAAAGGAATAGCGAACAGCAATAAATTATCTTTTATGAATCTTCGCTCAAAAAAATAAATGGAGCTGATGAGAAGCAGTGTCAATATCCTGATGACCAGGTAGCTTTTTATAAAACGGTTGATGAGTGTCCACCTTGAAAAAAAGAAACCATCTTGTGTGAAAGCGGGCAGGCTGAGGAATATTTTATTCCCTATTTCCGAGATCCAGGTAGAAAAATAAGCCCGGGCATACTGTACATAACCCAGTTTCAGGTTTATGTCCGGATGTTGTGCTTTAAAACTATCCACTTCCTCCCAGGTCACCTGCCATTCGGTTGCACGGTGATTAGGGTTGTACGCAGCAAAGTAGGTACATCTCTCGGGCCATGAATTGCTGGAAGGGACCTGCACTGCGCCATGGTAAAAATGGTTTTTGTCCTCGAGCATCAACCTGTGATTAAGCTGGTAACCGGGTATTTCATATACAATAAAACAAGCGCTAAATCCAGCAATAAAAATCGTTGCCTTAACAGAGTTGGAAACAACCCCGGCCGTTTTAATATTTGTAAAAAAAACAAAGACAAGCACGCCAGGTATTGCGAGGATGGCGATAGGTTTTACAGCAAACGCCAAAAAGACAAGAACAGCCGAAAATAAAAGCTGCTTATAGCCGGTTTTTAAGGAAAGGACATAAAAACAACAAAGCAGCAGTGAGAAACAAATAAGGTCAGGCAATCCTTTCCCGATCCATGCTGAGGAAATGCCTGCAAAAAAAATAAGGCCAAAATATCGTTCCCTAACACCAATCCCTTTAAATCGCTCAAAACATTTCAGGAACAGAACACCGTCAACAAGGAAGAAGATCCAGGATAGTACCCGCGAGCCGATCAGAAAATTCAAAGAAAAGATCTTAGAAAAGCAATAGATGAGTATGGTATTCACAAATGAATTGCCCTGCGCTAATGACAGGTATGTGCCATACTTTGACAGGTAGTTAACCTCCATGGTATAATACCCCTCATCACCAAAGGGAGCAGAAGAAAGCGGGAAATGAACGATCCGCATGGACAAAGTGACCGCAACAACAAACCAGGATATATAGGGTATATATTTTTCATTCAGTTTGAACTGCAAAAAGCCTGCTTTCATTGCGTACCTATTAAATCCTTCTTTAGTAACCGTGGACCACCTACTGCAATAGGTGGTGCAAAGATAGGGTTTTAAAAAAATAAACCAGTGCATGCTCGCCGCACTCAAAATTTAATACCTAATTGCGGAATGATAAGGGGCCAATTTTGAAAATGAAATCTCCAACTAATTATTGGGGATGTTATAATCGCAGCATGTACGGGAACAGAACCTTTCTCCTCCGTGAAAGGGAGGTCTTAACCGGTAGCAACACGCCATTGGTCCTGGTCACACTAGGTACTTTTATTTTTCTTAAAGAACTATTTCATTTTCCTAAACTCTTTTTCTCTGAGAAAGGGTGGGGGACGACTAACCGATAACGATTGGCTCCATATTTCAACAGATGGAAGGTTTAAAGGTTTATACTTCACCTTCAACTTTCCGGCTTGATTTATAAAAAACAAAAACTCCCTCCCGAAGTAATCGGGAAGGCGTTTTAAAAGAATATGGCAGCTACCTACTCTCGCGTTCCGCACTTGCGGGATTGTGCGGTATCATTGGCCATAGTTCGCTCAACTTCTTCTGTATCTTGGCGAAGCGCATCTGTAGCCCACAGCATAAGCGTTCTCCGAACGATATTCAACATAAGTTAGTTTAAAGACCTTCAAAGTAAATCGGAAAATGATTATTTTTCAGAATAATTATTGAACAGATGGACCTGGCTTATATATTAGCAGACCATTGGAGTAATTGGATTGATTGAACTAACATACTTCGAATGAACAGCGGTACAGTCAATTCCTTTCAGAGAGCGAATTTTATTTATGGTCGTGTTACCTGGCGCGTTTTCGTACTGATCCTTGCGTTGACCACCTATTCCGTTTACAGTCGCGCGCAGGCAGTAAGTTTATTAGCAACATACCAGGAGAGTATTAACGTTATCAACAAGCAGCGGGCAAAACTGGGTATTGACGCAGTTGCGCTATCTGTGCTTTCGAGCAAAGGCTGTGAGAAACATGCAAACTATCTTTTACTGAACAAAGATGTTTTAGAAAAAGCAGGTGGCCAACATCATGAGAAAAAGAAATACCCCGGCTATACGGATGAAGGAAATGAAGTTGCAGAAAATTCGGAAGCATTCTACGGCATCGGCCCTGCCGAGCTGTCGGTGACGGCTTTTAATACATTTTATGGCCGGGTAATATTACTGAACCCGGCGTTAAGGAGGATAGGGATTGGCTATGCTGCGGATAGCGCCGGCAATTCTGTTACTGTGCTTGATTATCGTTCCGGCGCATCAACCAACGCCAGGAAGAGTGTAAACTTTTACCCGGGTGACGATGAAGAACTGGTGCCGCTTACGATATCCAACCTGGACGGGCCATTTGGTATAAATAAAGGCCGCGGCTTCCCCATAACAATAACCTTCACCGGCGATCAAAAGGTGGAAAATGCTACGTTTGTTTTGTCCGACAGGGGGCATACAGATATACCCTGTTTCGTGAGCGATCCGCAGCATCCGGCAACAGGGCGAGACCAGATGAATACTATTTGCGCAATACCAGAGCAACCGCTTTCGTCAGAGGTTACTTATTCCGTTACTGTCTCCTGTACCATTAATGGAAAGGCGTTTAGCAAAGCATATCATTTTACCACGCCGCCGGATATGAACCTGCCAGGCGCCTGTATTTCTCCTTTGGCGGGCTTTTCTCCGCGCTGGAACTACAGCAGATACAAAAGGTGCAATACCGCCGCCAGTGCCGGCTATATGAATGATACGGCGCGGTTGATCATTTATATGCTCAATCTTGCCCGCACAAATCCCCGGTTATATGCCGAAACCGTTTTAAGCCGCGGCAATGCGAATTTTTCTGATCGTGCGTATGTGGCAACTTTTTTAAAAGACCTTTTGGGTGCGGATACATTGGGCCTCTTGTATCCCGATTCACTGTGTGCCGCTACCGCGCAGTGCCAGGCGGTGACGTTCATTGGCAACTGCGAACTTGGCCTTTATTTTGCAAAGTGTACACCCCATACAGTTTATGGCAGATCGGCGGTTGACATAGTTAACTCATTGCTCACCGACGATGCCGCATGGTCGGCAAGCAGCCGGCGGATTTGTTTCAGCGCCCGATACAATAAGATAGGAGGATATTTTTCTCCAGGCACCGGCGTGCTGGACCTCCGGAAGGAACATAATTACACACCGTTGCAATCCGTCAGCGCAGGTGCCTACACGTCTCCCCTTTCGCAGTTTTCTAAAAGCTGGGACAATGAGTATTATAAGAAATGTAACACCGCTGAGTTTGCCAACTATATGACCAAATCGGAGCAAATGATCATTTATATACTCAACATGGCGAGAAGCAACCCTAAGCTTTATGCGGCATCTGTGTTTGACCAGGGTGACACCACTTCGCGCACTGACTACTACACATCGCTTTTGAAAACGCTCAACGAAACAGATACATTGCCCTTGCTTTATCCCGACTCCATATTATTTGCAAATGCGCAGTGCCATGCCATCACGTCCGGGAAAGCTGGTTATTGTGGTCATGAACGCCTTGAAGCGAGGTGTAAGATCACCAATAATTTTGCCGAATGCTGCGACTATGGCATGAACACACCGCTGGAAACAATAAACAGGTTACTTATAGACCAGGATGTGCCGTCACTGGGGCACCGAGCTAATTGTCTTGATCGTACAGTTCATAAAATCGGCGTATCCATTCAGCCGCATAAATTATGGCAGTTTACCTGCGTTCTTGATTCCGATTAAATTTTTGCCTATGATGCAGACGAGGTATCCGCAAAAAGGCATTTTCTAACCAGTGAAACGGTACATACCTGCATAAAAAAAGTCCCTACCATTAAAGGAAGGGACTTTTAAAAGAATATGGCAGCTACCTACTCTCCCGCATTGTTGTGCAGTACCATCGGCCATGAGCGGCTTAACTTCTCTGTTCGGAAAGGGAAGAGGTGAACACGCT